>JBLIRL010000041.1:0-19232 GCA_049472275.1 Thermoplasmatota archaeon | reverse complement strand
TATATAAATAACTATCTTTGGGAACCCGTGGAACCGGGCCTTGATACCTTGAGATTTTAACGGTTCAATGAAAACCCTTAAAACGGCACATACCGCTAATCCATCCATGAGAGGGATCGCCGTTCCCGTGTTGATCGCCATCTTGACCTTATCGGGTGCCGTCCTGTCGCTCGGTCCCACGGAGGGAGCGACGATGCCGGACGACCTAGAATCGCCCCTGACCTCACGTTTATCCGGAGACCTCGACGAGGTTCTGTCGTCCGGGACGGACATGGTATCACTGATAGTACAGTTCCGCGATGGACCGACGGACGGCGATCGGGAATTCGTCGAGGATATCGGTTTCTCCGTCCGCAGGACCTTCACGGTGGTCCCGGCTATCTCCGTCGAGGGGCACCCGGACCTGATTGCAGGATTGCTCGACAACGATCGTGTGAAATACGTCGAGAACAACGATCCGGTGGTCCACGATATGGAGATGGGGACCCACGTGATCAACGCAACACAGGTCTGGGCAAGCATGCTGGACGGACCGGGCGGTCTCAGGGCCCCCATCGACGGAAGCGGAATAACCGTTTGCGTCGTCGATACCGGGATCGATGCCGGGCACCCCGACCTCGACTACCAGACGAAGACCGTCCAGAACCTCTTCGATGCGGGGAACGGCTTATGGGTGGAGGCCGAGAACACCGACACGAACTACGGCCACGGGACCCACGTTGCAGGAACGGTGGCTGGCAATGGTGACGCTTCGGCAGGGGCGAGGAGGGGTGTGGCCCCCGGTGCCAACCTGATAGGATTGACAGTATCGCTTCCCGAGGAGGGAAGCACCCCTCTCGAGGACGGTTACATCCAGGGACTGGAATGGGTCTACGAACACTCCAGACCGGGCTCCAATCCCGACAACATCCGGGTTGTGACCAACTCATGGCATTCCACCGTCGACGAATACGACCCGAGCACCGCACTGACCCAGGTCATCGAGAAGATAACCTTCGATAACAATGTCATCTCAACCTGGTCAGCCGGCAACGACGGGAGGGACGATCCGGAGGGGAACGAACTAACCACCTCAGGCCAGGGGAACGCCCCCATAGCGATAATGGTCGCAGCATACGAGAGGGACGGATCGGCAGTTACCGATTTCTCCTCCAGGGGCCGGGTTGGTGCGAACCATACATACCCTGATGTCGGTGCTCCGGGGAGATCTATATGGTCGACCTCCGCCCGAAGAACGGTGATCAGCGGCGGGTCCTTCGTGGGAGGGAACACCAATCCTTACTATCTGGCTATCTCGGGTACGTCGATGTCGACACCGCATGTCGCAGGTCTCGTAGCACTCCTGTGGCAGGCCGCGCCGTCCATGAAGGTGTCAGATCTGCACGAGGATTATTCGGGCCCGGACCCGGAGGGCTGGTACTCGAACCCGAAAACGGTCATCCACGAGGTGGAATGGATCCTCGAAGCATCCGCCACATTCCTGCCGCCCAACGAGGAGCACGGAAACGTCGCCGGGGATGACAACTCCACAGGATGGGGAGGACGGCCAGTCGATTATGTCCAGGGTTACGGGATCGTCGACGCGAGAAGGGCCGTTGGCATCGCCCTCACCCTAGAGCGGCTCAGGGACATGTGCGAGAATCCCGATGAGATCACCGTATGGGATGCCATACGGGCCTACGACGAGCAGGAAGTTGCCGGAAATACAATGATGGGAGCGGCAACCGCCGAGGTCGCCTGGTCAGGAGAGTTCTCGAGATACAACGACCAGGCGATGAATCCTCTCTCGCTTGTCAACCAGACGAAATACGTGGAGGTTCCCGAGGGGGCTTCGAGCGCGACGGTGACCATGACCTATCACGGACTGGACGCCACGAAGTTCCAGGCGGGGGACCTCTCGTTCACGATAGACACTAACGGCGACGGGAATCCCGACGTCGAGAGCTCCCTGTCCTTCGCGGACGAGGGACTCGACATCGAGGAGGTCCCGGTCTCAGGGGATGGGATGTGGACCTTCGATATCGTCGGCAGAGGGATCAAGGTCCCGAGACCTCTCCAGGGTATCAATTATGTCGAGCTGAGGATAGAATACGATATAACCGTTGTCTTCCAGATGTCCGGGAACGGCACCTACAGTACAAGACCGCTCAACGCTGTCTTTGCTCCGCTGTTCCCGGGGCAGTCAGCGGAGGAAGGGTCCCAGATAGAGGTCATGAGATATAGACTCAGAGGTCTTGAGCTGCCTTCGAAGGAGGAGGAGACCGGCCCCCAGAAAGGAGGATTCCCCTGGGGGGTCCTGATCATCGTACTTGTCATTGCCGCGGCTGTGTCATTATCTTACCTTTACCTCCGGAAACGAAGAAAGAATGTATAATTCCCGTTTCACAAAGCTTATAGCCCCTTCAATCCCAATAGGGTACCCCGGAGGGTTGGAAATGAGGGACGATGAGATCGAGAAAAGGGCGAGGAAGAGGGTCCGGAAGATCAGGGATTTCTACACCCACCTCGTTGTCTACGTCATAATAAACGCCATGCTCGTGGGAATATGGTACCTCTCCGGTGCCGGATTCCCCTGGTTCGTATTTCCATTGGGCGGTTGGGGCATAGGGATATTCTTCCACTGGTACAGCGTGTACATCGAGGACGGTCTTCTTGGAAAAGAATGGGAGGACCGAAAGGTCGCGAAGATCATGGATCGGGAGAAGTCGAGAAGGAAGAAATGAACCTGGCGGGGAAAAATGCAATATACCACCATCATTTAGGCATATTCATGGTGGATGTGAAGGAGCCCCCGAAGGAGATCGAGTTCATCCACACGCACGAATGGCCCTCGGACGAGATTGTGGAGCTATACAAGGCAGGCGGCTGGTGGAAGGATTCCTACGACCCCGAGGGAGTACTTCCCCTTCTGAAAGGAAGCTTTGATTTTGTTATTGCCTACCACAGCATCGAGAACCGGGCCGTAGGCATGGGAAGGCTTGTTTCGGACGGGGTCAGCGATGGATATATACAGGACCTGGTCGTTCTTCCTGACCTCAGGGGCAAGGGGATAGGAAGGGGCATGGTCCGGGAGCTGCTCGATTTCGGAAGGAGCAGGGGTCTGGTCTGGATCGGGCTGATCGCGGAGGAAGGAAGCCGAAAATTCTACGAGGCTGTCGGATTCAGGGTCTTTTGCGGAACACCGATGATATTCGATCCCGATGGGGAGGTGTGATCCTGGAACTCTCCGATTTCAGGAAGGTCGCCCTCGATGATGCCCCCGTCTTCAGGGAGCATTACAAGAAGTTCCCGCCGGAGCATTCGGATTACCTTCACGGCACCATGTACACATGGCGTGACTACATGACTTACTCATTCATGAAGAGGGGCGACCACCTGTTCATCATCGGAGAACTCGACGGCAAACACTACATCCGGCCTCCGGTCGGCCCCCTTGACAGAGAGGTTTTCGCAGAGGTCATCGAACTCTCCCGGGGAGAAGGATGGGATCCTGTCATATCCATGATCGGTGCCGGGACGACCAAGTGGATGAAGGAGGAGTTTCCGGAGTTCAAATACGAGGGGCACAGGGACTATTACGAGTACGTCTATCTCTCATCGGACCTTGCTGATCTGCCCGGTAAGGACTATCTCAAGGTCCGGAATTACCTCAACAAATTCAGAAAAAGCAACGATCACACAGTGGAGAATATCACCAGGGAGAATATCGGGGAGGTCAAGGAGTTCCTCATACGGTGGTGCGAACGGAGAGGCTGTCAGGAGGATGCCTTTCTTCTCCAGGAAAGACAGACGAACTTCCATGCCCTCAACGACATGTTCGAGCTGGACCTCGAGGGATTGGTCATCAGAGTGGATGGAAGGATAGAAGCCTTCTCGCTCTTCGAGAAGCTTTCCGAGGACATGGTTGTCGTCCACCACGAGAAGGCCAATGTCGAACTTGCAGGTCTGTATCAGGCAATCAACAACGAGACAGCGAAGGCCCTTGCAGGCAGGTACCGGTATATCAACAGGGAATCCGACATGGGGGTGGAGGGTCTGAGGAGGGCCAAGAATAAGTACAGACCCCATCATTTCCTGGAGATCCACCATGCCAGGACATAGAACCGTCATTCTTCGAAGTACACATCCCTCCCCCTTCTCGAAAGGAGGAAGAAGACCGCAGATACGACGATGAAGACTATGATGAGTATTAAAGGAATGATGTAGAAGGCCGGGGATATGCCCTCCTTCCCATCGCTATCGGTCTCCTCGGGCCCGGGGGTCTCCGCTCTTATGCAACTGAATCCCTGGATGAAGAGCGTCGATCTTCCCTGCTCGTCATATACCATCAGCCTGAGCTCCCTGTAGCCTTTCAGCATACTGATCTTCAGAACGGGATCGGTGCCTACTGCCTCTCCGTCCAGTGACCAGTTGAATGTGAGGGAACCCCCGTCAGGATCGTAAGAACCGGAGGCATCGAAGGTCTGGGTTTCGTTCTCTACGATCGTCAGCAGCTCTCCCTTGAGAACGGTGGTCCCGTTCATGAGGACCGAGATCACCGGAATCCTGTTCGTGACTATGAAGGTTATCGAATCTTTTGAGGTCAGATTCCCGTCAGATACGAAAAGGCTGACGACATGAACTCCTTCCCCGAGGTAGAGGGCGAAGGAGGACTCCACCGACAGGTTGATGCCGTCTATGCGCCACAGATAGGAAAGGTCCTCACCCTCGGGATCGTAGCTACCGTTGGAACGGAACACTATGAGCTCCATGACATGGAAACCATCACCTTCTCCGGGCTCGCTGATCACGGCTACAGGCGGCTCGTTCACCACGGGTGGTATTTCTTCCACATAGACCGTGACCGAAGAAGTGGCAAAAAGCTCCCCGTCCGATACGTTCAGGGTGATGAGGTGCTCCCCGATCGATAGAAGGACTACGTCCTCCTTGCTGTTCGAGAGGGGACCATCGATATCGCTGGTCCATCGATAGATGATCACATCGCCCTCGAGGTCATATGTCCCGTTCGCAGAGAGCTCGACGGATTCTTCCGCCAGATATTTCGAATACCCCTCCGGGGACCGGATGAAAGGTACGGGAGGAGTGTTCGCCTCGACGACGGTTATGTTTACAAGGTCCGTCGAGGTCAGACCGCCATCATCGATGACCTTCAATCTGACGGTATGGTCGCCGATGACGAACTTCCTCGTGAAACCTTTCTGGTCCGAAAGATAGGTACCCGAAGCGGGGATCGACCATTCGTATGTAAGCGGGTCTCCATCGGGGTCCATGGTTCCGTCCGATAGGAAGGTTATATCGGTCCCTGCCGCCACGGTATGGCCTTCCCCCGGGCTGGAGATGACCGCAACAGGCGGTCTGTTGGGTGCGATCACCTCGAAGACGACACGGTCGGAGTCGACCATTTCCGTGTCCTTCCAGACCGAGAAGGTCACCATGAACACGCCCGCCCCCGGTGTCCAGTTGAACTCAGTCTCGGTACTCAGCGGTTCTGCAGAGGTGTTCACGAACCAGAAGTAATTGACCTCGCCGAGGTAAGGCGGATAGGGATCGAGAACGCCTTTGAAATGGAGCTCCTCTCCCAGCATGTAGGTGCCAGTTTCGGGAGAGAGTATCCTGGCTTCGGGTTCGACGATGGATCTGCTTACATCGAGCCTCAGTTCCACATAGGTCCGGGTCTGGGGAAGGGAAAGACCGGGGATGACCACATGCCAATCCCTGTCATCCGGAAGTTTGACAACGGCCGGGTCGTCCTTGGATAGGTTTGCGACGGCCGAGGGGAAGAACTCGGCCCCGCTCGTATATAGTTCGTAGTTGTCATCATCAAGGAAATACAACCGGAGCATGGAGCGGTCGGGGTAGTTCTTGGAAGTGTACATCCCCATGCTCATGGGGTCGGTGTAGGACCGCGTCCACTGATCGATCTCCAAGACGGTAGCATTGAAAAGCAATCCGGTCTCGACCGTGGCGATCCTTGTGAGATTTGCCTTCAAGGGCATGGTCCTGTTCAGCGTGACGTTGAACCAGTAATGAAAGCCCGCAACGGCACTCGGGACCGCTTCCGGTATTGGCACCATCTCGTCAAGGTGCATTCCCATCGGGGTGAGGATCTGAACGTAGTAAGGAAAACCGAAGCCGATCTCGAAATCGGTCTCACCTGCAGCATCCGTGTGGTTCCCTATCAATCCATAACTGTACTCGTAGTTCGATGCGGGATACGAATAGAGCTTGACCATGGCCCCGTCCACCGGGCTTCCTGCCGCATCCGTTACCCTGACCGTCAGGTTTGCAATCTGTGTATGGAGGTATGCGCTGTTGAACTGTGTTGAATCCGGATTGAAGGCCGTATGGACGTTGACAGCGCCCGGGCCTCCCTCCGCCAGCGTATCGTTGATGATGCCGTCGTAGGCCCTCCATACGTGCCAGCCTCTATCGTAAAACATGTTCCATCCATGCATCCAATCGAAATTTATGACCGTGACCGCGGGGATCAATGCGGTTTTTGCGACCGCTGTCAGGAGGTACGAGTTCTCCCCACACATACCGATGTGCTCTCCGTATGCAAGGACCGGCTGGCTCGATCTTCTACCCGGTTCCGGCATGCCGAAGGTCATTGAATCCATCTGCCATCTCGTGACGGCCCCGACCGCACCGTTGTTCTGGATATCGTTGGTGGTTCCGTTCCAGAGTGTCGTCTGGTTCAGGAGCCTGTCCCGCAGGACAGGATAGCCCGGATCTGACCTGTAGTAGAGAAATGTCCTCCAGAACCAGCCGTCATCCGGGTATGTATATCTACGACTGGTCCTGTTCATGTAATTCGGCTGCTCGAGGCTGTTGCGGGGCATCACGAGGTTCTCGTAGTACACCTCATCCGGCAGCGTAACCTTGCCGCCGGGCATATTGTAGGTGATTGTTGTTCTCAGACCTCTGGTCGTATTGACGTCGTTCAGGGTCGCATACTGCACCTCCCCTGCGACCTTGTAGATCATCTCAACGTTCTCGATGAGCAGCTCGGGCCATACCCAGGTGGAGCTGAGAACGTTGGCAGGCAGATGCGCGATCGTGAAGGCTATCTCGTCTCGGTATCTCCAGTCTACGGAGTCGTTGAGAAGGAGTTTGGCCAGGCGGTGCCCGAAGTGGGGCCAGAATTCAGAGAACTTCCAGCTGAGGCTGTCGTTCAGCCACTGGGGGGCGGCATCGATCGCCGCTCTCACTGTCGAATTGTGATCGTAGTACGGATCATAGGGTGCGGACCCGTTCAGGGTCCCGTTCATCTGGTCGAGATCCATCCTGAGATCGGCGGTGGCATTGATGTATGACGACCAGGTTCCATTGACCAGTGGCTCCCATTCGATGCTCCGGCTCCCGGCGGATACCTGATCACTTCCTGGGGGTGCCTTTTGAGGGGACTCCTCGGAAGACGCCATGGCAGAGTACGGGAGGATCAATAACAGGCAAAATAAGAGTGGGGCGTATCTCGCTCTCATCCGAGGCCTCCTGGACCTATCATGACCGCTTATTGGAAGTTGATTTATATAATCCCTTGGTGGGTGTTTCCTGTCCTTTAAAGCGTTTCGGTGGTTTCCCGGATTCCTGACGGGGGCGTTCTTCGACCTCATCCTCGCCCTCATCTTCATCCGGAAAGAGTCTGGACCTCAGGATGACCCATGCAACCACCAGGATGAGAATGAGAGAGATCGAGATCACTGGCATGTACTGGGACGGTGTGGTTGTGAAGCTCCTCAGAGACGTCTTCGTGAGGAATGGAATGTCGTAGTAGGTATCGTTTCCATTACCCTTGACATCGCTCCACGCTCTGATCCTGACCTCGTATCTTCCCGGTTTCCCCGATCCTTGCCTGATCTTCACATTGAATTCATTCCTCTCGTCCCTTTCGACATCGACATGATCCCTATCCAGCTTGGCGTCCAGCTTCTTCGATGTCGATACTATTTCGAGGAACGCACGATCATCCCCGTTCCCCCAGTTGATCACCTTGAATGACCGGGCCCCCCATTCCCCCACCGGGGTCCTATCGCTGATGATCTCCCTTTCTATGAACAACTTGGAGTACTGATCCACGATTATCCTGCATTCGGTGACGCTGTCCGTGGATCGTTTCCATCCGTCGGGGAGATACCTCCACTGGAGCCCGATCTTCAGGATCGGATCGTCCCTATGATCCCTTTCGAGGGGGACCTGTGCCGAGAAGATGAAGCTCCTCGATGTCGTACTTTGAGAGAAGACAAGGGAAGGGGGATTCGAGATCGGAAGACCGCCGGCATCCATCACAAGATATACCCCCACCATGGTGGATCCGTTCGATCCCGGGGGAAGTGTGCAGTAACATTTCCCGGAGAAAGATACGATCCCGTCTCCGCCTGGTTCGACATCGGCGTGCTCCTCATAGCTGTCCATCTCGATACGAACCTCGGGAGGCGGGAGCCCATTGTCGCCCTCACCTTCCTGTGCGTTCCCCGATATCTCCGGAAATGGTGTCTGGGTGACGGCTAGAAGCATGAGGACAACCAGGATGTGACAGATGAAGAGCGGGTTCCTGATGATTTTCACCTTGACCAATCACACCATCTCCCTGGCGGTGAACTTCTTCCTTCTGCTCTTCTGTATCATCCTGTATGTCACGATACCTCCGATGGCCATCAGGATGATCAGGGGTACGATGATGTAGGGAGTGGTGAAGAAGGACCTGGCGGATATCGTCGTATCGAAAACGATGCTCCTCTGGGACTCAGAGTTGGTCCCGTTCGCGCCCCCCTTTGCGTGAACCACTATCCTGTGGGTCCTCGGTGAACCGGATGATTGCTTCACCTTCAGGATAACGGTCTGGGTCTGCTTCTCCGGGACCATGATATTGTCACTCGTCAGATATGCATCGACACCGTCGGGAACATCGGATAACCAGAGATCGATGTTATCGTTGGCATTGCCGCCGTTTGTTATCAGCACCGGCAGCTCCCCCCATTTACCGACCGGAACCGTGTTGTTCCCGGTTCCCGCGGAAACCTGAAGACTGCTGTACATGAGAATCCTTATGATCGAGGTCGCGGCCGGGACAGTTCCCCCCATGGCCCCGGGGCTGTACGACCATCTGCCGGAGACCGAAAGCTGTCCTTCGGTTCTCTGGGAGGTCTCAATGGGCACCTGGACGGTTAATGCGAAATCTTCCTCTGTCTTGGTCCTGTCAAAGACAAGGGCCTCAGGGTTCGAACACGGCCATCCCCCCGCATCCGCACTCAGCTGGACCACGCAGTACTGCCCAGGAGGTGTTGACGGAGGCATGTCGCAGTAGACCGTTCCCGAGAACCTTGCCTTCCCGTCGGATCCAGGCTCTACATCTACCTCGACGATGTCCTGATGGATCTCAATCGTGATGTTGGGGGCCCCTGCCACCGGCTGCTCGATGGGCCTGCAGGATACAATACCCACCGGAAACGATAGGACGATCAGCAAGAGGACTGCAAACGTAACAAGGGATGGAAACCTCATTCTCCCGTCTCCTTGGTATGTATCGGCAGGCGAGGATTTATTTCTTCCCCGGAAAGTTCAGCCCTCTCCTGTTCACAACAGTTCGTTCGGGACCCTCATCCTCCTCATCACATGTTCGAGGTTTCCTCGTCCTCTCCCACAGGAAAAGAGCTGCGGAGACACCGACGATGACAAGGATGATCAGGACCAATCTGAGGAAATTCCTCTCGTAGAAGAATGTGGAGAAGGTCGGTTCGGTGTAGAAGAGCAGGGGAAGGTCCCATTCGGTATTATCCGGGTCCTCTTCGATGTAGGCATAGACATGGATGGTGTTCCCCCTTGAGCGGCTAGGGTTCTGCCTTGCCCTCAGGACCAATGTCCTCGTTTCACCTTTTCCCACCCCGAAGGACCTTTCATCCAACTGAACCTCGAGGTGCCCGCTGTCATCCTCGATCAGGAGGGTTATGTTGACGTTGAGGTTCGATCGGTTCGTTATGTTGAAGGGAAATTCCGCCCAGCTCCCCACATCGGCGTACTTCTTGGGGAAGTTTGATCCTATGAACATATCGTAGAACGGGATTACGTCTATCCTTGCGATATCCCTCCTCTCAATAGTCCCATTCATATCCGTGTCTACATAGTTCCAGGTTCCCCAGACCTCGAGGTCCACGATCATCTCGGCGGAAGTGTTCACCGGAGCAGTGACGGAGATCACCAGATCTCTGCGGGACGATCCCGGTGCGAACGATATTTCCGGTATATCGGAAACGTCCCACCACCATGCGTAAAGCTCCAGCTCCACCGAAAGGTCGGAGGGAGCTTCGGCGGGCACCACGCATGAGATCGTCAACGTGAAGTTCACGGTTCCGGTGCTACCCGGAGACACATCGACGCTCTTTCTCTCATCGTCGACCGACAGGGAGAGGTCCGGCTCCCAGGGTTCGGACCTAGTCCGATCCCCGTCAGCGCCGATACTGGAAAGGATGATCGGGGGCAGGAGAATGATGACTGTCGTCAATATGACGGGGGCTGGGATTCTCATGGAGGTCCGCCATATCGTAGAACCGTACCCTGGTTATTAAAGTTCATGGGAGTGCAGCCTTTACATCAGCTCACCGCGGAGAGAAATCATCTCTTTGATGAGAGGCAGCTCCTTGCCCGAGAGCTTTACAGCCTCCTCGGCTATCCTGACCATTCCGCTGCAGCAGGGCACCTCCATTGTGGCAACGGTCACCGACTTTATCCTGTTTTGCCTGAGTATCTCTGAAAGCCTCTTAATATAGGCGCGGGCATCATCGAGCTTGGGGCACCCCATTGCCACGGTCTTTCCGTGAATGAGCTGTGAATGCAGATTCGGGTTCGCGGCTGCCACGCAGTCAGCGAGGATCAGGAGATGCGAGTTCTCGAAGAACGGGGCCTTTGGATGCAGCAGGTGTATCTGGACTGGCCACTGCCTCAAAGCCGATGTCCTTTCACCGCCCTCCGGGCGGTCTGATTCCTCGACGGGGTCCAATTTTTTCATGATGGTACCCGGACAACCGCACGGGAGCTCCTCTTCTTCGAGTGAAGGAACCTCGATCCCTTTCTCCTTGAGAACTTCGACTGCCTCGTTGAAGTATCCGGTCTGTCCATGATCCTTTAGATGTTTCAGATGGGCCTTGATGACATTTGAACCCGCCTTGATGATGTTCTCCATTGTGAGCCTCTCGCTGTACTCCTCCGCCTCTCTCTCGATCGTTCTGATAGCCCCCTCGGGACAGGTCCCAATGCAGGCTCCGAGACCGTCGCAGAAGATGTCACTGATGAGATGGGCCTTGCCGTCGATGATCTGGAGAGCCCCCTCGGGGCAGTCGGGAACGCAGAGACCGCAGCCTGTGCATCTGTCGTGATCGATGCTTATTATCTGTCTCATGACCATGTTGACCACCATGATATCTTTTTGATACTATAAGTGCATGTGATGAGAAGTATATAATCTGGTCAGTATCCGGATGGATACCTGTTTGGGGAAAGTAAAGTCCCGTCCATTACTCCTCGATGAAGAAACTCCCTTCGAAGATCACTCTCTCCCTTCTTTTCCGGATGACCACGGTCATTACGGAAGCCACCACCACCGCCAGGATAGCCATCATCGAGACTATTCCTCCGGTTATCATAAATATCGTCAGGATACCGTTCTCCCTTTCCTCTGCCATCTTGACCTCCACCACGGAGGATGGGCTCTCGAGATCCCCGTCGAAGGCAACTATGCCGTATTCGAGAGGTCCTGCCGGAGCTGATGAATCGAGATAGGCCCAGTCGTCGGGACCTATGGTATCGATGAGTTGCATGTCTCCATCTGGCAGTTCCCTCCGATAGATCCTGTAGCCGTCGATGTTGAGGTATCCGTTCTCATCCTCATGGAGAGATGGTTCGTAGGACCATTGAAGGCCGACATGCTGTTCGTTCCTGTTGGATCTGAGGCTCTTGATCTTGGCTGGGGGGGCCTGCCCGAGTGCCACTATCTCGTTGGTCGGATCGCAGAAATATACGACGGTACCGCCCTTTGCTATCACGGGGTCCTCCATGGACCATAATGGGGACCAATCCGGGACGCTCCAGTCTATATGCGGAGAATGCTTCCATACCTCGTTGCCGTATTCGTCCAGCATGTGCACGCTGAACTGCGATCCGTATATGATGTTGTTCTCCGAATCCAGGACCGGTGATGCTGCGATCATCGGGCCCATGTCATCGACTGTCCTAAGGACCGTGCCATTGCGGTCGAGTACCGTGAACGAATCCCAGCCGCCGAAGAGGAAGATATTTCCATCTGCCCCGATCAGTGGATTATAGGCGATCCCGTGGGATATTTCCGTTATCCAACGGGATTTTCCCTTCGGCGATACGCATTCTATGAATCCGTCATCCAGTCCGAGGATGACATCTCCGTTCTCCCTTATGACCGGGTCAGCGTTAAGGCTGTTGATGGGGTTATATTCCCATTTCACCGTTCCATCGGGATAGAAAGCGATCAGCTGTCCGCCATTGATATATACCGTACCATCCCGCCCGATGGACGGAGCCGCCCAAACGCCGATACTCGTGTTCGACCATCTCACATCCCCTTTCTCGCCGATGGCATATAGTCTTCTCTCCCCCCAGGAGATCACCTCTCCTTCCACCACGTCTATCTCGACGCCGGAACAGGCATATACCGTACCGTCCGGACCCACGACGGGGGACCCTTCGAACGAACCGTTCCCCTTAAAGGTCCACAACCTCTCGCCGCTGCGGTCGAGGCATATCACCTCGCCGGTCTCAGTTCCGAAGAGGATCCTGCCGGAAGGATCGATGGTCGGGGGGCCCAGTGCATCGGTTCCGATCTCAAGGGTCCATTTGCTCGAGCCGTCGGGATTGATTGCGTGGACCCTCGAATCGAAATCTCCTATGTATATGGTGCCGTCGTGGTCCACGGCGGGAGGTTCGAACGCGGCGTCTATGGGGCCATAGGTCCAGAGGACCCTTCCCGGATTGTCCGAGCAGGAATAGGGGCTTCTGCCAGTCCGCTGCGGCGATCCGTCCTTCATCGGCCATTGAGGTTCAGCCGCCGGTTCCTGGGACCGGACGCCGATGTTCCAAAGGGATATGATAAGCATGATGAGGACAAGGGAGAATATCACGTAGGACGGAAATCTTCTCATCTTCATCTTCCCTTCAACCTCGGAACCGGATGTTCGTGTGGATATTAACCTCTTGCTCAGGGACGGATGACGGGTCCCAAAGATACTTTCACCTTTGAATGGCAGAGCGGTCATCAGACCTCTTCACTACCTGGAACTCGAGCTTCACAAGATCGCCTTCTATCTCGTCCGTTATGTCGAACCTCCGCGGCGGCTCCCTGAAGTTACCGCGGTAGTACACGGGAAAATGATGCCCGATGTTCTTGCCGAGCGGTATCAGGATATCAGCATCGGGGAAATCGAGAAAAAGGTCCTCGAGGACCTTCAAGGGTATCTCGAACTGGTCCCCGCTGTGAAAATGATCTATCGGAAGTTCTATGTCCACCTCTTTTAACAGGCTTATCGGCATAATGGTCTCCCCCTTCGAAGACCTAATGGGTCTCGATATTATTTCACTGATTCTGATGGGGCATGGGACAAGCAGCGCTCTCCAAAGACCTTGTCATATCAGGCACTCACTGCAGTCCAGGTGCTCGCAGACCTTGTTGTCCACCTTCCATTTGAGCGCCCAGCACTTGAACTGCTTGATTACCTCGATAAGTTCGATGCCGGATTCGGTCAGATCGTAATCGGCCTTTATGGGGACCTTTGAAGCGTCGACCTCCTTTGTTATGAGACCCGCTTCCTCCAGTTCCTTGAGGCGCTGGGAGAGGACCTTGGGTGTGATATCGCACAGGCCTTCCTTTATCCGGGTGAACCTCTTTGGACCTCCCCCTCCCCTGTGTATCTCGAGAAGTATGACCATTGACCACTTCTTTGCTACCAGGTCAATGGTCCTGTATACCGTGCAGTCCGAATGCATGGTTACCGGTAGGATACTAACTAGTTCAAATAACTTTGTATCATTATACTATCTGGTTACAAAAATATATCATGGAGTTGATAAAGATGTTCTGCAATCAGTGCCAGGAGACCCTGGGGAACAAAGGATGCACGATGAGGGGTGTTTGCGGTAAGACGGGCGATGTGGCCGACCTTCAGGACCTTCTCATACATGTTCTCAGGGGCGTATCCTACTACCAGGCCGGACTGAGAAAGGCGGGGGCCGCCGATCCCGAGGCCGATCGAGTTGTGATGGAATACCTTTTCTCGACGATCACGAACACGAACTTCGATCAGGAGAGAATGATAGAGAATATCAGGGATTCCATCAAGGTACGGGACCGACTTAGGAAAGAGCTTATGAAGAAGGGGGATCTAGCCTCAACCGCTCCGGACCATGCATTATGGAAATATACAACCCTGGAGGATGCCCTCGCCAAGGCAAGGAGCGTCGGGCATCTCTCGATCAGGGACGAAGACCTGAGGTCGCTTTCCACCCTTCTCCTATACGGGTTGAAGGGGATCTCTGCATATCTCCATCACGCCTGGATGCTGGGATACTCGGACGAGGGAATCTTCGAGTTCATGAACGAGGGGCTGCTCGCATACCGCGATCCCGATGCGACGATGGGATCACTTGTGGACCTCGTGATGAGGTGCGGCGAGGTCGGTGTGAGGACCATGTCCCTCCTAGACGAGGCGAACACGTCCGTTTACGGAGTGCCAGCCCCCCGCGAGGTGAACATAGGCGCTGGGAAGAACCCGGGAATACTGATCTCGGGTCATGACCTGAAGGACCTCGAAGAGCTCCTTGAACAGACAAGGGGGACCGGCATCGATGTCTACACACACGGCGAGATGCTGCCTGCCAATTACTACCCGTTCTTCGAGAGGTACGACAATCTAGCCGGCAACTACGGAGGGTCCTGGTGGTATCAGGTGAAGGATTTCGATACGTTCAACGGACCAGTCCTGCTCACCACCAACTGTCTGGTCCCGCCGCTCGACAGCTACAAGGACAGGGTGTACACAACCGGGATCGTCGGATTTCAGGGGATCGAGCACATACCCGACAGGGAACCTGGGAAGGCCAAGGACTTCTCGAAGATAGTGGAGCATGCGAGGAGGTGCCCGCCCCCGAAGGCCATCGAAGAAGGAACGATCGTCGGCGGATTCAATCACAGAACCCTCTGGGAGTTGCGGGATCGGGTCCTCGAGGCCGTGAAGGCAGGGAAGATCAAGAAGTTCGTGGTGATGGCAGGGTGCGACGGCAGATACAGGACGAGAGAGTATTATTCCGACTTCGCCGAGGCGCTCCCCGGAGATGCTGTCATCCTGACGGCAGGATGCGCGAAATTCAGGTACAACAAACTCGTAAAGGACGCAATAGACGGCATCCCGAGGGTCATAGACGCCGGTCAGTGCAATGATTCGTTCTCGCTTGCGACCTTTGCCATCAAGCTTGCGGACCACCTCGGTGTGGGGGTCAACGACCTGCCGGTGGAATACAATATCGCATGGTACGAGCAGAAGGCCGTCCTTGTCCTGCTCGCACTTCTGAGCCTCGGCGTCAAGAATATCCGCCTCGGACCTACCCTCCCTGCCTTCGTCTCGCCGAAGGTCCTCGAGGTCCTCGTGGACAGGTTCGGGATAGGTGGGACCTCCACCGTCGAGGAGGATATTAGGTCGATCATGGGATGAAAGGAATGTAGGAACGTCAACGGAGCGTGTTCTACAGCCGGGACTCGTTTCTCTTCTGCCTCCATCTGACGAACATCACCACCGAGGCTATGAAAACCGCCATCAGTAACAGAAGGAACACGTTGACCAGCGGATTGGTGAAGAAGACCTCCACCCTCCCACGCGTCTCGTAATGGAGCTCCACCTCGTCCCTGCTCATCATACCCGGTATCGACGAGGTGGCGCTTATCAGCAGCTTGCCTTCCTTGCCTCCACCGGAAGTCTGTTTTATCCATATTTCGTAAGTTCCGAAGCTCCTTTCCTGAACGATGAAGATCATTTCAGGGAATGCTATATCGAAACCTGCATCGTCCTCCACACCGATCGTGATGCGCGCCTCGCAGTTGCCATTGTTCTCCACCACTATCTCGACCTTCTGACCTTCCCCAACATTGAAACGAACGGGGTCCATGTCCATGATGCGCACGGATCCGTACGGCAACGGTCTTATTATGGCGGTATCGGGTGTTCCGCCCCCTGAACGCTGGGGAGTGTTTATGGACCACCTGGGTACGAAATGGATCTCCCACACATGTTCCGTGGATGCTCCGATCCTGGGCTGTACCTCGAGATACATCTCGGCTACGTCTGAGGTCTTGTCGAAGACGAATATGAACTGTGTGATCACTCTCCAAGGGCCGAGAACATCCACTAAAACGGTGACCTTCTCACCCGGAGGGAATCCCGGAGGGGTCTCACAGTAAACCCATGCTCGAATTGGGGTTGCCCGTGCCGCTCCGGGTTCCACTATCATCTCGTACTCCTCGTACTCCACCTCCACCCAGACCTCGGGATCCATGGGAGCCTTCGGAGCTAACGGCTGCCGGTAAACGGGGTCTTTTTCTGCAGGTCCCGCTGTAATATCGTCGATGGAAATGATTAAAACGGCTATGACCAGTAGAAACATCAATATTCTGTGGGCGGCAGCCTTTCTTCCCATCCGGGATATATCGCTTTCCGAATTCTATAATTCTTTCGATTCCCCCGTCGAGGGTCGATCGTACGGCTTGTACCTCAGACCCCAGCTAACATTAAATATTCTACAATCGCATTAATCATTGTCATTTGGGAATATATTCTATTACAGGGAGAGTGTGGATTGGACCGGAAAAGGACATTCAAACAGAGGGCTCCGATTACCCCGGAAGGGTTGAAAGGTATCGAGAGAGGCACCCTTGGGTCATTCGATCCGGAAATATATCCAAACTTCAACACGGGTACCCTGGAGGCCTATCTCGAGGAGAAGAACAGGGTCAGTTCCTTCAAGACCCCGTCCTTCAGGTGGCTCAGACTGCTGCTGCTTGTGGTGCTGGTCGGAATACCGTTCACCTTCGTGACACAGTACGTGGCGCTGAAGGTGGGTCTTGTTATCTCATCACTTTTCTACGTTACCTACATAATATGCGTCGCTCTCAAATGGAGACCAAATGAGGTGAACATCACATCCAGTGCGGTGAACCTAGTGGACCAGACCATTACAGGTTTTGTCTATGTACTCCCTGCTATCTACCTGCTGTCATCGAGAGAGGTATACGGTCTCTCGGTCACCGATACGGCATCCATCTTAAGGTGGACCCAAGGATTCGAGATAGCGGGAGTCGTCATCGTAAGCTCCATGATGATGTCGCTGCTTGCCCTTTTCTACTACATCATCTTCAGACGTTTATGGGTGGTTGAGGACCCTCTGCCCACTCCGGGATTCGAATCGCTGGTGAAGCTCATGGAGCTGTCAAAGCAGATCTCTGAGGGGGTGAAGGAGAAGGCCCGATCGTCCCTGAGGTTGATCTTCTATGCGGGGGTTCCCATGTTCCTCTTCGGATTCATCAGGGACTATCACATCCTGGGAGATGACTCCCTCTATCAATGGATGGGAAAGAGGCTCGGGATCGGGAACTGGATCTACTGGGAGGGAATAGGGACTCCCAGGCTCCCGGGAGCGAAGACCAATGTGCACATCTCTCTGTCCGGATTGGCTTTTTCGATAGGCTGGTACATGAGATCGAAGACCGCCCTTTTCCTTCTGCTGGGATCGTCCTTCATGTGGCTTGTCGTCATCCCTCTCCTGATATTTACGGGATCTCCATATTACTGGCCGCCCTCGGACCAGCTCATCGATGTGTCCACACTTGACCTTCTATTCGGAATGGACCTTTCAAGCACTGATTATGCAGGTATCGATGATCTATCGATATTCGGTGCCTTCTCTATCGCTAAAGGCATCGGTCTAGGGTGCCTGATGGGCGCGGGTCTAACGGCAATAATCAAATCATTTCCATCCATCAAGAACACCATTTCTGACCTCAGCGGGACCGCTAGAAGGACCAGACCTGAATGGGTTCCAGGTAAAGGATGGTATGAATGGCCAACATCACATATCGTACCCATGGCCCTGATCACCCTCGCCTCCCTTTTCCTCTCATTTTGGCTTTTGGGCAGTTTCCACATTATTGCTTCCCTGGTAACAGCCGTCTTCATGGTCGTTGTCGGATTCTTTCTTCTTGCGATATCCGTGAAGATAGCGGGAGAAGCGGGGATCGGACCCACAATAGGCATGCTGACAATCTTCATCCTCCTTCTCTACACGATCCTGCGATTCCTGGACGGAATATTCGATCTCGGTTCGGATATGATGATCTTAACCTTGATCGGAGCGACGGCCTTCGGTGCATCGCTGGCCATTCCCGTACCGGTCCAGTGGGACTACAAGACAGGCCACTACATCTCAACAAGGCCTGTAAACCTCTTCAAGGCGCAGTCCGTTGCTCTCCTTGTCGGAATCCCCACATCCGTTCTTATCTCCCTCATACTGTCCGAGCAGATCGCCAGTGGAAATTTCATTGCAGCAGCACCGCAGGCAAATGCATTCGCTTCTCTGATGGGGATTCTGGAAGGCAACGGGATGATGGTCAGTTTCATAGTTCTAGGTCTTTTCATCGGTGTGTTCATAGAACTCCTTACGGGTCTCGGAACGGTGTTCGGACTGGGGATGTTCCTGTATATGGGGTACCCCATGATGATAATGGCGGGAGGTCTCTCAAGAGGAGCCTGGGAGTCATGGCTCAGAAGGAGACACGGAAGCAGGAAGGACTGGGGAGAGTTCAGGACCGTCAAGCTGATGGATTCCTACATGATCATGACGGGGTTGTTCCTGGGCGAGGCCCTGGTGGGATTCCTCATTTCCATCTACTGGATGATCCACAGCTAGTATATGGTCTTACTTCGATTGAAGGGTTTTAAAAAAAGAGCCACCGGAGGGATTCGGACTTCCGCAAAATCAGGGATTTTGCTCACCATTTAGACTTCTCCGAAATATCCCTGTAACGAAGTCTAAAGACCCTGCGGGGCCCGAATCACCCCAACTCTCATTACCCTTCATCTCTACGACCTGAAGGGTTATAAAAAAGAGCCACCGGAGGGATTCGGACTTCCGCAAAATCAGGGATTTTGCTCACCATTTAGACTTCT
>JBLIRL010000040.1:0-19318 GCA_049472275.1 Thermoplasmatota archaeon | reverse complement strand
ATCTATTTCGATCGCGACACCCTGAACTACATCAAGTGGCGTGCGAAGGATGTGGCCGGCAACGGTTATACCTATTCCCTCGACATACCCATCGAGGTCCTTCCGCAGAACGTCAACCATGAACCTGTCCCCATCATCTCGAGTCCCGTGGAGTTCACCAAATATCTTGAGAGCAAGATGATCCTTCTTGACGGTTCGAGCTCTCTTGATGCAGACGGGGATGAACTTAGCTTCCTCTGGTATTCCGATATGGACGGTTATCTTGGAACGGATCCCATTCTTGAGATGCGTTTGTCGCAGAACCAGCATCTGATCACCCTTCATGTCGATGATGGTATAGCCAACGTCTCGATCACCGTATCGATCACTGTTGTTCCCGACAAGACCTCTTCGGATACGGACCGTGACGGGATTCCTGACATTATCGACGACGATGATGACAACGACGGTCTTCTCGATATCGAGGAGGACCTCAACATGAACGGTCTTCTTGACGGCAACGAGACCGATCCCAAGAACACCGATACCGATGGTGACGGTGTTAGCGATCGTTATGATCCCGCTCCCCGCAATTTCGATGTGACGAAGCGCAAGGTCGAGGACACACTTCCTGGCTGGCTTTTCATCCTGTTGATCGTGCTGATTCTGGTCTCTTTGCTTGCGTTCGGTGGGGTTTGGTATATGAAGCAGCGTACGGACCGTGAGCGCATGGAGGCCCGCACTAGCCTTCGTCGCGCACGTCGCAGTTTGAAGCGTTTCGAGGTTCTGACCGGTGTTCCGACGGTGGACCTTCCCGCCATCGAGGCTATTCAGTGGGCTCTGCCGGGTGTGATCAATGAGGCGAGCGATTTCGTGATGGAGACTCCTCCGAGCGACGATCTTCTTCCGCCGGGCGAGGGTGATGAGGAGGCTTCCGGTGATGAAGAAGTTGAGAAGCCTGACCTTGAGGACATGGAGGTTCCCGCTCCTTCCGAGGAGCCCGTATCTGATGAGCCCCCGGGTCCTGAGCCCCCTTCGATGGAGGGAGGCGAGGTATCTGGCAATGTCCAGACCTGTCCTCTGTGCGGTTCGGAGGTGGTGATAGCTGAGGGGGCCTCTCAGTCGGAGTGTCCTCTTTGCGGTGAGATCATCAACCTCTGATCACCGACCGGAGAGACTCCCAACCAACCTGCGGTTCGATAAGGTCCGATTCTGCGTGGGGAAGAGGGATCACATGAATGATTCAAGTGTGGTCTCCTTGAAACGTGAAGGGAACATGGAATCAATGGACCTGGACATGATCTCTATCCTCTGCCTGAGGTAGTTGGATACGTTGTATTCCTCGGATATCCTCTGTGCTATTCCCAGGTATTTTTTTACGGATCCTTCGGAAACGGTAAGGATCAACTTGTTATTGCACCTGTGGGGATTCGGATGAGAGATCCATTTGGTGCATTTACCAGTTAGTGTGATCCTTCTGTATTTCGTACCGCATTTCGTACATCTGAAGGATTGCTGCGCAAAGGACCGAAGGTTGCCGATCAGGTCGGGGAGGAGATGAGTGGTGAGAACCCTTTCAGCGACGTCATCCTCGTCCACCGCGCGTATCAACTTCGCAAGGTCCAGCTGGCTCTTGATCTTCTCCTCCGTAACACCTATCGTCTTGTATGCCGAGATCCTTGGAGAGAAGTTCAGGTCGGTGGTGTCCTGTGAGAATCCGAATCCCTCGAACTGCCGGGCAGTTCCAAGTCTGGACCTCACCGTATCGAGCCTTTTCATCCAGTAATCGTTTACCTTCTCGTTGCGGGTCGTGGCAAGGTAGAAATCCAGCGGGTATCTGGATCGGACATCGACATTGTGTGCCTCCTTGTCGATCTCGGAGGGGTCCAGTCTCATCGAGAGCACGAGGGGCGCATCCATCTGTCCCCCTCTCTTCTCGGGCAGGAACTTCCTTGAGAAGTTGAGCAATCCGTCCATCAGAAGCATCACTGCGTCCTCGTCGCCGTCGCAGTTCCTCCTCTTGGATGCATGGAAGAACGGGTGCCCCATGCAGCCAAGCGCCTTGGTGTAACCGATAATCCTGCACAGGACTCCGGCAGAAGTATGGGGAGCGAGCCCGATCGCGAGCATTCCAATGAGGTCCTCCTTGTTTGATGCATTGTAGTATCTATCTTCTCCGTAGATCTGATCGAGCTCATCGTCAATGAAGTTCGATACCCTGAGAAGATACTCTCCGGCCTTCTCGTTCACAACTATGTCCTGGACCTTCAGCTCAAGGATCTGATCATCGTTTTGAAGGTCCTCCCCCTTGATATCCCTGGTATAGCCCAGGGTTATCAGTTTCTCCAGAGGGGCGCCGATCTCCGATGGTCGGAAATGGGTCATTGTGATATCCGTCATGTCGTACCTGATGGTTCCGTCCCTGAAGACGTAGACGTCATGCTTCGCCCTGAGCATCCCCTTTTCCATCCTCTCGGGGACCTTCTCCTTTGAGATCAATCCCTTGACACCCTTCATTTCCCACAATGAATCGGTAGACGGGACTCCGAGGATCCTTGCAGCCCTTTCGGCATCATCCCTGGTGGTGATCATCATTCCTTCCGAGGGTCCGTTGGTAGAGGATTGCTTCATGTTCCTTTCCATGCAGTCAGGGCAGACCCGATATGGTGACATCTTCTTGCATTTGGGGCAGAGGTGCGGTATGGTGTTCACTTCCACCGGATTCGCGAAGGTCTTTTTCACAAGCCGCTGCTGTCCACCGGAGAATCCGATGGGGTAGAGTCCGTGAACCGGTGGTTTCATCTGGCGCAGGTCCGCTTTCTCGGGTCTTCCCATTCTTGCCCCTATACGGGTGGGAGACCTCTCCCTGATCCTGATACCCGATAGAAGATTTACCGCCTTCATGACGTTGTTTGCCCTTGAGAATCCTCTGGGGACCTTTATGGACCTTAGGTCCTTGCCCAGGCCGAGGCATTTCAGAAGCGTGAACGCATGGTCCGTAACAAGATAACCATCGCTCCTCTGAAGGTGATGACAGCAAAGATTTATCAGGACCTCCTTGATATTCGCATCGCTCTTTATAAGGAGCCCCTCCTCCTCATCATAGGACCCGTTCTCCATCACATGCATCCTCAGCCTGTTGAGATCGGAGATGTCGATATCATGCCAGAGAAGTGTCCATCGTGGGTGCAGGGGAACATCAAGCTCCTTGCTTACTTCGTATGCCCTTCGGCCGGTATCCGGGATATGATCGACAATATCCCGTGAGGAGATCTCCTTCTCGATCGCATCGGCCCTGTCCGCAGCCTCCTCGAGATAAGCCCTGACCTCCGATTCTGCCCTCTCCTCGGATTCCTTTCGGAGTCTGGCGATCTCCTCCTTCGAGATCTGTGCTCCTTCTGCAGCACAGCTCGATCGAGCCACGGATTCCATGGACTTCTTCCTGATATCTCTGATCCTCTCCTCGAGATGGAAGGATTCCTCGAACGGATGTGCATCAAGTCCCTTTTCCTTCATGTACAATGATGCCTGGACCTCCCATTTCCACCAGTCCTCGTTGTAGGATCCCTGGATCAGGGAGTGGTTGTTCTCTGCGAACTCCCCGAATGGGATAAGGATCTCACCCAGGTCGGTGATGGATCTGATGCTTCCCTTGAACTTCCTGACATTCTCTCTTGAATCCAGCAGGACCAGGTCACCGTTATTCAGAAGAACCGTCGGTCCGTCTATGGAATCGACCGGAGTGACGGCACCTGCCTTACCGGGACGTTCGATCTTCACCTGGGTGCCCGTGGCCAGGAACTCATCCGTTATGAAGAGGGTGAGAGGATTGAATCCGATCGAGGCCAGTCCGCAGGTCCGACCGCGGCCGTACCTGAGTCTGAACCCTCCGGCCCTGGAAGGGTGAGAGAAGACAGGCCTTCCGGCGATGAGGTCCTTGATATATTTGACAGCCGCTTCGGCCGTCGGGGTCAGTCCTTCATCCGTAATTTGTACGATCTCCTCCTCATCCCCCTCATCCCCGAAGGTGAAGCTCATGTAGTTTCCGTCATCATCGACATCTGCGAGGTAATCACCGACCTCCTCCTCCTCGATCTCTTCCATGGAGATAAGCTTCTCCAGGATCTCATCCTCTCTGCATGAGCTATCCTTCTTCTCCGTGCCTCCGCTCTCTTCTTTCTTCTTCCCCTTGAGCTTTTTAAGGAATTCCCAACCCTTGATCTCGAGCGAAGAGGTGATCTTGAGTATCTTCTTCGCCTTCAGGAGGACCCCCTCGGCGATGACGAGACAGATTCCCGAGCGTACCTGGTTCGTGGTAACCCTCGGAAGGTCCCTGTTCCCCTGTACCTCCACCTTCTCGGTTCCTTCCCCGTTGATGCAGACGGGACAGCTTCTCACTACGTTCTCGATCTCCTCGTTCGAGGGTCTGTACTGGAGATTGCGGTAAAGCTGGAATTCCTCAATGTACCTGGCGACCTCCTGGTCCGTTACCTTGAACTCTCCGATCCCCAGCTGCTTTCTGACCTGGTCGGCGATCAGGACCGAGACAGCCTGTGCCGTTCCTCCGGCCGCCCTTATGGGTCCGGCGAAATAGAGGTCCGCGTAGGAGCTTCCGTCAGGATTCGATCCTATCTTCACCTCTGCGATCCCCTCCAGGGGGGCAACAAGGACACCCTCCGTGAGAATTGCCAGTCCCGTTCTTGTCGCTTGATCAAGTGCTTTCTGTCTGTCCTCCCCGGAATCGACCATTGATTGGGCGACCTCCTGCGATATCTGCAGAAGGAGTTTCTCCCTTCCCATCTTGGGGGCAAGTTCCCTTATCCTCTTGGCGATCCCTTTCGGACCGACCAGGTTCTCCACCCTCCCTGCAAGGTCGTCTGCGAAAGGTATCTCCACGATATCGGTTGGATCGTACCCCTTCCCTCTGGCCCTTCTGGCCATCCCTGCCGACCGGTTTGCCTCCTCTCTCAGCGAGGAGAAATATGACTCCATATCTTTTGAAACTGCAGGGCCTTCGCTCAACGGACAAGCACCACCTTCGATGGAAGCCTCATACGATAAATTATTTTCCTCCACGGGTCCGAAACATGCCCCTTTTGCGGATTTCGCTTTCTATGGATAAGAGAAAAACAATGAAATCTTAATTAGCGGTAAATACTCTGATTGGGATACTGCACGGGGTCGTGAAAGAAATGGAGGTTTTCGTTGTCGAGGATGAGAAGATGATACGTGAGCTCTATCGGGATGCTCTCTCCGTCAGGGGTCACGAACTCGTCGGAACAGCCTCCACAGGTGATGAGGCTGTAGCAACGATCAGGAATATGGAAAGGACACCCGAGCTGATCATCATGGACCACAGGATGCCCGGAATGAGCGGACTGAACGCTGCAAGGGAGATACTTGAGATCGATCCCGAGGTCAAGATCGTGCTCGTCAGTGCCGACGACAATGCGGTATGGGAGTCCATGAAGCTCGGGATCTTCGGGATGAAGAAGCCATTCAATATCGGTGATCTGATGAGGTCCCTCGAGATATCAGTATCGGGTGGACCCCCCTCCGGAGCGGTCGATCTCAGCCGCAGGGACCCGATATTGAGGGATAACGGGCTTTACCTGATAGACGAGAGTGACGGGGACAGGGGGATCGAACTTTTTAAAGAACTTCTGGAGGATGGGCGCGAGGGGATGGCATTCACCAGGGAGCATCCTTCGAAGTTGAGTGTCATCCTGGGTGATCATGATGTCCCTGTCGTATGGTTCTCATCGTCACCGGCGAAGGATGTGACATGCATATCTCCCCTAAATATACAGAAGATGTTGATAATGATCCAATCGGTTATCTCGAGAAGCGAGAGGTCGGTGTTCTATGTGGGGGGTTTCGAGTATGTACTGACCAATCTGCAGTTCGAGCGGGTATTGAACCTTGTCCAGGTTCTCAATGACAGGGTGATGTCGACAGGAGGTTCCATCGTGATATTCTCCCTTGACCTAGACGTCCTGGACGAGAGGCAGAGAAGACTCCTGTCCAAGGAGCTCATAAGGCCTTGAATCTGAAAAACACCCCTGTATATTTGAAAATATTTGTTATCACATTTCTACCATACCAAGGTTGAAAAATGTAGATTATGATTCTATATCCAATGGTTTTATATACTTCTCAAAGTCATATTTTCAATAGGGCAGGGAAATTACAGTAATTTTACAACACCTCTATCTCTTCCTAAATATGTCCCCCCCCTGCCCTAACTTCTACTCTGGGCAGAGAGGGGAACGAAAGTCAGGCCGTAACCTGGTCAGGGTCCGATGGGCTCGAAATAGGCCCTGGGATGCTTGCAGGCAGGGCATATGTCGGGGGCCGCGTTGCCTTCATGGATGTAACCGCAGTTGAGACATTTCCACTTGGTGATCTTGTCCGATCTGAAAAATGTGCCTGATTCGACCCTCTGTATGAGATAGTTGTACCTCTTCTCGTGCTCCACCTCGACCTTGGCCACCATCCTGAAGGTCTTTGCGACCTCGGGAAAACCTTCCTCATCGGCAATATCCGCGAAACCTGGATAGAGGATGCTCCATTCCTCGTTCTCGCCGGCAGCGGAAGCCTTCAGGTTCTCGAGGGTCGTTCCGATGACACCCGCGGGGTACATTGCAGTTATCTCCACCATTCCACCTTCAAGGTGCTTGAAGAACAGTTTGGCATGCTCTCTCTCGTTCTCGGCGGTCTCCAAGAATATTGCGGATATGGACTCGAAACCGTCCTTCTTGGCCTGTTTGGCAAAGAATGTGTATCTGTTCCTCGCCTGTGATTCTCCGGCGAAGGCTTTCAGTAGATTCTGCTCTGTTCTCGTTCCTTTAAGACTGGGCATACGAACACACCTAGGGGAGAGAAATACGACTTAATAGATAAAGGAAACGAATAACCTTTGTCAATTTCTGAAAACCGGTCCGGGCTTCTCATGGTCCCGAATGCATCATCTCCCATTCCACCTCGTAATCCTCTTCCGCATCCAGATTTTCCTTCTCGAGCTCGAGAAGCCTGTAATGCCCGATCTCCATCTGCGAGAGGTATCTCAGCATCTTCTGGGTCTCCGGATCCTCGAACCTTTCCGAGAGCAAAATGTAGAAATCAGAGGCTGACTGTTCGGCGTTCATTGCCTGGTACATGATCTCGGATGCAGGAACCATGGGTGTGGATATGGATATCTCCGGAAGTGGGACCGGTGTTGAAGATGGAAGTATCGGTTCCTTCTGGAGGTTCATCCGGTATATGGATTCGAGGAAATCCCTGTGTTTGTCCTCTTCCTCCGCGATGAACCTCAATTTGTCCGAAAGGAATCCGTTGTTGACCTTTGCGGCAAGCTGGTTGTAGACAGCAGCACTTTCGACCTCGCTCTTCAGGGCCGCAAGAAGAAGCTCTTCCAAAGTATACGATGAAATGTCCATTGTCATCACCTTTGTTATATCTGGGGGTATTGCGTTCAACTCATTAAGACCTTTTATTCGGCCCGGGCATCATTTGGGAGCCCGGGCCGTTCAATCGAGTTCGATCCGATACTTCTTCAGATCTTTCCGACGAGATCGAGCGATTCCTCAAGGCCCTTCTCTCCGGGAGACCAGTTGGCGGGGCAGACCATTCCGGGATTTTCCCTCACGTAGATCGATGCCTGCAGCTTTCTCATAATCTCCCTGGAGGTCCTGCCGATCGAGTTATCATGGATGTCCATTGCCTTCAGTATGCCCTCCGGATCGATGATGAAGGTTCCTCTGAGAGATTTCCCCTCCTCCTCGATCATCGTACCGAAGGCTCTGCAGACCTTTCCGGTCGGATCGGCCATCATGGGGTACTTCACCTTTCCGATGGCAGGTGAGTCATTGTGCCATGCCAGATGAACATATGCCGAATCGGTGCTCACAGATATGATCTCGGCTCCAAGTCTCTGGTATTCCTCGTAATGGTCGGCGAGGTCCTCGAGTTCCGTGGGACATACGAATGTGAAATCTCTTGGGTAGAATGCAAGGATCAACCATTTGCCCCTGTAGTCCGAAAGCTTGACCTTCCTGATCTCGTAGTCCTGGTAGACCTCTGCCTCGATGTCCGGTATCTCTTCTCCGATCCCTACCATGGTGTTTCCTCCCTTTATGTTGTTCTCAATCGGTGGATACAGGCGGGGTGGGTTCGGCTCTGCTCATAAGCCTTCCATCGAGCTGGAAGAGGGCTCCGGTGTTGTCCCCTATAAGTTTCAACATATCCACCATCTCATTAGCGTTTGCCTCTTCCTCGACCTGTTCCTTGACGAACCACTGCAGCATGTTGAAAGTGGCGTGGTCCTTGAACTTCTGGGCCATTTCAACGAGGTCGTTGATACGGCCGGTTATATATTCCTCATGCTCAAGTGCTCCCTCGAAGATCTTGAGATAGCTCTCGAACTCGTGGGGAGGTGCCTTGATCTTGTCGAGTCTAACCTGACCGCCCCTTTCCAGGATGTAGTCGTAAAATATCCTGGCGTGTATGTTCTCCTCCTTGGCCTGCATATCCAGCCAATGTGCCATTCCCTTCAATCCCTTGAACTCGCAGAAGGCTGACATCGACTGGTATAGATAGGCCGAATACAGCTCTTCCCTGATCTGTTCGTTCAAAGCATCGAGCATCTCTTTCTTGATCATTTTCTTTCCCTCCGCGGAAGGTTAGGTATGGTGGTATTTCAAATTAATCCATAATAATTTCGAAGCCTTCTTCAGGATCACAAATGAGCACCATGACGACAGAAAACAGTTCACTCGAGCCTTGTGAAACTGTTCCTGGAAGCCTTGCAGAGAGGGCAGACCCAGGATGACGGGAGTTCGTGAAAGGATGTGCTGGTCGGAATCCCCCCCTCCCTGTCGCCCGCAAGCGGATCGTACACATATCCGCATTTTCCGCATACCCACTTCGAGATATCGACTCTCCCACCATTCTCTCCCTTCTCGGCCCACCCCGAATATGTGGGTGCATTCTTCGAGGACCTGCCGCCCTTCGCATCCCTGTAATAGTTATATGTCAAGGGCTCCGCATCATCGATTATCTCAGATTCGACCACCTCGCCGACGAAGATGGTGTGAGTGCTGACCTCCAGCTGGCCGACGAGTTTGAGGTCCATGTAACCGATCGTATGGTCCATCACGATCGGTGCACCAGTCACCGCGAACTTGTAGCTAGTTCCCTTGAACTTGTCGATATCCCTTCCGGACCTGAAGCCCCATTTGCCTATGAACTTGAGGGGTGTATCCTTCTTCAGTATCGAGATCGAGAACACACCGCTCTTCCTGATCATATCATGTGTGAGATTCTTCTTCGATATGTTGATCGACACCTGCGGAGGGGAGGAGGTGACCTGATTGGCCGTATTGATGATGAGACCGTTCAGCTTTCCCCCGTCCCGGGAGCTTACGATATACATCCCATAGGTGACCTTGAAGAGGGTCTCCCCAACCAGTTAACCACCTGAAAATTCCCAAAGTAGGCGATATATATAATGATTTTGAGGATGTACCGTACCCGAATGAACGAGGTGTCAATATCAATACCATGGGACAGAACAGCAAGGGTGGTATCGAGGCCCAACAGGTTCCTCGCCATCTTAGAAACAGCGGGCTGTGAGAACCCCATCGAGGCACATGTCCATGATCCCGGAAGGCTGAAAGAGATACTCTATCTTGGTAACGAGGTGCTCATAAGGCGGTCCAAATCGAAGAACCGCAGGACGGAATGGGACGTGATCGCGGGGAGGGTACGAAGCTCATGGGTACTGATCAATTCCTCCTTTCATCGAATGATATCGACCTCCCTGCTCGAGAATGCGGGATGCAATCCATTCGGACCACTGGCGTCCCTCAAACCTGAGGTGATGGTTGGAAAAAGCCGGCTGGATTATCTCGCTGTCGACGACAGCGGGAGGAAGCTCTACATCGAGGTAAAGGGATGTTCGCTTACAAGAGATGGCATGGCCCTGTTCCCGGATGCGCCCACGGAAAGGGGCAGGAGGCATCTGAGGGAACTGATCGAACTGAGCAGATCGGGCCAGAGGGCGGGCATCCTGATGCTCGTGCTTGGACCGGGGGCGGAATGTTTCGCCCCAAATGTGGTGATGGACCCCGAATTCGGCAGGGTATTCAAGGAAGCCCTTGGATCGGGGGTGGAGATCAGACCTGTCTCCTTCGAGCTCAGGAACCGGATGATACACTACACCGGCGAGGTTCCACTTTGCGAGGGTATCTCACGCCAGCAGAGGTCCGACAAGTCTGCAGACATGCTCTAGCAGGTCGGAATCGGCCTTCGTGAAGGGATGCAGTTTGTGAGAATCTATATCCAGTTCACCGACAATTTTCTGACCGATGAAGATCGGGACAACCATCTCGGACCTTACGTTCGGGCTGCAGGAGAGATAGTTCGTCTCCTTCATCACATCCTGGATGAGGAAGAGTTTTCCCGTGTCCGCGGCCTGTCCGCAGATCCCCTCACCAAAGGCGATCCTCGTATGTTCGGTTGGCTCCCCGGCAAATGGACCGAGAACCAGTTCCCTGCTTGTATGTGGATCGACGAGGTAGAAACCGACCCAGTCGTAGTGTTCGACATCCTCCTTGAGCAGCCTGCAGATCTCGAGAAGGGGCTCATCCCCGCCTTTTGCGAGGATCTCCTCCACCTTTCGAATCAATCCGGGGACCCTGTTCCGTGTCAAGACCATTATCACACCTCATTTGAATATCGAACCCGTCGAGCGATACCAGATGACAACGTCCAGATGCTCGACCGGGATATCAATCTTTTCTGAGAACTCCTTCATCCGCCCCTCTATCTCGAGATACCGCCTGTCGGTAAGGGATGCCGGCATCTCCTCGATCACTCCGGCCTTCAGAAGTGTCCTCAATATGTGCCTGTCAAGTATTGTCAGGTCCCTGCCGAGACCGATGTTCCTCAGGAAATGTGATGCTTCCTTGTATCCGAGACCCTTGATGTTCTCGACCAGATAGGACCTTGCAGTGATCGGGTCCCCCATACCATCGAGGAAAGAGAGGAGTTCTATGTTTCCATTCTTCATGAACCGTTCCCGCGCCTCGATCAGGTATCGGGCCTTCTTGTACTTGAAGCGGACCATGCTCACAGCACCCAGGACCAGGTCGTAATCACCCTTGAGGAGAACGTCCGAACAGGACATATCCTCGATGGCGCCCCAGCAGACCTGCGCCTTGGATTGTGGTGTCAGGATGCAGAAAAGGAGTTCGAGAAGTGCACTGTGTTCGTCCCTGGATTCCCAGATCTCACGAAATTCGGAAAGTCTCTCCACTACCTCCTCCCTTATCTCGGAATAGGTATTCCGGAGGGAAGAGATCTCCCCTTGAACGTAGGTCATGGCATGGACTTGATGTTGTCATATATCTTTGACCTTTCGTCCTCCGTAACGTTCATTATGGAGGTCAGTGACATGATAAGGTCCTTCTCCTCTCTCTCGATCGCCTCATCTTTCAGGGCTTCTTTCAGAATGGATTCGTATATCGACAGTTCATAGAGATGGTTCGACGTATCGTCCTTCAAGACCTTCAGCTCATCTTTGTCGACCGGTATGGTCCCATCCTCGATCCATCCCATGATCTCGTCCATCTTGTCATCGGAGAGTCCCAGCTTGTCCTCCAGTATGAGGATCAGCCCGCTCTCGTCCAGAGAGATGAAGCCATCCTCGGTGACCTTCTTCATGAAAGCGTAGTAGATGTATTCCTCGCGTTTCATATCAAGCACCCGTGTTCCACATCAGTTCTAAAATATTAATAGTTGATTAAATAATGTAGAGCGGGGAGTTCATGATCTACGTCAACACCGAGGAGATACCAGGTAAGAAGATAGTCAAGGTCATCGGTATCACAAATGGAAGCACCATCCGGGCCAAGCACATCGGCAAGGATATCCTTGCGGGTTTCAAGAACATCGTCGGCGGTGAGCTCAAGGGATATACAGAGATGATGGAGGAGGCCCGCAACGAAGCCACGGAGAGGATGCTGCAGAATGCCCGGAGCATGGGAGCCAATGCCGTTGTCAACGTGAGGATGTCTACAGCCTCGTTGATGCAGGGTGCCGCAGAGGTTTACGTATACGGGACCGCGGTGGTCGTGGAATGACAGGGTGATGCATTTGGATGCGTTCATGCTTTGTTTCTACGTGTTCATCCTTGTGATAATACCTCTGGCATTGTTCATCGGACCTGCCATAACCGGACAGATCTTCGAGAGGAAACATTTCAAGGAGCTCGAGTCCAGAGAGGCCGAGATCCGGGGAAGGATCATTTCACACAACAGGAGGACACCGATAATGAAGCATCCCGCACGGATGACGATCGTGGCGGGAGAGGTATGTATAGGGGCAGACAGGTTCAAGACATGGATTGCCGGATTCAGACAGCTTGTCGGGGGAAAGATGGGTTCACTGTCACCTGTCGTCGAGAGAGCTAGAAGGGAAGCCCTCCTGCGGGTGCTTGAATCAGCTGCGAAACAGGGTTTCACGGAGGTCGGCAACATCCGTTACACCACGGCCAATCTTAAATGGAACGCCCCCAAACAGAAGGAGCTGCTCATCAGCGTCATGGCCTATGGCACCGCCTATTCAGAATAGATTTAAGTCGATTGAAAGGGTTTCCTTCCCGGCAGATGATGAAAGCAGCTTGGCTGATCACTGATGAGCCCTATGAGTGCTGATGCCCATGATCATACCTGATGATGTGATGTCACAGGCCAGGAAGGCCGCGGAGGTGCTTGCACCTCGTTTACCTGCAATGGTGGTCACCGGAGCGGGCATATCCGTGGAATCGAACATACCTCCCTTCAGAGGCCCCAACGGCCTTTGGGAGCGATACGATCCCTACGAGTATGGTCATATAGATACCTTCATCAAGGACCCCTACAGGACATGGAAGATGCTGCGTGAGATAATCGATGGCTCCATCAATGCCGAGCCAAACGAGGCGCATCTTGCCATCTCCCGGATGGAGGAAAGGGGATGGGTCAGACCGGTGGTGACCCAGAACGTTGATGGTCTCCATGCCCTGGCCGGAACCCGGGACCTTCTGGAGGTCCATGGAAACGCGAGAAGCATATACTGTCCCGGATGCGGCAGGAAGGAAGCCATCGACAGGACCAGCTGGCCGAGATTCAGAATAGATTGTACCTGCGGATCGGTGAAGCGTCCCGATATCGTCTTCTTCGGCGAGCAGCTGCCGGAGAAAGAGATCCAGATGGCGTTCCAGAAGGCCTATGAAGGTGTTGACCTGATCGTGGTGGGGACCTCGGGCCTTATCCACCCCGTGGCGATGATACCCGGTGTTGCGAAGAGCCAGGGGGGCAGGATAGTCGAGGTCAATACGGAGAGGGGCGAGGGATCCATGGTCAACGCAGATGTCCTTGTGAGGTCCGTCGCGACCGTGGGTTTGAGGGCTCTCGAGATGGCCCTGGCAGAGATTATCGGTGTGGAAATGGACAATCACAGTCCATGATACCCTTCGATATTCGATTGATCCTCAACATGAAACGATCTTGAAGTGTCATTTTACCCGCCACCTCTCGGAAGCTCATGCCCCCAATCCTCCCAGGGTCTCCCCTCGAGGACAGTGGTCCGAATTTCGTGATCGGGTCCCGATTTTTCATTGTAGGGTCTACAGGATTTATATAACACCATCTGTTTAGTTATCACCAGTAGGAGCTCCGGTTATATGTCGAAAGGGATCTCCAGAACCGCCCTGCTCTGTGCAGGATTGACAACCGTCCTGATACTGGCATTCCCAATCAACTCAGTGGATGCACAGGAGATGATACTTCTGGAAATGGACTTCGAGGAGGACGACGGAGGTCTGGATCACGGCGGGACCGGGGACGTGTGGGAGTGGGGTGAACCTGGAAGTGGTATTCCGGATAATCCGGGCCCCTCGGGCGCGGGAGACGGTTCCAGGGTTTGGGGCTGCCCTCTCAACGGTACCTATCTCAACAATACAAATGCATATCTTGAGCTCCCCGTCATAGATACTTCGCAGTATATCGGTCTGACCCTCTCATTCGAATACTGGATGGACCTTACGATCGTGGAGAATGAGGCCGATGAGACCGGAGATGTTCTCGGATCAGATCATTGCAGCGTGCAGATCAGCGTGGACTCTGGTATATGGGTGGATGTGGAGGTCTTCAGCGGATCGAGAAGCCAGGAGTGGAAGGATTGGTCAATTCTCCTTGAGGGCGGGCTCGGGAACACTCTGAAGATAAGGTTCCTCGTGGTTGATGAACCGGACGGTCTGACCGATAACGGTTTCCTGGTGGACGGCATTGAGATTTCTGCTGAGCAGAAACCCCAGGTATCCCTGTCCCTTGGACCCGATGTGTACATCCCGCCTGTTGTTGCCAATGGGGAGGCGGCAATGATAACCTTACAGGTTGTCGATACCGGCCTGACCGTACCCGAGAACAGCTTCATCACCGTGTACATAGAATCCGTGGGTCAGACCGAGGAGTTCTATCACAGGTCCGTGATCGCAAAAGGTGCCACGGGAAGGAGGATAGTGGAGTGGTTCCCCTCGGGATCCGGGGCTTTCAGGGGGTGGATAAACCTAACGGTCGGCGGGGAATATGTGGAGGGCAGGTCCTTCAACATGAGGTCCTTCTCCCCGGTATACTACGACGATTCCTCCAGCGGAACCTCGAACCTGATCGTCGAGAACGGGGAGTCAGGTGTCGAATGGACGACCGTCACTCCCCCCGTCAACGGTTTTTCGATGTCCGGAGGCAAGGTCCTCTGGTACGGGTCTCCCGATGGAGGACCCAACGGTACAACAGGGTTCAGTGGCCCTACCTGGGCCTTCGTCGAGACCGAGTGGATAGATCTCAACTATTACACGGATTCGTTCCTATATCTTTACCACAGGTACGAATTCCTGGGTCCCGTTGGGTCCTCGGGGGGAGTGATCGAAGCACTGTCCGATGACGGAAGCTGGGAAGTTCTGGAACCCATGGGTTTCTCCTACGGTCGCCTCAAAGATAACATGTCCGGACCCATGGGCGGGTCCGATGCCATCGTGGGTTCCGAGGATTGGGGGGTCGACGGTTTCGAACTCGCCCCCTTCACAGGAGGAAGTACCCGACTCAGGTTCTCCGTGGCTGCAGACGAGAGGGGTTTCGGCGAGGGATGGTTCCTCGACGACATCATGGTCGTTGGGGAGGGTTACGATCCCTTCGATACGGAACCACCCGCCCCCATAGAGGGACTGGACCTCGAGATAGTGGACGAGGGTGCGGTCTCGATATACTGGGATACATCGCTTGCAAGGGATTTCGGTAATTACAATATCTATCTTGAGAGGTTCGAGTTCATCGATGTGAACGGATTGCAGCCTTATCTCGAGCTGGGTTCCGTGGACCAGGATTCGGCCATCCTGACCGATCTAGATCCGCTTGTGGACTACTGGGTGGCGGTTACCGCTGTTGATATAATCGGTAACGAGGACCCCGAGGTGGTCTCAATCGGATTCCGAGCGAGTGCGATCGATGACAACCGTCCTCCAATAGCAGATATCAAGATAGTCGGAGGAAGTTACGCGAGGACGGTGGGTGAGGACATCGTATTCGACGGGTCCGGATCCCGAGATCCTGACGGTGATCCCCTGACCTTCTTCTGGACACTGCCTGACGGCAGTACGATGAGGGGGGCTGAGGTCGCATGGAAGGCTGACAGGGGCGGTGAGGAAAGGGAAGTGGTTCTCATCGTTAAGGACAGCGGCGGTCTTTCCGATACCGAGACAATCACTGTAGATATATTGGACGACGATGTGAGCATCTACCAGAGGGGAGATATCTGGCCATTCCTTGTGATAGTGATTCCGGTTGTGATAATAATCGTACTGTTGGTCCTGATAGTGTCCTTCCTGAGGAGCAGCGCGAGAAGGAGGCTGGAGAAGCGCCTGGAGAAGATCGGATTGGATCCCGAAGGTTTCCTTGCATCCAGGGGAAGGGGTGGTGATCACTCCAGGCCTTCCCCGGATCAGAGCAGGAACGAGGGTCCGAAAGTCCATGACCTGGTACCGGTCAAAACCGAGAGAAAGGAAGATAGACCGGAAGTGGAGCTCATCCCCCAATGGAAGGAACCGCACAAGAGAAGGACCGAGAGGAGAGGTCATGACACGAAGGAGCGGCATCCATCCTCGGTGAAGGTCGTCATAGAGTGTCCTTTCTGCTCCGAGCTTTTCAAGGAGAAGGTGGAGATGAAGGCTCTCAGGGAACATCATGTCATGACTGTGAAATGTCCTCACTGCGGCAAGGCTGGTGACATCACCCCGTAGGTCAAGTTTATTTCCTGCAAATGCACTTCACATCTGGTGCAGGGTAGATGAGGTCTGTCGCTCTCCTAATTACCGTCATACTGCTTTTTCCGATCCCGCTCATGTCCGTCGAGGGGGAGGACAGGACCGAAAGAACGCCCCTTCCAAGGGCAGTATCATTCACGGATGTTGGAGCTGCGGCATTCGATCAGACCTCCGCGCCATCCTTCATCTCCACCGTCGACTGGAACAACGACGGTTACCAGGACCTTCTCTTCAACGGGAACAGACTGTTCCGGAATAACGGCCCACCACACTGGAACTTCACGCTTGAGACCTCGGTCTTCGGATCGTCGACATCCGGGTCCCGCAACGGCATATGGGCGGATTGGGACGGGGATGGCGACCAAGACCTGTACCAAGGGTGCAGTCAGGGAAATGCCGACAGGTTCTGGGAGAACCAGGGATCCCCCGATTTCAAACTTATAGATGTCTCCACCGTGGTCTTCGGAAGCTGGCGGAACCTTCACCCCAACACAGGGAATGCATGGGGAGACTTCGACAGGGATGGTGACCTGGATCTCTACGTGGGCAATGGCGAAGATTGGAATGACGGGAATCCCATCTACTTCCCCGACTATTTTCTTCGTAACGAGAACGGCCAGTCATTTACTGACATATCCTCGACTGCCGGAATAAGGCCAGGGGAGAACTTCTATTCAAGGGGGGTGACCTGGGGTGATTACAACAACGATCACTGGCAGGATGCATACGTATCACATTACAGGATAAGGGAAAACCACCTCTTCGAGAATCAGAGGGACGGCACCTTCGACGAGGTTGGTCGGGAGAGGAACTGCTCTGGAACATATGCGAACGACTGGTACTACGACACCACTGCGGGAAGCGTCTATGGACAGTACTGGTGGGGGCCGAACTGGGGGCATACGATAGGTTCTGCATGGGCCGATTTCAACCGGGACGGAAACCTTGACCTGTGGACCTCCGACTTCGTTCATAAATATGTCGGATACATCGGCAGCTATTATGACATCCGGGGATACATCTGCGACGACGGGAACATCTACATCAATGACGGGGCGCCCTATTACAACTTCCAGGATTACAGGAATACATCGGGAATTCCAAGATGGCCAGTGGGGGGCCAGGGAACCTACCGTGGCGACCAGACCTTCTCGGGGGTGGCGATAGGGGATTACGATAACGACGGATGGGAGGATATCTTCATCCCGCAGGTCTACGGCGACCTTCCATACACGACCCCCCATCTGTACCGAAACAAGGGTTCGGTATCGGACCCATCCATACCGGATGGAACCACTTTCGAGGATGTCACTGATCAGCTTGGTATCGTCGGAGCGAACACCTATGCATGTCTTTGGATCGATTACGATAATGACGGGGACCTGGATCTTGTTACGGGAGGAGCTGACAGGTGGGACGGCTCCAACTGGCAGGACTACAGAGTGAGATTGTATCAAAATCAGTTCTCATCGAGCGATCATTGGTTGGAGGTGAATTTGAAACAGGAAGGTATGAACCCGGATGCAGTGGGGGCTCGGGTCACGGTGAGGTACGCCATGGATGACCGGGACGTAATGCTAACGAGAGAGGTAAGGGCCGGAACGGGACATGCGCATCAGGAGTCCGGCACACTTCATTTCGGGCTTGGTCCGACCATCGGGGCCCGGCCGATACTCATAGAAATCATATGGCCTGATGGTTTGGTCCAGTTGTCCACCTCGGATGCAGATACGATAATTGAGATAGAGAGACAGGACGGCCAGGGACCCGAGATAAGAGGATATGCGGTATCGTCCCCCTTGGAGGAGGACACCAATGTTACCATCACTATCGACGCAGTATCCCCCGATTCTTACATCTCGAGCTATGTTTGGGACCTTGAATCGGATAATACCTTCGATGTCAGCACAGATTGGACGAAACCTCAAATCTCCATCCCGGTTCACCACGATGGACTCTTTCACGTTAGGTGTCGAGTAAGGGATGGCTCCTTCCTTGGCCGTGATCTGTATCCGATAGTTGTGGATATACCGAACAGGATCCCCGAGATCTCCCTGGATGACCGCATCGTGATGATGGATGCCCCCCTAGCCCTGGTCGATGTTTTGGATGACACGCCCTCTGATCTTGTCAACATAACCTGGGAGATCGACTGGGGCGATGCGGCCAAAGACAAAGGCACGGGTCAGATATCGACATATCATTCATACTCTGCCCCCGGAAGATACAATGTCAGGATCGATGTAATCGATGGAACTGATACGGTTTCAAAGAGCGCATTTATGGATGTCCTCAACGTGGGTCCTTGGGGTTGGGTCGAGCCATCTGACGGCAATGAAACGGTCCATTTCGAGGACGAACTGATATACTTCACACCGTTCGTGTTCGACACTCCGTCGGATACCGGTCAGAAACGGGCGAAATGGGACTTCGGGGACGGGACCGTTCAGGATTCCTGGTCTGACCTTTCCGATGGAGCCCACAGATACACCATTGCCGGCAACTATACGGTGAATGCCTTCGTGAGGGACCAGTATGGTGGAGAGGGCATTCTATCCGGATGGATCAATATTACCAACAAAGCGCCCTCCCTGGTCTGGGTAGACGATGATCCTGGCATGCTTCAGGTCCACGAGGATTCGGTCCTCGACATAGAAGATATTGTCAAGGGTCTCGATACCCAATCCGACCAGTCGCTGCTGGAATACAAATGGGACTTCGGAAACGGCCACGAGAGCGGCTGGAAACCGATCCCGGACAACGGGAACGTCTACCAGGTCAGCGGGGTTTACGACCTGACCTGCACCGTAAGGGACGATGACGGGGATACAGCGTCCCTGTCCCTGAACGTGGAGGTTCGGAACGTCGCCCCACAAATAGAGGAGGTCTCCTCATTGTACGACGTTTTCGAGGACGAGACCGTGGAACTGGCGGTGAAGGGCAGGGATACTCCGTCGGACCGCGACCGTTTGACATATG
>JBLIRL010000004.1:0-30272 GCA_049472275.1 Thermoplasmatota archaeon | reverse complement strand
CCCCCCGTACGTCACCTCGTCGGCCCTCTCCAGGAATTTTGCACGGTGATCCTTGATAGCCGACAGTTTCCTGCGAATCAATGGAACATAATCGGGATTTACCTCGTAGCCAACGAATCTCCTGTCGAGCCTGTTGGCCGCAAGTGCCGTGGTCCCGCTTCCCAGGAACGGATCGAGAACGGTTTCCCCTCTCAGGGAGAACATCCTGATAAGACGGGAAGGAAGCTCTTCTGGGAACATCGCCTCGTGACCCATCTGGCGGGCGCCTCCGAAGCTCCAGTGAGAAAGGTGGAACTCTTTCCATTCCTCCTTGGTCAGCTTTGATCCCTCCTTCATCTCGAAATCCATCTTCCTGGCCCTCCCGGGTTTCTTGAAGAGGAGGATGTGCTCGTAATCGATCTCAACTATGCCGTTCGGAGGGTAGGGATAGGAACCCATGACCGTCGCTCCTCCGGATGTCCTCATGGAGGTCCTCTTGTTCCATATGATGGAACCCATGAAGTCAAAGCCGATGCTCTCCATCTGGAGTATGATCTCTGCATGGATCGGTACGACCTTGTAGCGTCCGTAGTCCACCGCTCTTGTGAACTGGTCGCCGATGTTTATACAGGCCCTCCTGCCATTTTCCATGACCCTGTATGCCTCATTCCAGACCCTGTACAGGTCCTCCAGGTAGTGATGCAGGCTTTGACCGTAACCAAGCTGTGCCTCGGTTCCGTAGTCCTTGATGTGCCAATACGGAGGAGAGGTCACCATGAGCTGGACCGATCCGTCCTCGAGCTCTCCCATTGACCTGCTGTCCGCGATATAGATCATCGATCCGATCTGCTCCACGGTCTTTTACCAGGGTCATATTAGATAAGGTTAATCCTGCTTGGAGGACAAGTCTACTTGTTCGACCGGGGGGCGGGTTCCATCAAATGGACATACGGTCCGCCCATCTCGTTCCTGGAGGCAATTATTCCTGTCCCGCATCCTCCTGATGAGGTCTCATCCAGAGATATGTCAGCGGTCCTATGAGCGGCAGGAGGGCAAAGAGGAGGAACCTACCGATCCCGTGCCACCCTCTCCTTCTCATGTCATCCCGCATAACACAGGGAAAAGCAAGGGTGACCACCATGAGGTCTACGGTCATAACATGAACGAGCATGTTCGTTCGGAACAGTTCCATGTAAGTGCTCCAGTTCCCCGCCCCAATACCATAGGCCAACAGGGATATTCCGACCAGCTTCAGTACGATGCCGTAGGCCCTCGAGTCAAGTACCCGAAGCAGGAAGCTCTTCTTACCCTTGAAATCAATTTGCGGCCTTCTCAGCCCAAGATAGGGCAGAAGGGAAAAGGCGCCTGTGAAGAACGAGCCTATGACGAATGGCCACGACCTCAAGCCCTTCCCTCTTCCCTCGAAGAGAATGACCGCCGCATAGACCATTGGCCATACTCCCAGAAGATTGAAGATGGAAAATACCAGGGGCTCCACAGAGCCGGGATCGGTCATCATCTCCATAAGAAGTGTGAAAGAATCCTCAATGGATCCGGGAGCAAGGATGAAAGAGTAGAGCAGAAGCAGCATCCAAAGGAGAAGAAATATCATGTTCCACCGGAATTTCATGATCCAACTATCTTCCGTTGGTAGATAAGGGTGTCTCCTCACATTGGAGGCTCAACGCGTCCTGAGATAGTTCTCAACTGATCTGTCGTAGGTGGCCTCCGCTTCCCTGGAGAAATAGCATCCCGGAAGTTCACCCCTTCTCCTGTGATAAGCCACGCAGGCACAGCAGTGGCCCCTCTTCTCGCACGGATAGGTGCAGTTGCATACCTTCAGGTTCTCCTCGATGTTGCACTCCATACTCCCTGAAACGGGAAACATTAAAAAAAGGTTGGGACGGTAAAGAAACGACATGTCGGGAACTGAGCAGGGGTACTCCCTGCTTTTAATTGAAAGGAAGTGAACATATGAGCATCCTAATGGAGAGAAGGAGCATAAGAAGATATCTTGGCGAGGATATCGAGGACGATGTCATCGATAGAATACTCGATGCGGCGGATGCGGCCCCCTGTGCCAGCGGTAAAAGGTCTTGGCATTTCGTGGTCATCAGGGACCGCGGCATACTGGACAGAATCCCGGGATTCCATCCTTACTCGAAGATGATCCTCGAGGCTCCACTTGCCATTCTCGTATGCGCCGATACCGTTGTCGAGCCAAGGGAAGGATACTGGACGCAGAATTGCTCGGCAGCCACCGAGAACATACTCCTAGCCTCGACCGGAGAAGGTCTGGGATCGGTTTGGCTTGGGATATATCCCCGAATGGACCGGATAGCCGGAATGAGGGAGCTTCTGAAGGTTCCTGGGGAGGTGATACCATTCTCCCTTGTTGTGATAGGCAAACCAGATGAGATGAAGCCGCCGCATGGCGGTCACGATCCCGGAAGGGTACACAGGGACAGATGGTGACATATTCTCAGATCCGGATAATAGCGCTTGGAATTTTAAATAATATGATATTAATTGTTTATCCACGGTGCGAGAATGAACGAGGAGCTGGTCTTCGTCATCCGCGGCAGGAAGCATGTTCTCCCGGCAACTCCCGATCCGATAGAAACGATATGGAGAGAAACGGGTGAGGGAGTCAAGGGTTCTCCGAGGATCAAAAGGTCCGTTATCAAGCAGGATACCAATGCAAGGTCGATCAACACCTCGACGGTCCGACCGAAGAGGACGCGGCATCGTTTGAAGAAAGGACCCCTCAAGAGATGAGGGAAAACAATTATTTTCCTTAGGGTATGACCGGACCATGAGGAGGCACCTCATTGCGGTAATAGGAAGCGGTGACCTGTCAAGCGATAGCGATGAGTACAGATCTGCGGTGATCATCGGCAGAATTCTCATCGACAGGGGATACCGCCTCGTGACCGGAGGACTCGGAGGTGTGATGGAAGCGGCTTCCATGGGCGCACATCTCTCGGAAAGGTACTCGGACGGTTCCGTGATAGGAATATTGCCCGGGTACGATCCGTCATCCGCAAATCAGTACGTCGATATCGCGATCCCTTCCGGTCTGGGTATCGGGAGGAATATGCTTGTCACGAACGCGGACGCGATCATCGCCGTCGGCGGCGGCTCGGGAACACTTTCGGAGCTGGCCTTCGCATGGCAGAAAGGCAAGCTCATCATCGCTCTCGACTTCCCCGGATGGAGCGGCAGACTTGGCGGGGAGAGGGTGGATGACAGGGTCCGCCATCGTGATATTCCCGATGACCGCATCTACACGGCAGCCTCGGCTGAGGATGCCGTCCGGCAGCTCGATGAAATGCTTCCGATATACATCAGGACCTCGAAAAATGGTAATTAGCCCTTCGCCCATTTACCACGGGGGTCCTATGAAGAGGAAGGTAGCTCTTTTCGCGTTCAACGGCGATCCAATGTGCTTCATACATGTTCTTCTGAACACCCTGGACATGCACGGCAGGGGCTATGACGTTAAACTGATAATAGAGGGATCCGCGACAAAATTGATAGTCCCTCTTGACGGGAGCGGGCATCCCCTGCATGCCCTTTACAGCGAAACTAAGGAGAAGGGTCTAGTGGACTGTGTCTGCACGGCATGTGCGAACAAGATGGGAACGCTCCTCTCCGCAAAGGAGCAAGGGCTTTCCTTGTGCGGAGCGATGAAGGGACACCCGTCCATCTCGGAATACATGGAGCTTGGATACGAGGTGCTGATATTCTGAACGGGAGGACTTTGGATGGCTTTCAAATACATCACGGAGAAGGGACCGGCGCGCGCTTACATGATGGCGAACGAGGCGGTCGTGAGGGCGGCTCTTGAATCGGACGTCAAGGTCTATGCGACATACCCGGGATCACCCACGGTGGAGATCCTCTCGACCTTCGAGAAGGCCTTGAAGCACTACGACCTAAAGATGGATCTTTCGGTCAACGAGAAGGTGGCCCTCGAGACCGGGGCGGGAGCATCCTTCGTCGGCATGAGGTCCTTCGTTTCCATGAAGAGCGTCGGTGTCAACGTGGCATCGGATGCGCTCTATGTCCTGGCCTACACGGGTGTTAGAGGGGGCTGCGTCCTGCTCCTGGCAGATGACCCGCACGCCCATTCGTCCCAGTCGGAGCAGGATGGCAGGTGGTTCGGGTATACCTCATACCTGCCGATGTTCGATCCGTCCTCCCCCCAGGAAGCATATGACATGGTGAAGGAGGCATACGATCTTTCGGAGAGGTTCTCGAGCCTGGTGATGATCAGGACGACGACGAGGATAAACCACCAGTCAGGCGTGGTGAACATCGAGGAGATGAACAGGACACCCTTCAGGCAGCTCGAATGGAACAACGATCACAATTACACAGCCGTCGGAATGACGGCAAGGGCCGGCAAGCTCAGAATGCTCGAGAAGATCGAGGGGATGAGGGAGTACTCAGAGGGAACGACCTTCAACCGTATGGAGTACTTCGACGGAAAGAGGGTTCATTCAGGAAAACCCCCGGAGGATGAAGGCTACCGGATAGGGATTGTCTCTTCCGGAGTACCCTACAACTACGCTGTCGAGGCGCTCGGGAAGCTAGGGATGAAAGCCCGTATCCTCAAGATCGGATTGATCAATCCTATTCCGGAGAACTTGATAGCTGATTTCCTGTTACCTCTGGACAAGGTCATGGTCGTCGAGGAGCTTTCTCCCTATCTCGAAGGCTTCGTGAGGGGGATATGCAAGGATGCAAATCCGGACGCTGAGGTCCTGGGGAAGGGGTACGGACCGTTCACGGAGTTCTCGGAGTACAACATCCCCATCATGGTAGAAGCCATATCGAAGGTCTCCGGCATCCCGATGCCCTTCGATTACGATGCTCATGTCAAGAAGATGCAGGCTCTCGGGGACATCCTTCCCATTCGTCCCCCCGGTTTCTGCGCAGGTTGCCCACACAGAGGGACCTTCACGGCGTTGAAGAGGGCCATCGGAAACACTCCGATATTCTTCTCGAACGACATCGGCTGCTATACCATGCTGGTCCTGCCACCCCACGAATGGTCCGACTCCCAGCTGTGTATGGGCGCCTCACTGGGGATTGCAGCGGGGGTCAACTATGCATCGAAAAGCAAGGTGGTCTGCGCCATGGGGGATTCGACCCTGTTCCATGCCGGGCTCCCCGGTATCGCCAACGCCGTGCACAACAAACACGACCTGACCCTTGTGATCCTCCACAACTCCGTGACAGCGATGACCGGGCAGCAGACTCACCCCGCCCACGAGATGACAGTGGCGGGTAAGGAGGGGATCTCCATCGATATAGAGAACATGCTGAGAGGTCTGGGGATAGAGAAGATAGTCAACGTGAACGCCTTCGAGATACGAAAGAACAGGAAGTTGATGAAGGAGGCCCTGGAACACAAGGGGGTATCGGCGATCATCTCCCACGGCGAGTGCGCCCTCTACCATTTCAGAAACCTAAGAAGAGAGGGCGGCAGACCGGTACCCTTCTTCGTGGACACGGAAACATGCAAGAAACCCTACAACTGCATCAGAGACTTCCTCTGCCCTGCGATATCCATCGATGAGAGCGACGGTTCATCAAGGATATCACCGGAGATCTGCGTGGGCTGCGGCGAATGCACCCAGATGTGCGGATTCGGAGCCATAAGGTCCACTGCAACCCTGCACGGCGGGGAGGACAGGGTCTATTACACGAAGAAGGACTTTGATGAATATCTCGAGGGGAAGGGGGTGAGCGAATGAAGGACTCCTTCAACATGATCGATTGCGGAGTTGGAGGCCAGGGTGTCGTCCTCATGGCCAATATAGTCGGGGAGGGATGCATCAAGGCAGGGCTCAGGGTGATCTCGGGAGAGCTCCACGGTCTCTCGCAAAGGAACGGTTCGGTCATAGCCCATCAGAGAATAGGGGAGACCGCGATCTCACCACTGGTCCCTTTCGGAGAGGCGGATGTCATACTGGCCCTCGAACCGATGGAAGCCCTAAGGTACCTCCATTTCCTGAGACCGGGCGGACTGGTCATCACGAACACAAACATCATCCATCCTCCGACCGAGACCCAGATGTTGGCCAGGAAAGAGAAGGATGCGTACGTGAAATACGGTGATATCATAGAGAGGATCGGTTCGGCCGGTGCAAGGATCGTGGAGATAGACGCACTGGACCTGGCGAAGGAGGCGGGCAATCCCCAGACCGAGAACGTCGTGATGGTGGGAGCTCTCGCTGCCGTGCCGGATTTCCCGGTGGGGAAGGAGGAGATGCTCGAAGCTGTGAGGGAGAACGTCCCGAAGAAGGCGCTGGATGTGAACATCAGGGCCTTCAAGCTTGGATACTCAGCTTTCGGTTGATCGCGAGTCCCCGAAAAACTCCTTCACTCTCTCAATATCAATCGAGGAAGGCTAGGATGCCCAGTAACCCTGTCCTGTTCGCCATCATGAAACCGAGGATCAGAGCCGCACCTATCAGCAGACCCACTTTCACCTGGGGATTGATGTCTTTTATCAGCAGAGCAACTCCCAGCAACCCTCCGGAAAGGACGAGACCCCCTGCGGTCCATAATATCTCGTTAACGAAAGTGAACCATCTCATTATCCTCTCGTGGGTCTCGGATGCCTTCTCGTAATCATCCCAATCATCATAATCATCCTCCTCTGGATCCTCGATGACCCAGACGAGACTTCCGAATATGGCTCCTATGAAGATCAATATCAATCCGATCGCAACGAAGACCATGGCCCCGGCTCCGCTCGAGCTGGACCTTTCGGGATAAAGCGGTTTTCTCCTGTTCAGTCTGCTCTCGTTGTCGAAAGGGGCCCCCGGTGCTGTCGAAGGTCTTCCGTACATCTCTTTGCTTTCCGGCAGGTCACCGTAAAGCGAATTGTATTCATCATCCATTCATTCACCCCTATCTTCCTTTATTCAAGAACATCCGAGGTCCGGAAGTATCGGTACCTCGATGATCGAAGGCGATGAAACCTATAAAAATTGTCGGTCTCCGAATGATCTCCTGGAGCTTGCCGGTTTCAGGATCAGACCTTCGAGGGTCCAGTTTTAAATAAAATGGGGCCAATCCATTTCAGGAGGCCCCACTCTTGGAATTCAAGCGCGAGTTGTTCAATATCCCGAACAGCCTGTCTTTTTCGAGAATATTCCTTCTGCCCGTCCTCGCAATATTGACATATCTCGAATGGGACTTCACATTTCTTGCCCTCTATATCGTTGTGGGTGCCACCGATTATTTCGACGGAAAGATCGCAAGAAGATGGAACATTACCTCCGAATTCGGAAAGACCATCGATTCGGTGGCGGATCTGTTCTTCTATCTTGGCACCCTTGCGTTCATCTATTTATGGTTCCCCTACATCGTTTCCGGGAACAGGGTCATTCTTATGGTCTTCTTCGTTTTCTTCCTCTCCTCCTTCGCGGTATCATGGATCAAGATCGGAAAGCCAATTCTGATGCACACCAACCTCCTTAGGCTCAATGCCGTTCTTGTCTACTTCCTTGTGATCGTTTCGTTCCTTGTGACCTACCTCGGGATAGGAGAAAGAACCATACCGGTCTATTTCGGGACTGTGATCCTAGCCATTTACATATTGGCCTTCGCCGAGGAGATACTCATCTTTCTCATATACGGCGAGGTTGACAGGGACACCAGGTTCATATGGGAGCTGTGGAACAGATAGAAATAGGAACAGGAGGTACATCCATCGAACCGGAGAGGCTATGATGGATGCTCTGATTTGGATCGAGTTCGTTCTCACCATCGCCCTTCTGATGCTCATCGCGAGGAAAAGCCTTTGGGTCGCCCTCGCCTTCTCCGCGTTCGTGCTCGGATTGATCTCCATACCCTTCGGTGAGCTCTCGGTCATTGCAACGGAAACGCTCACAGATCCATCGATAGTTCTGCTGGCAATTTCGGTAGGTCTTATAGCGATCATAGGGGGGGCGCTCGAAATGACCGGTTTGATAGACGATCTGATGTCCAATACATCATTGAGACGGAGGCCCGCCCTGCTTGTCATACCGGCAATGCTGGGCATGCTCCCCATACCGGGGGGTGCCTTGCTATCAGCCCCCGTGGTCCAGAGAGGGGCAGGTGATGCCGAATCGTCCATCAAAGCGAGCCTTAACGTCTGGTCCAGACATATCGCGGTGCTCTTCTACCCGCTTGGATCCCTCCTCGCGACAACGAAGATGGCGGGACTTGACCTATACGAGATACTCCTTTACATGGTCCCGGGTCTGATCCTCACCATCGTCCTGACATGGATATTCCTGATAGGGAAGGTCCAGGATGGCAGGATCAGCGAGGGAAGACGGGTCAGGAAAAAAGCTTTGACACCCATTCTCCTGATACTCTCCGCACCGGCGGTCCATGCGTCGATGATGTACATCTTCCCGAACATCATGGAGGAGGTTTTTCTGCTCATCGGGGTTTCTTTCAGCCTGGCACTCATTCTGATCGTCAAGAGGAGGAGACTATCATATCTGATACCCGTTTCCAGGAGGATGAAGGCATGGAACTTCGCCCTGATAATACTGGCCATGTTCGTCTTCCTCGAGATTTTCAACGCTTCTGACGCACCCGATGCGATATCGACGCTTCCTCTCTCGAGGCCCCTGCTCGTGGTATTCGCAGGGGGATTGCTCGGAGTGGCCACCGGGAGAGTGAACGTTCCTGTATCCATAATGTTGCCGATACTGTCGACTGCAGCTCTTTCAAGCATAGACAACATCACGTTCACCATACTCTTCTTCAGCATATTCATCGGATTCCTGATATCACCGGTCCATCCTTGCGTTTCCGTCTCCCTTGAATACTTCAGGACCGACTACATCTCGACATTGAAGAGGACCATCGTCCCGGCATCCATCGCCTGGGCCGTATCCTTGACGGCGGCGTTGATACTGATATAACTTCAGATATGCTCTTTTATGAAATCGAGAACTGTCCTGTACCAAACCTGGCTGTTGGCGGGTTTCAGTACCCAGTGTCCCTCGTCGGGGAAATACAGGAGCTTCGAGGGGACCTTCATAACCTGAAGAGCCGTGAAGAGGGAGATCCCTTCCGATACGGGACATCTGAAATCGAGCTCACCCTGGACCACCAGCATGGGGGTCCTGAAGTTCTGAACATGCATGTGAGGAGAGTATTTCAGGAACTTCCCGTGATCATCATGAGGCATACCGCCGTGCTCCCAGATATCGAACCAGAGCTCCTCGGTCATGTAGGACATCGTCTCCTGGTTGAAGATGCCGTCATGTGAAACAAGGACCTTGAAGCGGTCCGTGTGGCCTGCGATCCAGTTCACCATGAAACCACCGAAGCTCGCACCGGCGGCCCCGAGGTGATCCGGATCTATGTAAGGGAACTTCCCGAGGACGAAGTCAACACCCTTCATAATGTCCTCGTAGCACATTCCTCCCCAGTCGCCGCTGATCTGGTCGGTGAAATCCTGTCCGTAGCCCACGGATCCTCTGGGATTTAGCTCTATGACCACGTATCCCTCCGAAGCGAACAGCTGGGGGTTCCACCTGTAATGAAAATGGTTGAAGAATGCAGATTGGGGTCCTCCGTGGATTATAAGAAGTGCCGGCCATTTCCTGGAAGGATCGAATCCCGGCGGTTTTACAAGGAAACCATGGACTGGCTCATCATCCGCCCCCTTGTACCAGAACTCCTCGGGAGGGTGTATCTCGAGGTTCTCAAGCGCCGATCCGGAATCCGTCAGCTTCACAACCTGCCTGTCAGGAATTGTCCTCTGGATCCCTTCCTTCATCAGGTCCGGCTCCACACCATCGTTCGAGTCCACGAGGTAGAGATCGGCAGGCCCTGTCATGGTCTGCCTCGATACCAGTATCCGATTATCGTTCACCAACCTCAGATCGCCGTTGAAGGACCTGGATGAGTGTTGCCCGATGTTTCCATCCAGGTCAACCGAATAGATCGAGTTGTAACCCATGTCGGCTGCGAGAAAGTACAAACCATTCGAACCGGTCCACCAGGTCAGTTCGGATGCTGACCTGTCGAAATTGTCCGTGAGCGACCTGGTCTCTCCGCTCGACCTTTCATATATCTTGACCCTGAGCCTGTCAGCCTCGTATTTGGGCTTCTCGGCTCCCAGATAGGCGATGTACTTCCCATCGGGACTGTATCTCGGATCGAGGTCCATAGCTTCGTTTGTCGATAACCTCACCGGTTCACCGAGGGTCCTGATACCGTCGAGCTTCTGAATATACACCGAGTTATTCGTGGAAACCGCAACGCTCTCATCGGGATTCTTGATATACGCGATCTCGTCTCCATCGGGGCTGAAGGAGAAGTCCTGTGATCCACCCAGGCTGATCGGGGGAACATCGGCATTCCCGGGGGTAATATCCCTCATCTCTTTGGTATCCAGGTCTATTATGAACAGGTGGCTCCTTTTCGAGTCTCTCCAGTGGTCCCAGTGCCGGTATAGTAGAGAATCTTCTATCCTGGCGGTGCTTTTTTCATTTGTAAGTCCATAGGTCCGTGCAAGTTTTATCCTCTCCTTGTCATCACCCTCGATACCTTCCGAATTCCCATCCCAGTAGGGGGAGACAACAACACTCCTGGAGAATGCGATGCGTTTCCCGTCCGGGGACCATACAGGGATCGAGACGCCGCCTTCCCCCGTCGTCAGCTGATATGCCTCTCCACCCTCCTTGAAAGGCAGGATCCACAGCTGGTTCTCATCCTTCCTGTTGGAGACGAAGGCAAGAAGATCGCCACCCGGGCTCCATACCGGAAATGAATCCTTGGAATCCCCGGGTGTGAGCTCTCTTGAGGACCCGGAGTCAAGATCAAGGAGCATGACTGTCGATCGTACCGTATTCTCGATATGGTCGTGCCTCGTGCTCACGTATGCTACCAGTCTGCCGCCAGGATGCACCGATGGCGAGGATATCCGGTTTATCTTCATCATATCCTCGAAGGTCATTGGATGAAGTCGCTCACTCATATGAATCTCCATGAATTCCAAAGTGGCCAGCCTTATAACCTTTTGGCTTCACATGGTTGAAAGGAATTGTAAGACCGTCTGTCAAGGGTAACACTTTTTAACCAACAGATGATGGATCTTCTTGAGTTGAGGGAACATGCAGGATGGATCCCATTGGGGACTGCACCCGCAAGGATTTAAGTTCCTACAGAACCTTGTGGAGAAGTACAGCAGCAGCATGCATGCCGTCAGGGAGATGGAGAAAGACCTCATTCGTAAAACCTCCACAAGGCTCTTCGATTGGATCGATCATGTGCTCGTACCATGGAGCTGGGTTGATGAGTCAGACCTTGATGATGCCGGTTTCTTCAAGGAGTCCGTGAGGATAGCTGGCATGGAACTTGTGAAGGCTACAAATGACAATTCAACTTTCTTCCCCCTATTCCTCACGGATCTCGATATTGGACGCCTTTATCTCAAGGTCGAGAACATAGAGCATATCGCTTCGATACACGACAGAATGGAGGATATTGAAGGTCAAAGATGGGCTCCCCGAAGGAAGCTTATCATCAAGACGAGCGACAATCTCTCTCTGGGAGCCATCGAAAGGAACGGATATGACGGCTACGAGATCCCCGAGCTTGATGATGAACCATTCTACAGCGATCTTCTGAGAAACTTCACTGCAAGGAAAAGAGAAGGGCTGGAGGAGGATAGGTTCTCAGAACTGGAAGAGATGATAGAAAAAGGTGTATCTTCCATCGGTAAGAACAGAACAGCGGATGCCTTCTTCAGATCGGAGAGAAGGTACTGGGAACGGAGGAACGGGTCTGGCAGGATACAGCTTGGAAGGCAGAACTCATTGGGGCTCGGATGGGGGAACCACGATCACCATACCTTCAGATGCTCGAGGAAGAATTTCAGAAGGGGTATCGAGACCCTCGAGAAGATCGGAATGAAACCCAGGGAACGGTTCTACGCAGGAGAACAGGCGGGATGGGGGGCCCAGGTGATGGAGCATCATGTCTGCGGCATCTCCGTCTTTGCTGATGTGGACCTGACCCCCGATGAGAAAGCTGGTGATTTCGCTCATGAGGATCTCGGCTCCCTCGAGGATCTGGGAACCGTCGGTCTGTGGGTCGGCCTCCATGGTGAATCCATGCTTACGGCGGGATTGCACCACCTTGCCGCCCGTGTTGATTTTTCCAGGATGATGCGGGATTCACCATCCGCGGGGATCGAGGAGATGACACCATTTTCCTCTTTTCCTTACCTGAAACAGTGTTTCTCCTTCGGTGAAAGGTGGGACATCGACAAGGAGAGGGCTCGATACCTTCAAAGAAACGGATCGATCGACATGGAGCAGATGAACAGGTTCATTTCCAAAGGAGGTCTTGGAAGCCATATCGAATTCATCGAGAGAAATGAAGGATTCAAGGGTTTCAACCGATCGGCGGTCAGCGACATCATCGAGAGGACCGATCCCAGGAAGTGAGGGAGAGAGATGGATATCACCGGAATATCTTGCAGGGTCGAAACTGATGAATCTTCTTTGAGAAGATACAGTATGGACATGAGCAAATACAGGGTAGAACCAAAGATGATCGCGATTCCCAGATCTGAGAAAGAGGTCCTCGAGATCATCGAATATTCCAAAAAGACAGGGATCCCTATCACGGCAAGGGCTGCCGGTTCGAACCTCTCCGGATCAGCGGTAGGGAATGGGATCATAGTGCTATTCAGGGAGATGAACGGGATCATCGAAAGGAAGGAGAACAGGGTCCGTTTCGAGCCTGGTCTGATCTATGACGAACTCAACGAGGAGACGGAGAAGCACGGTTATTTCCTGCCCTACCATGTGAGCTCGTCCAAGTTCTGTACACTTGGGGGAAACGTTGCCACAAGGGCTTCCGGATTGAGAAGTATCAAGTACGGGACCGTGGACAATTCCGTCAGGAACATCAGATTCGTGGATACTGCCCATGGCATCGTGGACACCAGGTCAGGGATCCCTCCTGACCTGGAGAAGCAGATCCTGGCTCTGAAAGAGGAATTGATGAATGATGATGAGGCCATGAAGGTTCTACGGTCCAAGGAGGGATTGAAAACCTCCCTGGGCTACAATCTCTGGGCATTTTACCGGTATGACGATCCGAATAATATAGTCGCTCACCTTGTGGTGGGGTCCGCCGGAACCCTCGGACTGTTCACGGAGATAGAGATGGAGTTAAAACCTGTCCCGGAGAGAAAAAACATGATCGTGGCGGTCTTCGACAGCCTTTCTTCAGCAGGAAAGGTAGTACCCGGTCTTCAGGGACTCGGTCCGTCTCTGCTCGAGCTGATGGACGGATTCGGTACGGACATCATCAGGAGGGAGACAAAACTCAAAATTCCCCCAAAAGCAAGGTCAACACTGCTTATCGAGTTCGACGAGAACGTGGACGAGGGCGAGAGCAGGGCCAGGAAGATACTCAAGGTGGGATCTCTTGCCTTCCATACACTAGAAGACCCATCCGAACAGGCTAGAATATGGGGTCTCAGATGGAGAATGCTCCTCGAGATCAAGAGGAAGAACGAGACGCCGGACAGGAGATATCTCTCCTTCGTCGACGATCTCGGGGTTCCCCTCGAGAACCTGCCCGAATTCATTTCGGAGATCGAGGAGATATTCGAAGAGGAGAATGTCCCCGTAGTGATCTACGGCCACATCGGAGAGGGAAACCTCCATATTCGCCCACTCATCGAAAGGAAGAACTGGAAGAGGGACATGAGGCGGATCGGTGAGAGATGCTTCGAGGCCGTATTCAAATATAATGGGACGGTGGCCGCGGAGCACGGCACCGGCAGGAACAGGTCGGAGTTCTTCAAAAGGGAATGGGGAGATGCGGTCTATGGATACTACAGGAAGGTCAAGGAGATCTTCGATCCGATGAACCTCCTCAATCCCGGTGTGATGTTCTCCGGGAAGGACTTCACGGAGGATCTGGAGTTCTGAGGTATTGCATTCAAGGGAAAGTTTGAAATCCGCTCCTCCCGAATATACGGAGGAGGTGATACCATGTCGGATGACAAATGCAGTGTCATGAAGGTTATCAGAGGAAGCCATGTGACGGACGGAGCGGGTGTAAGCCTGTACAGGATAATGCCCACCAACACCCTCGATAACATCGACCCGTTCTTCCTTCTGGATGAGTTCAAGAGCGAGGATCCCGATGATTACATCGCAGGTTTTCCGATGCACCCCCACAGGGGAATCGAGACCATCACGTACATGCTAGAGGGCCACTTCACCCACAGGGATTCAAAAGGCCACCGGGGAAGGATGGGGCCGGGGGACGTTCAGTGGATGACAGCGGGACGGGGCATACTCCACGAGGAGATGCCGGCAATGAATGATGGGAAGCTCTGGGGATATCAACTCTGGTTGAACCTTCCGAGGAAATTGAAGATGGTCCCACCCAGGTACCAGCACCTGGATTCATCCGAGATGCCTGTTGTAGACGGAGAAGGTCTCAGGGTAAGGGTAATATCCGGTGAATACGGCGGAAGGACCGGACCGGCAAAGAACCATGTCCCCTCCACCTATCTCGATGTAAGACTCTTCGAGGACGCGAGGTTCGACCTGAAGGTCGAACCCGGAAACAACAAGTTCGTTTACGTTCATTCGGGCAGGGTAGCCTTCGGGGAGCATGCGATAGGCAAGGGGGAGGTAGGGATGCTCGGTGACGGGACGGCCATAGAGGCTGAGGGGATCGGCGAGAGCAGCGGTTTTCTGCTGTTTGCAGGTATCCCGAACAACGAACCTGTGGCCCGGGGGGGCCCGTTCATAATGAACACAAGAGAGGAGATATATCAGGCCTTCGAGGATTATCGGAACGGTGTGCTTCATATCTGAAAACCGCTCCTTGTCCTCAAACCTTCCTCTTCACAATGTTCAGTATAAGGACCAGCGCCACCAGTACCGAAAGGGGGACGAAGAACGCCGCATTGCAGCAGCAGGCCGTGAGGAATGTTGCCTCCTTGTATTCGAGATGATAGTACACCTCGATTTCGAAATCATTGTTGTTTATGATTCTAAGGCTGAACTCCCCGGTGCTGTCGAGGTCCTGCGTCCCTATATCATCCTCGACATCGATCAGGTAGTATTCCATCTCGTCCTCGGATTCATCGTAGATCTCCATGTCAACGTTGGTATGCTCGTAATCTCCCGAGAACCACTCACCATAGACGACAACCTCCCAATCGAGGTCGCCCGACCGTGCATTGAACGAGACCGAGTAGGTATCGTTCGCATCGACTGTTACGGTATCGCTCTTTGTTTTGGCACTTGCGTTTCCTGCGACCAAAAGGACGGAAAGACAGAGAAGGGTCAGACCTAGGACAGGAAAATGCACCTTGAACCTCATATCTGAACAAATGAGTTAGAGGATATTTAATTGATTTCCCCGTCGACAATACGGACATGTTTCATTGGTTAGAAGTGTCGGTTTCCAGTCAGAGATCACTGGAGGAGATCAACACATCGAGTGCCAGATGGCATCCCTGGGACAAGCGTTGACACAGGCACAGCATGAGATGCATTTCGAGATATCGATGCATACGGCCTTCCCGTCCCTAACTTCCATTATCTTCATCGGGCACGCCTGCTGGCATTCCGAGGAGCCCGTGCATCTGACATGGTCTACCTTCATGTGGACTTCCTTGTAGGAATATTCATTGATCATTCGATCCCCTTTACTATGGAGAGAAGGACTCGGTTAATAGATTTTTGATATTATCTTGATGATGAACGAATCATTGCCCTAACCCGTTCCGTCCAGGAATGATCCCGGACAGAAAATATAAATTAGATGAAATGGCCAGTCATGTGCGTGCGTCCGCTAATCAATTGATATATCCATAGGTCCATTACATCATCGAGGAGATGACTGGATGAGAAAGGAACTCTGGATTTCGCTTGTGATCGTATCGATACTCCTCATCTCCGGATCTACAGTGGCAGATGATGAGGGAACCTTGTCCATTGACCTTTACGAGCAAAAGACCTGTATCGATCACTTCCCAACAAGAGACGCACCCGATGGAAACCTGACGATCGAATTCAAGGACCCTAAGTACGAGGTGAAGGCCAATCAGCTGGCGCTTCCAATCAACCTGAGCGAGGTCCAGGGTCTGCAGAATTTGATAGGGTATACAGACATCAACTCCTCGGAAATTGATTACCTGAGCAATCATGGTTATGTCAATGCCGGGGATTCACGATACCATGACCTTGTGGACCTCTATGATCTCCTCAATGATTGCAGATTTCCACTATACGTCACAACCGATTCAATGCTCCATCTGTACCATGTCCTCTTCGACGAACTTCTCCGGACGATAGAAGAGGGACATCTGATGGACCTCATGATGAACTTCACCGGATCGGTTCTATCGCAGGCGACAAAGGCCGCCAGTTCCTACAGCGGGAAGCTGAACGTATCCCATCTCTACGAAACGGTAACCATCAAAGGCCCTGTTGCCTATCTGATCAACGAGAGCCTGGACATCAAAGAGATCGCTGCCAAGAATGTGATATATCTCTCCGTCGCCCTGAGACTTCTCGATCCGACCGCAACGATCCCTTCATGGGCCGAGAACTTGGTGAAGATGGAGCTGGACCTCATCAATTCACACAATAAGCTGGCTTTGAGCCCACTGATGGATAGAAGCGATGTCCATCCGGTACTCACCTACATGGAGGATTACACGCAATACAGACCCAGAGGACACTATACAAGATCGACCCAGCTTGAGAGGTATTTCAAGGTAATGATGTGGTTCGGACAGATCACTATGCGGCAGAAATCGGCAGAGGAGACGATGCAGGCGGTGCTTCTTGCGGACGCGGTCTCGAAGGCCTTTCACTCGACTGTACCATCGACCGATCTGTGGAACGAGACATACGCCATAACATCGTTCTTCGTCGGCTGGTCGGATGACCTGACCTATGGGGATTACTGCACACTTACATCTTGGATATACGGAAGGGTGGGACCCTCGAACTCGAAGATGAAGGATCCCTCCCGATTGCTGCTGCTGATGGATTATCTGGATGAGCTGAGGAAACCCAAGATCAATTCGCATTACTACAACGTCTTCATGGAAGGGATGGAGAATGCAACGCTCGGAATGAGGATGATGGGACAGAGGCTGGTTCCTGATTCCTACATGTTCCAGCAGCTGGTCGGCAGAAACACTGGTCCATATACCGGAACCGGAACACCGTTCACGCTTTCCCACATGGAGGACCTCGGGTACATCCGGGGATTTCCGAGGGGGATGGACGCCATGGCTGTGCTGGGTTTCGATATTGCCGAAACCTATCTCATCCAGGGCGGAGATACACGGTATGTCAACTATTCATCTCAGTTCGGGAAACTCAGAGCCGAATTCCAGAGCATCGATAACGGAACATGGGGGAGCAATCTATACTGGGGATGGCTCCATACCCTTGGATCTCTCAACGAGAACTTCACACGTGGCCAATATCCCACATTCATGAGAAGCAACGGATATCTCGCCGAGAAACTGAACACGGCCCTCGGTTCCTGGACCGAACTGAGACATGATACGATCCTGTATGCGAAGCAGTCTCACCCGGGAGTGGGTTGCTCGGCCGATCCAGAAGGATACGTGGAGCCAATCCCGGCATTCTATTCCAGATTGAGAACATTGACCAATGCCACAAGGGACGGGCTGAAGCATCTGGAAGTGCTGACCAATACCATGAAAGGGAACCTTCAGAACCTCTCGAACATCCTGTTGCGCCTCGAGGACATATCCAAAAAGGAACTGGAGAACGTTACCATCACTAGATCGGACTACATTTTCATCGACCGCTTCGATATGCATATCCAAACCGTACTTGTCGGTGTCCCCAGGGAATCCGGTGATTCCAGGATGATCGTGGATGTCCATACGGATTTCAATGAAGATCCCACGGACCAAATATCGGGGAAATGTCTCGAGGAGGCAGTGGGGAACTTCGATCTGATAATCGTGATACAAAACGGGTCCGACGGAAAGCTTCGGGCCGCTATCGGCCCCGTGTTCTCCTATTACGAGTTCAAGAGACCAATATCCGATAGGATGACCGACGACGACTGGAAGATAGGGCTACAGACTGGAATGTACGACAGACACAAGTTCGACTGGATGGAGTATCCACAAACCCTGCAGAAGATAACGAGCGATGCAACGACATACTCGGACCTGTCCGTTACCCACAAGGACATCCTCATGACATATACAGAGGTTCCGGAGGTCGAGTTCAGGGTAAGTGCATCGATCGATGTGCGGAACAAAGGTTGTGTTAGATCGGATGTGACCGTAAAGACCTTTCTCGGAAGCACGGATGAGAGCGATCTTCTATCGACCCGCAAGGTCGATATCGGCCCGTTTGGTTCAGCCAGGATTTTCGAGAACTGGACGGTCCAGAAACCGACGGCCATGGTCGAAATGATCTTCGTCACCCTTGATGCGGACCCATCCAAGGATATGAATCCCTACAACAACGAGGCCATGAAGTTCATCGAACTCAAGGTCAACCAGGACTACGACGGGGACGGGATACTCAACCATCACGATGCGTTCCCCTTCGATCCTGCCGCCTCCCTCGATACGGACGGGGATGGTTATCCGGACAGGTGGAACCCGGGAATGGGGCCGGAGGATTCAACAATAGGTCTCGAGATCGACGCTTTTCCCCTTGATCCCCTTGAATGGAGCGATCTTGACAGCGATGGATACGGTGATAATTCGGATGAATTCCCGCTCGATCCGTCGGAATGGTCGGATCTCGATCTTGATGGGATCGGGGACAACTCCGACATGTTCCCTGAAGACCCGGCAGCTTCCATAGACACTGACGGGGACGGATACCCTGACGATTGGAATCCCGGAATGGGTCCTGAGGATTCCACAACCGGACTATCGATCGACGACCTGCCGGAGGATCCGCTGGAATGGTCGGATACGGACGGGGATGGATATGGGGATAACTCCGACATGTTCCCCGGAGATCCAACTGAGTGGGTGGATACGGACGGCGATGGCTGCGGAGACAATTCCGATCATTTTCCTCTTGACCCGGAAGAATGGATTGACAGGGACGATGATGGTGTGGGAGACAATTCCGATGATTTCCCGGATGACCCTTCGGAATGGAAAGATACGGATCATGACGGATACGGGGACAACTCAGACGCTTTTCCTGAGAACCCAGCAGAATGGAGCGATAGGGACGGCGATGGCTACGGAGACAATCAGGACGATCTCCCCGACGACCCTACAGGATGGAAGGATTCCGACAAAGACGGATATCATGACGGTATAGATGAATACCCCTACGATCCGAACGAATGGAAAGACAGGGACGGGGACGGTTGCGGGGACAATCAAGACAGATTTCCCGATGACCCGGACGAATGGAGCGATATCGATTCGGATGGTGTTGGGGACTTCTCTGATGTCTTCCCCTACGATCCGGATGAGTGGGCCGATTCCGACAATGACGGGACCGGCGACAATTCGGATGCATTCCCCCTTGACCCGGCTGCATCCGTGGATTCGGATGGGGACGGTTACCCTGACAGATGGAACCCGGGTAAGACCGAGAATGATTCAACCACGGGTCTGAAGCTCGACATGTACCCCGATGATGAGGACCGATTCGAGGAACCTTCCTACTCCTTCAAATTCATTCGTTGGTTGGTACTCGGGGCTCTCATCCTCATTGCGATGATGATCTCTGCGGCGATCGTGATATTCAGGTCCCGTTCGAATACCGTATCAAAAAGAATATTAAGGTACAAACGGAACATGCTCCTCGGTGCCCCGGAAGAACACTCGATGATGACGAACGAGGAGATCGCCATCGAGGTTGAAAGACGAAGGTCCATCGGGGACCTGCCAGATGATATCTGCAGCGATATCATCGACGAGTTCGGGACCGGGGATCAAGACGAACATTGACGACACCGGAGTGATGAGAGATTGTCCCGAGACGACCCCATACTCCTGCACTCGATCCGGGTGAAGCTCTTTGAGCACATCCTTTCAAATCCCGGGGTCCATTTCACCGAGTTGATGGAACACTTCTCTCTCACAGAAGGGACCCTGAGGCATCATCTCAGGGTACTTATGAAGGGAAGGAGGATCAGATCATGCTTGAACCTCGGAAGGAGGTGCTATTATCCATTCGGTTACAGCAAGATCGAGATGGAATGGGATATCAGGATGGACCATATCCACCTCAATGACATACAGAAGAAGGTCCTCTCCATAATTGATGAAGAGAATGATATCAACCAGAAGGTACTCTCAAGTATCTCCGGTATAGGCAGGTTCAGGCTACGGAGCATACTGAGGAGATTGATGGAGCTCGGATTCATCAGGTCCTCCCGGAAAGGTAAGGAGGTGAGATATTCCAGGACCTCGAGGGTGGAAATCAGGAAGGAGGTTCTCAGAGCGCTTGTCACCGATCTCCTGAGAAGGGAGATAAATGAGGAGACCTACATCAAAGCCAGGAAGGTCCTAGACGAGGAACTCTTCTGATATCGCTTCTTCCGCCAAAGTTTATCAGAAATGAGAACGATGACCCCCTGCATTCTTTTCGATATGAATGGGGGATCTTGAATGGTTCTGCTTCTTACAAGAGATGATGTCATCTCCGTGCTTCAGATGAAGGATTGCATAGACGCTCTTGAAAAGGCGTTCATCGAACTTGCGAATGGGACGGCCGTCCTTCCATTGAGAATAGGGATCAAGCCTCCCGGAGGCCTTTCTCTCTACATGCCCGCCTACCTCCAGGGGATGAATGCTCTTGCCTGCAAGGTCGTGACCGTGTACAAGGACAACCCGACCAAGCACAACCTGCCCACCACCATAGGAAAGGTCCTCCTGCAGGATTCGGAGAACGGCAACGTCATCTCAATAATGGATGGAGGATACCTCACTGCAATGAGAACAGGAGCAGTGAGCGGTCTTGCGACAAGATATCTTGCAAGAGATGATGCGGGACAGGTCGCGGGAATATTCGGAGCCGGAGTCCAGGCCAAGATGCAGCTCTGGGGAGTGTACGAGGCGCGGAAAATAGTGAAGGCGCTCGTCTATGACAAGTACCCCGACGCCGCTCAAAGGTTTGCAGAGGAGATGGGAAGGAAGCTCAATATCACGATCGATATCGTATCGGAACCCGGGGATGTCCTAGCAGCCGATATAATCTGCACAGCGACCTCCTCTGCGATCCCGATATTCGATGGTTCGATGGTCCGGGAAGGGACCCACCTGAACGGCATCGGAAGCCATACTCCAAATGCGAGAGAACTCGATACGGCGATAGTCCGAAGGTCCCTCTTCATAGCTGACTCGAGGGAAGGATGCCTGAGCGAGGCGGGTGACATCATGATACCCATACAGAATGGTGAGCTCACCGCCGATCATATCCAAGCTGAGCTGGGAGAGATCATCACAGGAATGAAGCAGGGAAGGACCTCCTCGGAACAGATCACACTGTTCAAATCCAACGGACTGGCCATCCAGGATGCTGCGACGGCCAAGCTGGTATTCGATATGGCTGTCAGCAAGGGGATAGGGAGAGAGGTTGACATATGATCCGTATCATTTGATCCGGTACAGCCTTACCCCGTCGTTCCCGTCCGAACGGACTATGAATTCCATGTCGAACTCGTTCTCCATCAGCCTTACGAGTTCGAATCCTCTTTCATAAGGGTTAACTGGCTGTCCTTTTCCGTATCCGCTGCATTTGCGGTGGACCTGGATCTTGAAGGATTCCCCGTCCTTCCTCAGAACGAAAGGGTACCCCCTGCAGATGTTGGGTCTCCCTGGATGGACATGGCAAACATGGGTCTCCCTGTCATGATGCCTGCAGTATCCGTTCAGGGGATCTCCGATATACTGCGTCAGGGAGACGTCCAGCCATGTCAAGGAAAATACATTCCCGCAGCAGTTGCCGCACATCACGCACTCCCAACGGTCCCCCTCCCTGATATCCACGAAGTCACCGATGTCCGCGGAATACGGAGCATCGTTACCTTCAAAGAGGGGCTTTTCCATCGGTCTTCACTCTTCGATCTGCTGCAGGATATCTGACCTTCTATATAATCATGAGTCGAAGATGTGCGTTCGGATTACAGGTCAGTGCTCCCGGGGACGGTTGTCCACGATCCTGTGGACCTTCAGAGACCCGCCCATCTTCTCGAAGAGATCGTCCATCGAGAACTCCGTTTCCACGATCGGCTTGATCTCCACAGCATCAACGATCCTCTTGATTATCCTTGCCGCAAGCTCCTTCTTCTTGATGCCCCTGGACGGTGCGACATTGATCTTCAGAACGTCAAGGTCTGAGGGATCGTTGTTCCTCTTCTCAAGTGACACCTGCCATTCGTCTATACCATCGATGGAGGGCATGATATCGTAGAAAACATTCAGGTTCAGGAGCGTTCCTTTCACATTGGCCAGGTTCAGCGACTCCGAGTAATCATCTATCCGGCCTATCGGTCCGACAAGCCTCGGACCCTCCGCCCCGCAGTGGGGGCATCTACCGTACTGGATACCCCCCTCGAAGATATCCCCGATGAGGAATCTGCACACAACTGTACCTCTTCCGTCGATGTATGTGACGGCAAGTGCCCCCCTCTCTCCGGGTTTCTTCTGTTTTCCGGTTATCGGGTCCACGATCTCGCAGATGTGCATGTTCGGGTGAACATGATAGACCTGTGATCCGGGCATGCATTCGGGGTATCCGTCCCTCATCTCGGTGGTACCGTAGACGTCGAAGATCTTCACGTCCCTGGCACCCATCTCACCGAGCATTTCGGTCATTCGCCCTCTTGTGGAGTAGGTCAGTTTCTCTCCCGCACAAACCACCAGCCTGATCGAGGACATCTCCCTTTTTTCCTGCTGTGCCTTTCTGAGAAGATGATAGATGTAGGAGGGAATACCTATGAGCACGTTTGCATCAACGGCATCGATCACATCCAGGGTTTTGATGGTGGACGTGACCGAACCACCACCCGTATGGAACATCCTAAGGTTCGAATTCATGTTCACGAAGAAGACGAAGTTGAAGGCAAGATGGGGTGCGAAGGGGAAGAGGTTCATTATCACCCAATCCGGATCGATCTCAGTTACGGTCTGAAGGGATTGATAGATATTCGAGAACTGTTCGATGTCCCTCCTCGTGTACATGAAGGGGATGTTGTTACCCGTGGTGCCCGAGGTCGCGATCATGAAGGAGGGATAGTACTCCGCCCTGAGCATCTCCTCGACATCTCCCTTCCAGATATCCTTGAGCTTGAGCGAGATCTGTTTTGACCTCGGCCAATACTTCTTGATCTTATCGATATCGGGGCGAAGAATGAAATCCTTGTACCTCTTCGGATCCGATGCGTCCGGCATTATATCGGATTTCCTCGTGAGTGGTACTCTCTCCAGGTCCTTCATGGTCTCGATGGAGTTCGGATCGATCCCCCTTTCGTCGAAAAGCCTCCGGTAATAAGGGGAGAATGGATAGAGCTGGTACCGGATATAGTCGCGGAGCTTCCTCTCCTGGACCCTCAGGATCTCGTTTCCGTTCATCTCGGTGTATCTTTCTATGGGATCGAAGTCCAAACGACCAGCCCCGGGATAGGATCGGTCCTTGATTGTACGCCTTGTATTTAGCCCTAATCCATGGCTGATTTTCCACACTCTTTGGTTGATATGTGTCAATCAATATCACATTGGGGGAGGATACCGCGAGATGTAACGGAAAATTCAACAAACACCGTAAGTAATGTGACTTTTATCCAGGATTTACCCGCGGACACATGAGGCCATAACAGATAAATACCCACCATCCGAGTGTTTTTTTCGGACCTGACCGGGCGAGGAGGTCCTGTTCGAGGAGCATGCTGGTTAATGATGCTCATGGTCCGGCAAGATCCTATCTTGACGGAAGATGAAGTGGAGCGATACACGTAACCCTACCCCTGGAGAGATGGTATGAAGGCGATGCGTTCCGAGAAAGCGGAAGCTATGGCCCGCAAGAGCGAGCAAATCAGATTTAGGTGATCGAATGGGCCAATATCTCTTCGATCCACAGTATCAAAGATGTCCCGAATGCGGTAGTTCCGGGATACAGATTGATCCTGTGAGGGGTGAGATCGTCTGCATGGACTGCGGTATCGTCATCTCGGACTCCCATATAGACCACGGACCGGAATGGAGAGATTCCGACAATGCCCATCCTCGCTCAAGGACCGGACCTCCATCCCACAAATGGAACGATGGTATGGCCCCCACCACGGAGATCGGCTGGAAGGACAGGGATTACTATGGACACGTGATCCCGGAGAAGAACCGGGCCCAGATCTACAGGCTGAGAAAATGGCAGAGGAGGCTCAGAAAGTACCGGACCGCCCAGAGGAACCTTCTTTTCGGATATTCCGAGATAGAAAGGCTCTGCATCGCCAAGGACCTGCCGGTGAATGTCAGGGAGCTTGCGAAATCGATATTCACACGTGCCAGCGAGAAGAATATGATCCAGGGCAGGGGGATCGAATGCATGGTCGCGGTCTCACTGTATGCCGCATGCAGAACTTCCAATGTCCCGAGGACGTTGAACGAGATAGCGGATGACATGACGGTCTCAAGGAAGGAGATAGGAAGGGCGTTCCGCAAACTATCAAGGGAACTGGAGCTCTCCCTCTCGGTCACCAATCCCATCGATTACATATCGAGGTTCTGTTCGAGGCTGCAGCTCAACGGAAACAATCTCAGTGAAGCAATTGACATAGTCCGGAAGGCCGAGGAAATCGGATACATATCCGGGAAGGACCCGGCAGGTGTGGCGGCGTCGGCCATCTACATCGCCACACTGGTCACGGGACAGACAAGGACGCAGGGGGAGATCTCGGAAGCGTCGGGGGTCACAGAGGTCACTATAAGGAAAAGATACAAGGAGCTGATCGCGAAACTGAACATCCAGATCCAGAACGGTCATTATTACAAAAACGTCAAATGATCCGGGACCGGCCCTCCACGACCCTGTCAACATCGAAGAGACCCACCACCATGCCGTCGTCGCCTATCTCCAGGGAACTGGAGACAACCACAGCCTGATCCCCGGAGAACAGAAGACCTTTTCTCCTGATCTCCCCGATGGAGCTCATTATCCGACTTTCAAGGGATGAGTTGTCTATCCCACTCGAATGGAGCGGCATGACCCCCCATATAAGGTTCATTTCACGAGCTGTCCTTATGTTGGGGGTTATGGCGACGATGGTCCTGTTCGGTCTGTACTTGGATACCATCCTTGCAGAGTGACCGGTGTCCGTTATCGTGATCACCTTGCCCGGGTACCCACGATCGTTGAATTCCTTCACCATTGTGAAGCAAGCATGGCCTACCGTCTCAATCCTGCATTGATGGTCGGAATCGTAGTAATCGGGGTCCCGGACGGGAAGCCGTTCTTCCGCCGCCATCACTATATCCTTCATGAACTGGACGGCTTCCATAGGATGCTTACCGACGGAGGTCTCGTTGGACAGCATGACTGCATCCGCCCCGTCAAGGACTGAATTGAAAACATCACTGGCTTCCGCCCTCGTGGGCCTCGAATGCTCCGTCATTGATTCCAGCATCTGTGTGGCCACTATGATGGGAATTCCCGCCCTGTTGCACTTTCGACACATCTCCTTCTGCCATACCGGGACCTCGTGAGGGGGTATCTCGACTCCCAGATCGCCTCTTGCAACCATCAATCCGTCGGATACCTCGATGATCCTGTCCAGGTTTCGAAGGGCTACAGGTCTTTCGACCTTTGCTATCAGCTTTATATTGGGATTCCCGAGGTCCCCAAGCAGTTCCCTGACCTCGCATAGGTCCTCCCCGTCGGAAACGAAGGAGGCCGCCACGAACTCCGGATCGAGGGACGCGATCAGTTCCAGATCCTTCCTGTCCTTCTCCGTGGGAACCCTCACTGACAGGGGTGCGCCAGGTATGTTGCATCCCTTGGAATCCGAGACCATCCCGCCGGACCTGACGGTGCATACAAGCTCCTTTCCCTCCTTTTCGGTAACCCTCAGCTTCACGATCCCGTCATTGAGGAATATGTCATCACCGACACTCAGGTCCTCGAGAAGCTGTGGATAGAGGATGCTGAACCGCTCGGGTTTTCCGACGACCTCATCGCTGGTCACCCTGACCACATCATCGGTGTTCAGGTGGAAGGGCCTCTCCATCCTTCCGGTCCGTATCTTGGGACCCTGTATATCGCATAGGATGGCAACGTCCATGCCCTTTTCCCTCGAGATCTCGCGTATGAGCGAGAAGACCAGCTCGTGTTTGGAGTGTTCTCCATGGGAGAAGTTCAACCGGGCGACGTCCATTCCGGAGTCCATCAGCCTTTCGAGGTCTTTCCTGGTCTCTGTCACCGGTCCGATGGTGCAGACGATCTTCGTCTTCCTTCCGAGGTCCATTCAGTAGCCCCCATTCGGAGATGGAGAGGGGAGATATAATCGTATCCTCAAGAGAATGTTCGAACCGGGATCTCACCTGCCCACAAGGCAGTATGTGTTCGAATCTCTGATGTGCTCCTCGCTGAAACCTATGAAGGAGCTCATCGCCCTGAGAACATCCTCCAGCACCCTTCCACCGAAATCGAACTTGAAACCCGCTTTTACTACCTTGCCGTTTCTCATAGAGAAGGATATCCCGTGACGTTCATGATAATAGATCATCTTGACATCAGCCAGCTTGATGACCTTCTCCTTGTAGGGATTGATGAACACGACCCTGTCGCGATATACCACCATCACCTCGAAAATACAGATCAGAACGATAATAAAAAAAACCAGCCAAACGGAAAGGTAGAGCAGGGATATCAGTACAATGCTTCCCCCTATATCGAAGAAATATACGACGAAAATGAAGGCATAAAGCGGGATGAGGGGGATCAGCATGCTGATCAGCAATCTTCCCCTCGATTGTGCATTTTGGTACACCAGGCTCGTTTCCAATTTGTTACCCCCCTTCAAGGTTCGATCGGATCGATATGATACAATATGGGACGGACCCGGAAATATGGGTCTTGATCGGCTTTAACCTTTCCGATGGACCTCTCTAAATGTACCTCAGATGAAGCAAAGATGATATCCATTATCGTGATTACGTGATCATGGAAACGGTGATATGATTGAAATGGAGGGTGGTTGAACTCGAGACGCTCGAACCGCACGATGCCATGGCAATCGAGGAAATGATAATGGAATATGTCTCGGGAGGAGGGGATCCTGTCATCCATCTATGGGATTGGGAAAAAAAAGCGGTCACCATAGGCAACTTCCAGAATGCAGACGGAGAGGTCTATCTTCACAGATGCAAAAAGGGAGGTATCCCGGTCATCAGAAGGATAAGCGGCGGGGGAACGATGTTCCACGTACCCGAAAACGAGATCGTCTACTCGATATGCGCTGCCCCCGGACTCATCGACAGCGACATCACACGAAGCTACCTCCAGATGCTGGAACCCGTGGTGGGGGCTCTCAGAGAATTCGGATTGGAACCTAGGACCGAGGAGAACAACGTGATGATCAAGAAGAAGAAGATCTCCGGTTCCGCTCAGAGGAGAACGGCAAGAGCGATACTTCACCATGGAACCGTTCTTTTCGATGTGAACGAATGGGAGATGTTCTCGTACATCAAGGGAGACAAGGCTGCTTCCAATGTGAGAGGAACATGCTCGAACTACAAACCCGTGACATGCATTTCCGACCATCTGGACATCACAATTGAGGAGCTGTCAGAGAGCATCCTGTCACATCTTCTTCTTGACAGGGACCACTATATCTCATCCTGGACCGAAGATGAGCTGAGAAGGGCTTCCGATCTCAAAACCTCGAAATATTCCACTGAGAACTGGAACTTGAAAAGCTGATGTTCGAAACCATGATGGCCGTATCATGCAACCTCCGGTATCCTTGATCCCTTTGAACCAGGGGAACCGATCGATAGCCTGCATTCTGCCGCTCGTTCATATCATTAAAAATAATATCGAAGTCCGCTTCTCTTCTCCCACTGATATTCCGGGATGGGACTTCGTTTGAGGTTCCGATCGTGTTCAAGCGGAGGGCCCGAACACGATCCAACCAAACAGTGAACAGACCACCCATCAGAACCGGGCAGGTTTTCTCTTCCTGTAGCAATCCCTGCAATATACCGGTCTGTCCTGATCTGGTTTGAAGGGGACCTGGGTCTGCTGTCCACAATCCGCACAAACAGCGTCGTGCATCTCTCGAGGCGGCCTATTGAACCCGCCTCCTCGCCTTTCTCCATACATATATATAATTCCATTTGCCCTATAAGAACGGGCTGTGAAGGTCTACATTAACATAGTATAATAACGTATCCCTGAAAAATCGGATTAACACCCGCATTTCCTTGATTGAAACGTAGAAACATATCGAATTTCCCATCGCAAGTATCCTTACTCTAGAAGTTTCCATTTGACCGACCGATGTGTATTTCATCCTCCCGGACGGTTTCAGACAAGGATCTTTCCAGGATTCTCCAGATAATCCTTCAGAGTGTTGATGAACCTTGCAACCTCGGCCCCGTCGACGATCCTGTGGTCGAAGGATACCGATATTCCCATCATACTTCTGACGACGATCTGTCCGTTAACCACCCTGGGAAGTTCCCGGATCTTGCCGACGCCTAGTATTGCCGCTTCGGGGAAGTTGATGATCGGAACCCCGAAGATACCTCCGATCGCACCGAAATTGGAGATCGTGAAGGTACCTCCCCTAAGATCAGCGAGGTCTATCGTTCGGTCCCGGGCCATCCTGATAAGGTTATCCATGTCCTTCTGGATGTCCATCAGGTTCTTCGTCTCCACCCTCTTTACAACGGGTACAATCAGACCCTCGTTCGTGTCCGTTGCGACTCCGATGTTGTAGTACTCCTTGACGATGATCTCCTCGTTCTCCTCGTCCAGGGTGGAGTTCAGTGATGGGTGGCTGGCGAGAGACTTCTGGACCGCTTTCACGATGAACGGTGTGAAGGTCAGCTTCTCGTCCTGCCGCCCGTACTCCTCGTTCATTCCCTTCCTGAGCTCCCTCAATTCCGTGACATCGACCTCGTCCATGGCCGCGGCATGGGGTGCTGTGAACTTCGATGTCGTCAGTCTGTTCCCGATGACCTCCCTGAGGCCTTTGTAATCGGAGTAGGATATATGCCCGTAGAAATCGTAGTTGAGCTTGACCCTGAACGCGGATTTCTTCTCAGGTTCGGGCTCCTTCATTATCGGATCCGGATCGTTCAGAGGGCTGTTATGGGAGTTGACGTCCTCCTCCGTTATCCTGCCTTTCGGACCGGTGCCTTTGACGAGTGAAATGTCGATCCCCTTCTCCTTTGCGAGCTTTCTTACCTTCGGCAGTGCAAAGACCTTACCTTTGGGAACCGGGGCCACGACAACCTCCTTCTTGCCTTCGACCTGTTCGGGTGTACCTTCCTTCACTGGTTCAAAAGGTCCTGACGGAGATGATTCCTCACCTTCATTTCCTATGGTCACCAATACTCCGCCGACCTTGACCTTCTCTCCCTCGGGGACCATTATCCGCAGGACCTTGCCCCCGGTCGGCGACGGCATATCCACAACTGCCTTGTCCGTCTCCACCTGGCAGAGGGTCTGGTCCTCTTCAACGATATCTCCGGCCTTCACGAGCCATTTTTTGATCCTGCCCTCCGTTATTCCTTCTCCTACATCCGGAAAACTGAACTCAGTCACCATTTGAGCACCTCCCTGATGCCCTTTACGATCCTGTCAAGGTCCGGCATAGCCCATTTCTCCATCCTGTAGAAGGGGAAGGGCACATCGAATCCGGTCACTCTCACAGCAGGGGCCTCCATCGAATCGAGCACATCCTCCTGGGTCCTCGTGATTATCTCCGAGGCGAAACCGAGGTTTCTCGGGGCTTCCTGAACGACAACAAGCCTGCCCGTCCGTCTCACGGAGGCGTTGACCGTGCCCTCATCGTAGGGCGAAATGCTCCTTATGTCAATGACCTCCGAATCGATACCCTTCGCTGCGACGAGCTCTGCGGCCTTGGTCAATTTCGGCATCATCGACCCCCACCCCACCAATGTTAGATCGGTGCCTTCCCTGAGTATCTTTGCTTGTCCTATCTCCACCTCGAAGGGTTCGTCCGGAACCTCCATCCTTCCGAGGCGGTACAGACGTTTCGGTTCGAGGAATACCACA
>JBLIRL010000039.1:0-19858 GCA_049472275.1 Thermoplasmatota archaeon | reverse complement strand
AGTGGCGTGGAAAAGAGCGACGAATTGAAAAAGGAGCTTGTCAAGCACGTCCGCAACGAAATCGGCCCCATTGCAACCCCCGACAAGATCCATTATGCCGATGGTCTACCCAAGACACGAAGCGGAAAGATCATGAGGAGAATCTTAAGGAAGATCGCGGCGGACGAGTCCGATCAGATAGGAGATACCTCCACGCTAGCAGACCCTGTGGTCGTAGAACATCTCATCGAGGAAAAGAAGAAACATTGAATATCTATACTGAAAACAGGGGTCTCGGATTTCGAGACCCCAATTTTTTTTTATACTTAACGGGCAATGCCCTCTTTCGCAACAACTTCAGATCCTCGATCTGGCCCATTTCCTGATAGAGTAATTGATATATTGGCCTAATCCTTTCATATCGTGTGGAATGCACCGTAGTGGTCACGGGAGGATCCGGATTTCTGGGCGGTAAGATAGCTGAGAGATTGAGGTCTGATGGATACAGGGTATATCGGATGGCCCTCCCCCAGGAATCAGTGTCCGGACCGGAATTCTTCAAGGGAGATATCACCGATCCAGGTCGTTTCGAACTGCCGGATGCCGAGATAATCGTCCATTGTGCGGGCATCCTTGAATCAAGCCATCCGTCCGATGAACTGATGTTCAAGGTGAACTACGAGGGAACCGTCAATGTGTATGAAAAAGCCCTGGAAAAGGGTATGAAGAAATTCGTGATGATATCAACAGTTTCGGCGATCGGACCTCAGGGCACGAGGAATGAGGGAATGACGGAGAGCACTCCTCCCAGACCGGATGATGCCTATGGACGTTCTAAGTTAAAGGCCGAGCGCTTCCTTTTAAGAAGGGGTGAAGAGGACGGGATTGAGGTGGTGATCCTGAGACCTACTGTTCTTTACGGGGAGGGAATGAACGTTCATTCGTCGGGAATGAAAACATTCACCTCCATCAAGAAAGGTTACCTTCCTCTTGTTGGCGGCGGAGAAACGATCTTCAACCTTCTTCATGTTGACAATCTCGTCGAGGCGGTACGTCTCTCGGTGAAAAAAGCGAGGAGCATATCTGTTTACAACGTAGGAGAGGGGCCCTACACCCTCGCACATGTGGTGGGCGTTATCGAGGGCAAGATGGGGAAGAAGGGGCATATCAGGATGCCTGGTTTCATTCTTCTATCCCTGGCCATACTTTTTAAGGTCCTTGGTCCAATCCTAAAAGGACCCCCACCGGTCTCCATGGTAAAATACAGAGGACTGACATCCGATATCTGGCACATGGACAGTTCCAAAATACGAAAGGAACTGGGTTACAGGACCGTTGTAACCCTGGAAGAAGGTGTAAGCAGGACCGTGGACCACTACGGATGGTCCGATGATGACCCTCTAAAGGAGGAACATAAGTGACGTGGTTCTTCTATCTGGGCTGGCCCATCGGATATCCTTTCTTCAGATTGACGTTCAGATTGTGGAAAATAGAGGGAAGGGAAAGGATTCCCAAGGGTGGAAAGATATATGCAGTCAACCATTGCTCAAATGCAGAGGGACCGATCCTGAACCTTCTGCACTTGAAACCAGTCAAATTCCTGGGCAAGAGCGAACTGTTCAGGTACCCCCATCAGAAGCTCGTCATGAAGGGGCTGGGAACGATCCCTATAAAAAGAGGGAAGTCGGACAAAGCGGCCCTGGAGAACGCTGTGAAGGCCTTGAAGAAAGGCGATTACATCGGAATATTTCCCGAGGGAACGAGGGGCGACGGAAGAACATTGAATCCCCCCCACACCGGTGTGATAAGATTGGCATTGCTTGCCGATGTGCCGATCATACCCGTTGGTATCTCCGGTGCGAAAAGAGCATGGCCCAAGGGACGAATCCTTCCCAGGTTCGGGCGGAAGGTATGGGTCAAGATCGGATATCCATGGTATGTGCCGAAACCGCCCCCGGGAAATGAATACAGCTACGAGGAACTCAAGGAACTTGCAAACGAACTGATGTATGAGAGGATCGGACCATTGATAGATCCGTCGAAGAACGATACCAAGTGATCCGGACAGGATCAATCCCCGTACAGTCTCTTCCTCTCTTCCTCGACCTCCTCGCCGGAACGCTCGGACCTACGAGTGGGTATCCCCATGGCCCTCTCCTCCTCCTCGGACCTTATCTCGTACTCGATATCGTCATCGGTTCTCTCGACGAAATCGAGCCTTGTCTCCTCATCCCTGCGATGCCTGTAGCGGCGATAAAAGAGGAAGAAACCCACCGCCAGCAGGATGATGAGTATGAAGGATATCATGAGGGGTGTGAAATAATCCGGTTGGGGACGGTCGAGGTCATCATCGTCATCGGGTTCTATGATGGGGGTGTTCTCCTCCACCGTGATGTAGATGGAGGTGCTGACATTGAATTCTCCATCGTCGACGTAAAGCCTGATCCGATGTTCACCGAGGTTGGTGAGGTACACATCCAGGATCAGTCCCGAACCAAGAAATCCGTCTATATTGGATATCCAGGTATATCTCAATGATGGAAGCGGTCCTTCACCGTCATCGACGGTATCGGTTGCATCCAGTGTGAGTGGGCTTCCCAGTCTTATCTTCGATGCGTTCAGGGGTAGCTTTATACCCGGTATCGGTGGCCTGTTGATCACGACAGGTTGCGTTGTTATGGAATACACCATCGATCTTTCCTCATTACCGACAAGGTCCCGGGCACTCAGCTGTACCTTGTTCTGACCTGAAGGCAGATCGACAGTCAGGTCGAAAATGATCTCAACACCTGATCCGTTAACTACCAATGATGTCCATTCGCCCCATCCCTCTCCCGTGTCCAGCCTGTACATTATGGTATCCTGGTCGATCCCAGCTCCGGGCCTATCGAAAACTTTCACGATCAAGGTGTTGGGCCCCTCATCCTGAACTATCTGGATGTTGGGAGAGAGCAGCTCGAATTCAGGACCCTTGCTGTCTATGCCGAAATCGATGCTGGATGATTCGACACCGTTACCGACGATATCCGAAACCCGCCACTGGATGGAACCCCTCCATGACGGATTAAGGTCCAATGTGAAATTTGCAATTAGCTGGACGGGAGCCTCGAGACCCGCTTGAGTTTCCTGATACTCGATACCCTCGCCAGTCCAATCCGAATAGAATTCGCTATTTCTTTCCTTTATCCTGTACTCTATGGAGTCAATGTCTATACCAGAACATGGAATCCCTCCGGTGGTCGGGTCCCTTATACCGATCACGATAGTGGGTGTTGGTGACCTGTACCATGGTTCGAAACCCGACAGATTGAACACCGGATCCCTGGAGTCAAGATATCCTGTTATTGAGGCGGGCTCGGAAGTGTAACCCACCCAATCAAAAGCGGAAACCGAAACGCTGAACTCATCTTCGAAACCCAATCTGATATCGGTCCTGTTCGACGGATGAAAAAGTTCCGATGAAGGTATCGGAACCATCATACCTTTCTCGTCGAGGTATCTCAGGGAAAAGGACGACTCTGCATTCTGAAGATCGCTGGTCTGGTAATAATAATAGACCTGGATCGGCAGCATATCCCCTTCGTTGAGGAACCTCTGAAGCGAGTTCTGTGAGGTCTTGAGATCTGTCCACGGTATGATGGAAGTATCGTCCAGCACAACCATTGCATTCCCGTATTCCGTTCCGGAAACGGAGAACTGGTACATCCTTGAACTCGGAACCCTGAACCATCCGTCCCATCTGATGCTGAAGCTGAAATACCAGAGATTGTCCGGATCAGGACCGAAGGTGCCCCATTGTTTTTTACTGAAATCCAGCGGTCCGTCTACCTTCTCGATCCTGAGCTGCCGGAATTCCGATCCGTTGTAATACGTTCCGAACAGACCTCCGGACCTCCGGGAGGTCTCCGGTTCCTGTCCCTCCACGGTCACCTCGAATCCCCTCACCGTTGAGCTGCCGTCCAGAACACTCCCAGGGGGTGATTCCCATCCCACGGTCCAATCCCTGTCATCATCGAACAGGGAACGTCTGCCCGGATCCGGTTCGAGGAACAAACCCTCCACGGAAGATGGAGCATCATCATCAATGGAAAACTCGAACCTTGCTTCACCCCTGTAATTGGGAAGGTACGGAGGGCCCTCCCCGGGAGGTGGAAAGGCAGACCTTGGCTTGATGGAGTAGACAACCCTATCGGCCGAGGGTATCGTATCGGTCAATGTCGAACCGGACGAGGTCAGCAGTACCTGGTCGACGACGAAGCCGTCGCGATAGAGATCAAGGTACACTATCCCCCTGACGGATTCCGGTCTACCCGGTCGGTCGTAGTACATGTAAAGGTGAGAGAAGGAGATGGAAGCTGATGGTTCCAACCATGCATCCATCTTGCCTATGGGTTCGCCATCGACGAGGATCTCAGCGCTTTCAGAAAGGATGATGTCATTAACCACCCTGAACCTGTCTATAAAATATCTTACCACCTGCGAACCGGAAGTATCTCCCACAAAAATTGCTACATCGTAGGCCCTGTCGATCCTCATCGCCAATGGTGGTGTCAGGACAAGGGAGATCCTTCCGACATTGCCCATGTACGAGATGCTCGAGTTGGCAGAATCGAGGACGAACAGGTTCTGATCGGAACCGAAGGCTCCATCGATGTATCCTACCGTATCATCAATATACCCGGGTTCGAAGACCGCGAAAGCGTTGTCCACGCTCCGAGGATCGATCGAATGTCTGAAGGTGAAGTTCATGTAGAAACGAGTGCTACCGGGATTCAACAGGTCATCCTGAAACCCGGGACCCGAGAACACGATCTCCCCGATCGAGATCAGTGAACCGTTAAAGATGTAGACTTCGCCTGCATCGACGCGTGAGTCATCGGGACCGTCAGCTCCCGGGGCGCTTGCGAACAGCTCATCCGCACCATCATTGGTGGTGTCCCCGATGTGAACAAAGTACCCGAGATTGTCATTCTGGGTTCTCCCCCAGAACTCGAAACGTGCCTTTACATTCCTAAGATCGATGCTTGTGGAAGGGGTGGTGAAGACCTGGTTCGTCTCGTATCCTGCTATACAGCCAACTATCGTTCCGTCCGCATTCATCCTCCTCGGGAAGCCAATAACGAGCTCATCTGCCCCATCAGCATCTATATCCCCAACTGAGAAGGATCTACCCACCGCATCCCCGGGATCATCTCCCGAGGAGATCCTGTCCCCGAAGATCGTTTTGTCGCTAGATGATCCGGCGTCCATGAACCTCGGGAAGGACGCCCTGATTCCCCCCTCGAAGATCATTAGTTCTCCCGCGCCGTTCCGTGAGTTCTGGGGACCATCCGCATCCGGACTTCCGACTAGTATGTCATCGTATCCGTCGTCATCGATATCATTCAGCTGGATGTTGAATCCGAAACGGTCGTATGAACCGGAACCCCATATTGTGGGATGGGCAAGCTCGAATGAATCAAAATCTGTTCCCGACCTGAACCTCGAAGCATTGAGATAAACGAAAACGATCCCGCATTCGTATCTGTTAGCTGTGTAGTTCCTTTGATAGGGAGCACCGACGACCAGATCGTCCCAACCGTCGTTATCGATATCTCCCATGACCATCGAGTCCCCGAATTTGGCATTCAAATCCTGGTTGTCCACTATTGTCATATCACTGCCAAGGGTGAACTTGCTTCCCGTACCCCACATTATCACCACATGATGCCAGCCGGGACTGGAGAAAATCAGGTCCTCGAGGCCGTTCCTATCCAGGTCCTCGACTATCACGGTGTCACCAGTATCATATGTGGCTTCAGGCCATGGTACAGGGGATAGGTGGCCTCCAATGATCATGTAATCATCCGTCCTAAGGAAACCGTAGGGATCCCCGTTCGGTGAGAGTCTGCCGGGATCGTGGAGATCTATGATGGAAGGCCATCCTCCCTGTTTGCCCCATAAAACGAAGACCCTTCCGCATTCGGGATGCAGCGACACTCCTAAAACGATATCGTCAATACCGTCGTCGTTCAGATCACCCACGTCCATGGATGATAGTAGTCTTGAAAATTCGTGCCCGCCCCTGATCAGAATGTCAGGTATTTCAGAATCCAGATCAGTTACACCCCTTATCCCATTCCCGGAACCAAGCCAGATATAGACATAACCCGTGTTCTCCTCCCCTACCTCAGGATTTCCTGGTGCCTCCGAGGAAGCAACGGCCAGATCCGTTAGACCATCCATGTCCAGGTCACCTGTCCAAATGAAATTGCCAAGCTTGCCGCCAGGTCCCGGAAAGGTCTGTCCGATAAGCATCGAAGATGCCTTGTCCAATGCATATCCAATACCGTCAAGGGAATGGTCCCTTGTTGCTGATGGTTCCTCCCGGGAAGGTCCCGTACCTGATCCCATCGGAACGGGAAGGATACACATCACGAGGAGTACCGTGATCACCGAAACTGCTGCAAGGGTGGCTCTCAGGGATGTGTTCACTCCTTTCATGTAGGTTTGCCTCCGTTTGTACCAAACAGGAACCGGACATCTGAGATGGGGATACTGGATATTTTAATTTCACTTACAAATGACCTGTTTCTGTCCCTTCTTTGATAGTACAATTCCTAGAACGATGAACACAAGGGAGGTCATTAGAAGACCGGTGCCTGACATGATGAAGATCGCTCTTTCCCTGGGAAGTGACCTGTCCATCTCATAATCCACCTCGAAGGTCCTTGCAGGTTCCTCAGCCAGGAATAGAAGCTCATAGTCCCCATCTGTCTCGACCGAGATATCTACCTCTCCCTCATCTCCGGAAATGATCGGTTGTGGAAGGGGTTTCTTGTTCAGAGATGGAGACCTGTACTCGTTGGCCTGTTCCCTGGATATAAAATAGAGACTGACATTGATATCGGAACGGTAGGTAAGATCGAAACTGTCTCCCTCACGCAGATCATCCATCTTGATTCCAACAGGATTGGCCCAGTTCACCTCGATGGTTCCACTCACATCACTTGCGATGAAAGGCAGAAGTATTGTTCCCACGGACAATATGAGAAGCAGAATGCCTGATATGAGAAGAACGATCGAAACCCTGTTTCTCATCTTTTTGCCTCCGGACCAATTACCTCGATCTTAGGTCTCTTCAAGACCTTTTTCCTTGGAGCTTTTGTCTTTTTTGGTATCGGAAGCGGTCTCTTGATTATGATCGCCTTCCTGATGGGTCTCTCTATCAATTTGACCTTCGGCCTTTTTACGTGGATATCCTTCCATTCCTTGTTCGGGGACCTCAGAAAGGCCTTTATCCTCGATCCGAACGTCACGGTTTCCGGAAGGAGAAGATTGGCTGTACTGACGATATCGTTGATATCCGATGAATATTTCAAGGACAGATCCTCAAATACCTCAGGCCCCGAAGGAGCGTTCTCAGGTTTTCTTCCGACCTTTTCGCTTATCACACCGATGTACTGATCGAACGAATAGGTCCATATCCTCCCATCTCCTTTTATCAAAGCTTCCGGCAGAGCGATCTTCAATGAGTCGATCTCCTGGGACGATGAAGGTAGGTACTTCCTCTTTTTCATATATCTTAGGAAACTCTGCATCATGGATATCTCCGCCTTCCAGTACAAGGATCGATATCTGTTCACCCTGGACAGAAGGTGGAAGAGTTCGGCCTCAATGTCCTTCAGGTCGTTCAGCTGAAATGTACCGGTCATCTGCATATTGGCCAATTCGACGATGGGAGGATCTCGCTCTAGTTGTGTCAGGACCCTTTCCGTTCCGTTCAGAGCTTTCAGGACTTTTCTCAACGTTCTCGACCTGCTTGGTATACTTCCTGGCATGTGGTTTCCTTGGGGCTTTTAATTTCTCCTAGGTTAAATATCCATCGGAAGCCATTTCCCAAGACGGAAACGATGGACATGTCTATCCCTAGCGTTTCATGAGGTCAATCATATTGACATTCTCCCCCCAAAAAAAATCAACCATCTATCATTCTCAAGGGGGGGAAGTGTTTTTTTGTAACGTACGTTCACCCGAACCTTATCCCATTAATCCAGGAAACTCCTCTTTCATCGGGTAAATTAACCGATCTGTATTTCTTTAAAAAATATTATTATTATATTAGGATGTTGTTATATTTCACATATGATAATTTCCAATGGAAATCATCCTTGCAGCCTTTATAAGGGCGACTGAGATGATAAGAAAACAATAAATATCCGGGTAGTTTACTGCCTTATCATGGGGATGCTCCTACATGATGTTTAGGACCCAACAGGACATCGTGTTCTAGTGTAACCAAAGGGGATAAGGTGAAAATTTGAGTAAGCTGGCCAGCGATATTTTTGACATTTTGGAACTCGGGGGAAGGATCTTCAGGAACAGAGAGGTCCTCCGATATTCCTACATTCCCGATACCTTGCCCCACAGGGAGAAGGAGATACAGAATATCGCTCGGATACTTATCTCCTCACTCGAGGGACATACACCTTCAAATATCATGATTTACGGCATGACTGGAACGGGTAAGACCGTTGTTTCGAAACTTCTGATGAAGGCACTGTCAGAGAAATCTGAAATGATAAAGAGCAGTGTTCAAAAGACCTTTTCCGATCTTGATTCCCAGTTTCTTGGAACAGAGGTCTCGGAATCCCTCCTCGATGTGATGTCGATAATCGATTTCGACGAGGTGTACGGAAAGTTCCTCACACATATTTTACACAAACCGGTGAAATGTATCTACATAAATTGTCAGCAGATGGACACTCAATATCGTGTCATGACGCAGATAGCCAACAGACTTGCACCATATAACGAGGATGACAGACTTCCAGTTTCGGGTCTGCCCATAGATGAGGTGCACAGCAGATTGCTCGAAAAACTGGATTCCGCGGATTCACTGGTACTTATCATAATGGATGAGATAGACAGGCTCGTTTACAAATCTGGTGATGATATCCTATACACCCTTACACGTATCAATGAGGACCTTGAAAGTTCAAGACTTTCGATCATAGGGATCTCCAACAACCTCCATTTTCTGGATTACCTTGATTCAAGGGTCCGTTCTTCCCTGGGGGCCGAGGAGCTGGTGTTCAATCCCTACAATGCCAACCAATTGAGGGATATCCTCAATCACAGAGCTGAAGAAGCTTTCTACGTGGAAGCCATAGACCATGATACCATATCCCAATGTGCGGCCATTGCCGCTCAGGAGAACGGGGATGCAAGGAAAGCTCTCGATCTCCTGAGGGTTTCGGCCGAGCTGGCGGAAAGGGACCATTCCCCGCGATTGTCGACCGTTTATGTCAAACAGGCCCAGAAGAAGATCGAGATGGACAGGGTTTCCCAGGTCGTGAGAACCCTTCCACTTCAGACGAAGATCGTCCTGTATTCGATCCTTCAACAGAAGATCAGTGGCAGGATGAAGACCACGACCAAGGAGGTTGTGGAGACCTATTCCTTCTATGCTTCGAAGCTTGACCTTACCGTATTGGGGCGGAGGCAGGTGGTCAACCTTATGAACGAACTGGATAAACTTGGATTGATACAGACCAAGGTCATATCCTTCGGAAGACATGGAAGGACCACGGTTGTCGAGGCGAACATACCGGGTACCGAGATTATCAACAATCTTCATAACGGAATCCTATCAAGACTGAAGGGGATCAAACCTCGTATGCTCTACAATACCACCTTCTGAGCACCGTCGCGAGAGAGGTGTGTCTGATCTCATGCTCATTATCATATCAGGTCCCACGGCATCCGGCAAGACCGATCTTGCGGAGATGATATCAAAAAGATCGGGTGCTGAGATAATATCCGCCGATTCCGGAACAAGGTACAGGGAACTCCGCATTGGCACCGGAAGATACACGCTGTCCGAAGACCTTCCCTATCATATGGTGGGAGACCTTGCACTCTCAGAGTACTCGAGCTCGTTCGAATGGGTGGCCAAAGCCAGAAGGATAGTTGACGAGATCTCATCCAGGGATGCTCATGCGGTAATATGCGGAGGATCGTTCCACCTCATCGACAGGTTCCTTCACGGTCTGGAACCTGGCCCTCCGCCTGACCGGGAACTGAGATGTGAATTGATAGGTTTAGAAGAAAAAGAAGGACATGGCACCCTGCACCGGATGTTGTCCGGGCTGGATCCACCATCCGCTTCATCTGTTCATCCCAACAACACAAATCGCATCATCAGGTATATCGAGAAAGCAATGCTCCCTGAGGGTGTTGAGAATGTGCCCCCCTTTGAAGGAATATACCACCATTTCTGCATCCTGAGGAACAGGGATGAACTGAGCCGAAGGATCTGGGACAGGACCATGGAGATGATCTCGATGGGCTGGATTAACGAGGTCATGTCCCTTCTGGAGAAAGATTTTCCGGATAGCTCTCCAGGTTTCAGCTCCATCGGATATCGACATATCATCTCTCATATCAGGGATTCTCTCACAATTGAGGAAACCGTCAGTTCTATAGTCAAGGATACTGTGGACCTTTCGAGGAAACAGATCCGGTGGTGCCGGTCTTCCGGGGGAGAGATCATCGATATCGATGAAAATACCGATGTGGAACTTCTATCATCACGGATGTGCAAAGTGGTCTACGATGAGGAATAGATCCTGTCGATCTCATCCTTGAAGAGTTTGAGGATCACGCTTCTCCTAACCTTCTGTGTTGGAGTAAGCTCCCCCGTCTCCCAGGTCCACTCCTTTGAATCCAGGAGCACCTTCTTGGGCTGCTCATGATGGGCAAAATGGGCTGTTTCGGTCTTGACCACCTCTTCGAAGAACTTTGTGATTGTCGGTTGCTTTATCAGGTCATTATAGCCAGCGTAGTGGATGTTGTTCTTCTGTGCATAATCCTCGAGTCTCTGGAAATCAGGGACGATTATCGCGGAACAGTGAGGTCTCTTGTCACCTATCACCATTGCTTGACTGATATATTCGCTGCTGATCAGTCTATCCTCTATCGGCGCGGGAGGCACATATTTGCCAGTGGAGGTCTTGATAAGGTTCTTCTTCCTGTCTGTGATGGTGAGGTATCCATCCTGCGACACCTCTCCGATATCACCGGTTGCGAACCAGCCATCCATGAAGGCCTCCTCTTCGGCATCCGGCCTTTTCCAGAATCCTTTCATGATCCCCGGACCTTTTATCAATATCTCCCCATCGTCCCCGATCCTGTGTTCCAATTCGGGAATGAACTCTCCCACCGTCCCGATGCGGCCCTTATTGTTGCGGTTTATGGAAATGAGAGGACCCGCCTCCGTCATTCCGTAAGCTTCCAATATCTCGAAGTTCATGGATTTGAAGAAATTGGCGGTGTCCTCCGAAAGCGGGGCACTCGATGATACGAAGAATCTGACCTTGCCTCCAAGTTTGGCGGATACCTTGTCGAAGACCAATTTCTTAGCAATCTTATACTTCATCGAGTTGAATGCGCCTCTGCTCCCGTAGGAATAGGATCTTCCCACCTTGAGCGACCATTTGTAGATCTTGAAGCTGAGACCTCCCTTCGATTTCGCGTTGTCCTCCACCTTGGCCTTGAACTTCTCGAACACCCTGGGGACCGCTGGGAAGACCGTAGGTTTCACCACAAGGGAATCATCGGCAATTGTCTCGATGGACTGGGCATACCCAACCGTTCCTCTTATCCTTATCAGGAGGTAGTTGATTATCCTCTCGAAGACATGGCCGAGAGGGAGGAAGCTCATCTCGATATCATCCTGATTGATATCGATCATCTCAATGATGTTCTCCACATTTGAAAGCAGTGAACCGTGGGTAAGAACAACGCCCTTCGGGATCCCCGTGGATCCCGATGTGTAGATCAAGGTCGCCGTGTCGTCCAGGTTTACCGTCTCCTTATAATCCTCCAGGAGTTTCCTGTTCGCTCTGCCCTTGTCCAGGAATTCCATGAACGTTATGATGTCGTCCCTCTTATCGAATCCCTTCTCAATATCGAGAAGGACCACCTTCTCTATCGTCTTGAAATGTCCGCTATCCTTTGCCTCAAGGAACTTATCGGCATACTTTCCGGCAACGAAAACCAATCTGGAAGCGGAGTTGTCGATATTGAAATCGATCTCGTTGATCAGTAGCTTCTTCGGATCGGGGGTGACGTAATTCGTGACATTTATGGCACCGATGCGGTGTATCGCCAGGTCAACCATCATCCATTCGTACCTGTTGTTGGTCACGAAGGTGACCCTGTCCCCTTTACCTATTCCCATTGCCAGGAGGGCTGAGGCGCAATCCAGGCTGCCCTCCCTCATATCCTTGAAGGTCATGAAGCCCCAGTCTCCGGTCTGGATCTTGAACTGGACCAACTTCTTCTCCGGACTGCTGTCACAACTCTTCTCGAACATGTCGTAAATATTGCGGAATCCGGTCTTCTCCAGGAGGGGAGACCTTACTTCAGCACGTAATGGATTGAGAACATCTGTCAATACATCAACCCCAAACACCTACTGGTCAAGTAGAATTTTTCATGTTTATAATCGTTGCGAACACTGTAATAAGAATATGTTCACATTAATATACCGAACATGTACATATCTACGATACTGATAATTGGACAATATGTGTAAATAATTGAGTGTCTTATCTTGAATTATAACATATCGCCAGATATATCGTTCGATCTTCTGATAGGGCATCATTTTCGAGATCCAAAATTTCAATCATCCCGGCTCCTGTTCGTTCGTCATCGAGTGAACTGACTCGTCGTTCATTAAAACCATCAAGATTATGTACTGTGGCCATAATCGGTAGCCTGATCCTATTGACCCAGAATGAGAAGAAGGAAGCCATGATCGAAGGTGACATGGCATGGTACATGAATGAATTTCAGAAGAACCTTCGAATAAGGGATGAGGTATCCAGAAATCAGATTGTGATACAGGTTGGATCCATGATAAAAAGGTCCGGCAGGGATATCGAAACCACAGACGACCTGGTTCGGCGTTTCGGTGACCCTGCCGATCTCGGGAGAGAGCTTTCCAATCCGCTCAATTGGATGATAGACATGGGAACTCCCATGTCTCCGGGGACCGATATCGAACCCTTCTTCTCGGGAAGGGGTCGATTGATCCTGAGCTTGATCTTCCTCATGGCCCTTGCAATACCGATCGGGATCTTCCTTGTCCAGCCTGATTCTGGTTGGTTGATGCCCGGCATGCTGATCGTGTTCATTGTGCTCTGGGCACTCGGCCTATCATTCCTGAACACCTACCTCGGTTATATAGGGACGACATCCAAACTGATGAAGTATCAGGTCAATGTGAAATCCATCGATATGAGCGCCCTCAGACGCCACGCAAGGATATTCGTTGTAATTTCCGTAGTGCTCACGGTGATGTTCGGGATCATTCCTCTTTCCTTAGAACCCGGTCTCCTGACCGTAGCAGTTCCCATCTCAGTATCAACGATATTGGCTTCCTTCATCGGCTACCGTATGCTCAATATAGAGGGTGGCAAGGTGCTCAGCGATATCAGGAAGGAATAATTATCCTGGAAATCCCCCCCATAATCATTAGATATGCACATCCACACATATGACCATAAACAAAATATAAACAGGCGACCACTTTCCAGTCAAGCGAGGAGCACACATGAACAAGTTGTCGACAAAGGGTCTGACGATCTCCATCCTGGTGGCGATCCTCATCCTATCACCCTCGATCACTGCCTTTACGGAGGCTGCCGGTCCGATCCGTAAAGGGTCCGATATCATACCACCCCCCTCCCTCATGGACACGGGTGAACCTGAAGGTCCTCATACCTTCTCTGAAAGATTGGAGGTCGAATGGACCCTGGACCTCGATGGAGGAGTTGGGTCCGTGAGGATCGCCGATGCGGCCAATGTCGCCGGAGAACAGGGCACCAGCGAACAGTACCTGGTCCGTGAGATAGGTTTTCAAGGTTCTATCAGTGACCTGGATGTACGGTTCACCGACCCGGTCAATATGGAAGCGAGCCCACTGCCTTTCATGGTTCCTGGGATCGTCGGTCTCGATGAAGGCGAGGAACATCCGCTATGGAAGGGACATATCGAGAAGGACATATTTCACCGGTACGAGATAGCCAACCTCGGAAGCCAGAACAGCGACGGGACATTCGAGGAGCTTCTCTCTCTGAGATTGTTCCCGGTCGATTACACGATAAACGGCAAATGCACTGTCTATAATACGATAGAGATAGAATACACCATAACAGGATCACCCGGACCTTCGCTCTCTTCCCGGTCAGTTCCAAACGGTAAGACACTTGGCGATCCGAGCTACCTAATCATAACGCACCGGGACCTTGCATCCTCTCTTTTGGAACTTGTGAAATGGAAATCCCAGAAGGGCGTATTCACCAGGCTCGCAACCGTGCAGGACATAGCGGCGAACTACTCGAAGAAGGATATTCAGGAGGAGATCAGGGCCTATGTTATGGACATGGAAGCTGCCTATGATATCGATTATCTTCTCCTGGTCGGTGATGTGAATTTGGTCAAGACGAGGAATACCGTCAATCTCTATCCATACACTCCATACGGAGAACCGTCCACCTTTGCATCGGATTCATACTTTGCCTGTGTGGATCAGGGATCCTCATGGAACGGAGACAACGACAAATATTATGCAGAGAGTGGAGAGCTTGACGATGCCCTGCCGAACCTAGCCGTAGGAAGGATCGCATCCAATGACAAGAGCGTCATATCAGACCTCGTCGATCATCTTATACAGAGGGAGCGTGGCTTCACCTGGGACCCCGAAATGGAGAAAGCCGTCTTCATAGCCGGAGATCCCGACACCGTTCCCGGTTATCCCCCTGACACTCTTGATCACTTCTGGGATACCTATGCAAAGGATGTGTTCGATGACAGGGAAACGATATACTATGACGGTAGCGGAACCCTATCATTCAGCTCAACCTCATTCCGGGACACCATCGGTAACAAGATCCAGGCTGCCTGCTATTTCAGCCATGGTACGCAGACGGGTCTTCCAGGCCTTTTCTCCAATACACAGGTCCCCACACTGTCGAACTCGGGACCCGAGGGAAGCCTCTTCACGATGGCCTGCCTGACAGGTTATTTTGACAGCACTTCCACGGAATCTTTCGCCGAGGTCATGACTGAGACGAAGGACAGGGGGGTACTTGGTTACATTGGATCAAGCAGACTTGCGGTGGGAGAGATAGATACTACCTACAGTGGGGACGCTCCCGGTCTCGAAGAGGATTACTGGAGGTCTGTCAGGAAAGCAGCTGAGGGAAACCTGACACCAACCATAGGGGACATCTACAGGGATGCCGTCACACACTTCTCGACCTCATTCTATCCTTTCCCGACGGATTACTACGGATACTCGGCACAACGAACCTTCCTCGAATACAATCTGTTCGGGGAGCCGGAAGCCCCGCTATTCTTCCGACCGCCGGAGAACCTATCCCTGGAATTCGATATTGCGGAAGATAACGATACCATCTGGGCCAGGGTAACGAACTCGACAGGAGCACCTATCGAGGGGGCCGCCGTCACGCTCTTCAGATTCCAAGAGCTTGGGATATCGGCCCTCACCAACGAAACGGGAGAGGTCAACATCACGATCCCGGATTCCAACGGAGGACTGGTGAACATCACGGCACATCGGACGGGGGACCTGCCAGTTAACCATACCATCGAACTCCCTGATGAACTGGCTCCCACACCGCTCTATACGATTGACCCTCCTGAGCCCGATGGATTCTCCGATATATACATAACCGAACCCGTCATCAGACTTTTCTCGGATGAGGAGGGCGAGATAGAATTCAGAATGGATGGGGGACCTTCATCCTTGCATTCCGAGGATGTTGTTGTGGTCGGAGAGAACGGTCATCACGTGGTAGAGTTCAGGGCGATCGACAAGGTGGGACATTATTCCGAGTGGATGACCTTCAACTTCAGCGTGGATAACGTCCTTCCGGAGCTGTACGTAACGACGGATCCCGAGGTTCCGGATGGAGAGAACGGCTGGTTCAACTCACCGGTTACCGTCGGACTGGGTTCCCCCGAGGAGCTCGCGATGTCCTACTATCGCATAGATGATTCCATAGAAACCGCCCTCGATGACAATTTCACACTATACAACGGCGTGCACGATGTCCGCTTCAGGGCTTTTGACAGTGCCGGTAATGTGAATTTCACGAGTGCAAGGATCAGCATCGACACGACCCTCCCTTATTCCACAATCGAGGTATCTCGAGAGCCAGACGGGGACAATGGCTATTACGTCACTCCACCGACCATCATACTGAATGCAGTGGACCACAACGGTGCCTTCCCCCAATATAGGTGGGACAACGGGACCTGGGAAGATTACGACGTTCCCATATACCCTCCGAAAGGGGTCCACCGACTGGAATACAGGGCCGTGGATAGGACGGGTAATATTGAACAGATCGCCAACTTCCTTTTATTCAGCTACGATCCAGATCCGCCGGCCCTTTCTCACAATATCACTCCTGACAGACCCGACGGAGATAACGATATCTACGTGACGAAACCGATTGTGGAATTATTTGTCGAGCCCGGTGAGATGAGCGATTTCGGGATCAGATACTTTCTTGCAGAGATGGACCAGGGTTTCGATTGGACGAGCGATGGTATGCGATACATAGGACCGCTATTGATCCCGCAGGGAAAATGGCGTTTGCACACCATGGCCATTGATGCCGCCGGTAACAAGCACTTCCCCGCACCGATCGATATCCATGTAGATACAACACCACCTGATATGGTTTGGAACATAACACCTGTCCAACCAGACGGGGAGAACATGTGGTATGTGGAAGCACCGGTGCTCTCGGTTTCGGAGGTATCTGAGGAAGCTTATGTTCTGTTCTCACTCGACGATAATGAAAGCTGGATGGAATTCAGGAATAACGTATCACTTCCCCCGGGAGAGCATACCTTGAGGATCATGGCTGTCGACAGGGCGGGCAATACGGCAGTTGGGTTACCATTCTCGTACAGGTACGACGATAAGGACCCGATCGCTTCGATGTCTACCGAAAGGTCAACATTTTTCATCGATGAAGTGATCAACCTCTCGGCCAACACCTCCACGGATGAAAATGGACCGTTGATATATCTCTTCAATTCGAGCTTGGGCACCTCTTCGTTGTGGGTTAATGAACCTGCATACTCGCTTAGGTTCAACGAGACCGGGAATTACACGGTCCACGTTGTGGTGAGGGACAGATCAGGAAGGACAAATCGTTCGAGGGACGTTCAGATCAGCATCATCGAGAGACCGCCCCCGCCCGAGGATGATGATGACGATGACCTTGTCATAGAACCGTTCGACCCCGAACCGGTGGATGAAAAAAGCTGGACGGAAACCGGGCTTGAGGAGAGGCTGTTCGTGAGAGGAGGAATAATCCTGATACTCCTTCTGATAATTGCCATTTTGGTCCTGCTCGTCATAAGAAAGGTCCAAGTGAAAGAGGTACAATGGGAAGGGGAAGATGATTGGTTGAACGAGGATTGGGTCGATGTGGATATTGACGATGAACCCGTTCTTGAAACCGATGTGCTGATCTTCGAATAGCAACAGCTATTTCTATCTCCTATCATTCTCGTAGGATGTGAAGGTCAGATGTTTCTCGGTGAAACCGAGAAAGGCGGAGAAGATGAGAAAGGCTCTCATGGACCTCGATGCGCTTGAGCGAAACTACCCGGTCATCACTGAGAAAGATCAGGTCATTTTCCCCGTGCATGATGATGTCGATCCCGGTGACCTCATAGGAACGGGAGCGGTCATCAGAGTTCTTGAAAGGGACCTTTCTCCGAGGAAGAAGAGACCAAGGTCATACAAGGAGCTTATCGGATTGCCTTCAGAGCTCATGGAGCTCCTGCCATCATCCTTCGATCTGATCGGTGATATTGCCATAATGAAATTGCCTCCAGAGCTCATGGCCTACAGGAATGAGATAGGGAAGGCGCTCCGGGATTTCAACAAGAACATAAGAACCGTTACACTAGATAGGGGTGTCACCGGAGAGTTCAGGGTCAGGGACCTCGAGGTAATGGCCGGGGATGATGACCTCGAGACAACCCATGTCGAGAACAACCTCAGGTTCAAACTAGATCCGACCAGGGTATATTTCTCTCCACGACTTGCAACAGAGAGGATGAGGATAGCCGAGATTGTGGAGGACGAGATGGTCCTTGACATGTTCTCGGGGGTTGGACCATTCTCGCTGAACATCGCAAGCAGGGGTAAGGCAAAGAAGATCGTCGGGATCGATCTGAATCCGGACAGCATCCGATACTTCAATTTGAACATCACTCTGAATTCGCTCGAGGAAAGGATAGAGACGCATCTCGGTGACGCGAGGGACATCTCCCAGACACTCGGGCCCTTCGACCGGATAATCATGAACCTTCCCCACAGCTCACTGGATTTCCTGGATGTTGCCCTCGGATCCATGGAGGCAGGGAGGATCCATATATACCGGATTCTCGAGAAGGACCGTTTCATGGAAGACATCCATAAGATGATGGCCATAGCCCAGGGATTTGGCAGGTCCATCGAGATAACCGGTATGAGAGAGGTTCACAACTACTCTCCGGACAGTTCAATGATGGTATTCGATGTCAACGTGCTGTCTTGACCTTCCTTTCCCAGATCAATATATCCATTTCCTTGATCCTCATCAGTCTGTGGAATGGTATCTTCGTTCCGTCCAATAGTTCCACAAATGAACGACCAATATGATCGACATCACTGCCGGCGATGATCCCGACATCTCCAGGTGAACCTCTGTCAAGATACTCGATGATGATATCGGACAGTCCCCCTCCCGACCATTTCTGCTTCAGGAGCACATCCCTTGCAGTACCTTCGATCATCTGTAAGGCCTTCTCCTCAAAGGCCGCTCCTCTTCATCAGGAAGAGGCTCCTCATCAGCAGGCTCAATCCTTTTCAATCTGCTTTTCATGGACCTTTCATCAAGCCTGATAGGGCTCCAGAACCTTGCTCCGCAGCTTTCGCATCTCGTAGAATCTGATTCCACGGCTGCCTGGCAGTTCGGGCAGACGAAAGGATCCGGGAAAAGGATCTCTCCGCACTGCGGGCATTCCTTGTCCCTAGGGTCGACCGATGATCCGCAGTTCGAACATTCGAATTCCCCGAACTTGAGTCTGATATGGCAGTACGGGCATTCCTCGTCGTAAGGGTCCACGTCCTCCTTGCATTCGGGACAGACCACTTTCTTCTTGTACAAAGCCTCCTCCATATCCTCATCGAAAGGTATTATCTCCCTGACACCACCACGCGGTCTATCCACCTCCACCGCCTCTATCTCCTTCCTCCTGCTGCTGATGATTATGTATACCAGTATGGCAAGAACGATGACGATGAAGAGAACCGCAGCCAGTATGTAGGCCCATGTTTCCATTGCTGATTCACCCCGTGATAAGGTAGTGAGAGCATTTTGAAATTTAATTGTTTCGCAATGAATATGGAAATAAATACGTTAAAAGGACCCCTTAGCTGGCCTTACCATAAGATTTAATACGTAACCGTCTTTTTCAAGGTAGGGAGATGTACATGGCGGACGGTCAGAAAGGCATGTTCTCGATCATTGGCGCTTCACTTCACAAAATGAACGTTTTCCTTTTCGAGAAGAACAAGAAAGCGATGTACGTTGCTGCATTCATCATGATACCGGGCCTCACAGCCTTCGTCTTCAATCTGGAGGCCGACAAGAACATGCTGGGGGCCGATGACATAAGGGATATCATCGCCGGCCTGGGCGGTGGGAATGATGAAACGGGCGGGACTGATCCGTCCCAGAAAACCTCCAGACATATTCTAGCGGCCTTCCATTTCGAAAAAATCACGTACGAT
>JBLIRL010000038.1:0-20252 GCA_049472275.1 Thermoplasmatota archaeon | reverse complement strand
AAGGATGAGGGTATTCTCGCAAAGGACACGCACGGGCAGACAATAAGGTTCGCCCCCCCGCTTGTCGTTACCAAAGAGGACCTGGACTGGGTCGTATCGGTCATATCCAAGGTTCTGAAATAAGGATCGAGGATTCCTTCACTTCCACACTACCCCTCGAGGGGTCAATTTTTTATCCCAGCTCCGTCTAGCCGGTCCCGAACCCATGCCAGAGGGAGACATGATCATCAAGGGTGCGAGGCAGCACAATCTCAAAGATATCGATCTGAACATCCCAAGGGAGAAGCTGGTGGTGATCACAGGACTCTCCGGCTCCGGAAAATCATCCCTCGCGTTCGACACCATCTATGCCGAGGGGCAGAGGAGATTCATCGAATCCCTATCGTCCTATGCCAGAACCTTCCTCGGCGTGATGGACAAGCCGGACGTCGATTCGATCGAAGGACTTTCACCTTCGATCTCCATACAGCAGCATGCCCCCTCCAGGAATCCCAGATCTACCGTTGCGACCTCGACGGAGATACTCGATTACCTGAGGCTTCTATTCGCCAGAATAGGTGTCCCTCACTGCCCCATATGCTCAAGGGAGATAGAGGCACAGTCCCAGGACAGGATCATCGAGGCCATCATGGCGGAGGGCGAGAGGAAGGTCCGAGTCCTTTGCCCCATGGTGAGAGGGAAGAAGGGGACCCACAAGGATGTCCTTTCGGACCTGAAAAGGAAGGGATTCCAGAGGCTTCTCGTGAACGGTGAGGAGCACAGGATTGGCGACAGGATAGAGCTTGACAGGAACAGGAAGCATGACATATTCATCATCCTGGATTCCATGGTCCTGGACGGGGACCACCTTGAGCAATTGACCGAGGACGTCTCCCTATCCCTCAAGGTCTCCGAGGGAATGGTCGTGATCGAGGAGGCCGAAGGGATCAGGAAGGGGCAGACGACGTATTACTCCGAGAGGATGTCATGTCCTGTGCACGGCGTTTCGGTCCCGGACCTCGAGCCGAGGATGTTCTCATTCAATTCCCCTTTCGGTGCCTGTGAGGAATGCTCGGGAATAGGGAACATACTGGATATCGATCCCGATCTGCTCGTCCCGGACCAGACCAAATCGCTTGCCGAAGGAGCAATATCACTTTACCGCTCGGACCCCGACGGGTCCTACAACCTCAGACTGCTCGAGGCACTCGGAAGGAACATGGGTTTCTCGATCAACACCCCGTGGAAGGAACTCCCCCAGCATGCAAAGGATTCGATCCTCTACGGAACCGACCGCGCCTACTCCCTTCATGTAAGGGCTCCCAACTACGAATGGTCACAGAGAAGGAGGTACGAAGGGTTCATCCCCACGATCAAGAGGAGATACCGGCAGACCAACTCCGAGATGGCAAGGGATTTCTATCGAAGGTTCATGAGGTTCACGCCCTGCCCGGCTTGCGGGGGATCACGCTTGAAACCTGTAAGCCTGGCGGTAACAGTGGGGGACATGAACATCCACGAGGTCCTGACACTTTCCGTCAGGGACAGCCTTGTGCTGTTCAACGAGATCCCCGACCAGCTTTCCGAGAAGGACCGGAAGATATCCGACCTCATTCTGAAGGAGATCAGGGCCCGGCTTTCCTTTCTGAAGAACGTCGGTCTGGACTACCTCACTCTCGATAGGACGATGGGGACCCTCTCAGGCGGCGAGGCACAGAGAATCCAGCTCGCAACCCAGATTGGATCTTCGCTTGTGGGCGTGCTATACATACTGGACGAACCATCCATAGGCCTTCATCAGCGCGACAACCACAGACTCATCCAGACACTGGAGAATCTGAGGGACCTTGGAAATACCATAATAGTCGTCGAGCACGACGAACAGGTTATCCGGAAGGCAGACCACATAGTGGACCTGGGACCGGGAGCGGGGGAACACGGGGGAGAGGTTGTTGGAGAGGGTACCGTCGAGGACATATGTTCCTCCGAAAGGTCAGTCACCGGGCAGTACCTGTCTGGCACGAAGCACATCCCGGTCCCAAAGAAGAGAAGCAAAGGTGACGGGAACCAGCTTGTGATCAGAGGTGCCAGGCACCACAATCTCAAGGATATCGATGTTAGGATACCACTCGGGACGTTCTGCTGCGTGACCGGTGTCTCCGGCTCGGGAAAATCCACGCTGGTCGAGGAGATCATCTTCAATGCCCTGAAGAACCACTTCCATGGATCTATGGAGAGCGTGGGAGAACATGACAGCATCGAGGGACTCGAGCATCTGGACAAGGTGATCGTCATCGACCAATCACCAATCGGACGGACCCCAAGGTCGAATCCAGCCACCTATACGGGGGCTTTCACCCCCATAAGAGACATATTCACAAAGACACCGCTTGCAAAGGCCCGCGGATACAAGCCGGGACAGTTCTCTTTCAATGTCAGGGGGGGCAGGTGTGAAAACTGCGAGGGGGATGGCATAATCAAGCTCGAAATGCATTTCCTCCCGGACGTTTACATTCCATGTGAGGTCTGCAAGGGCAAGAGGTACACCAACGAGACGCTCGAGGTCAAGTTCAAGGGAAGGTCGATCGCTGACGTGCTCCAGATGAGCGTTGAGGAAGCCCTGCATTTCTTCGAGAACATTCCAACAGTGAGGAGAAAACTGCAGACTCTGATGGACGTCGGTCTCGGTTATATTCGACTGGGACAACCGGCTCCAACTTTGTCCGGCGGCGAGGCACAAAGGGTCAAACTTGCCACGGAACTGTCAAAGAGGGCCACGGGCCAGACCATTTACCTTCTCGACGAGCCTACCACAGGTCTGCACTTCGATGACGTGAGCAAGCTCCTGGAGGTCCTTTTGAGACTGCGGAACAAGGGAAACACGGTGGTGGTCATCGAACACAACCTGGATGTCGTTAAGACCTCCGACTGGATCATAGACCTGGGACCCGAGGGAGGGGACGAGGGAGGAGAGGTGGTTGCCGAGGGAACACCCGAGACTGTCGCCAGCGCGAAAGGGAGCCATACTGGCGAGTACCTAAAGGATGAACTGAGAATATCCAGGAAGACCTGCGGTTAGGCGCCCCTGTACCGTTTTCTATCAAAGTAATAATTGGAACTGCAGGGATTTTATACTATTAAATCCATTGAATGATGCATCCCAGGAGGAATCGGTCAATTGTCCGCACCAAGAAGAGTCACCCTACGGACCGCATGGGTCGAGGAAGATGACAAGGGAGCACAACAGGGATTTAGAACGGGAGCCAGCAAAGGTTCCAACTGTCCCAGCTGCGGCGTTCCACTGAAGAGAACTAGTTCCGGAACTATGTACTGCTGGTTCTGCGAGAAGGAATTTGACATAGACCCCTCGAAGTTCGAGAATGCTGCGGGCCCCGATGAAGCATCGAAAGAACCGGAATGGGGAAGACCGGCAAGCGACCTTGGGGATGATGAGGATGATGTCTATTCTCCCGATGGAAAGAAACAGGAGAACGGAATGGATTTCGAGATAGATATCGATGGAGAGGATGCTGAAGAGGATTCATTCGGGGAAGAAGGCGGGGAGGGGAAAGATAAGGGGGAGAACATCGATCTCGACGAAGAAGAGGAGTTCGATATCGAGGAGGAAGAAGAGGAAGAATGGGACGAGGGGACCGAGGAGGAGGAGGAAGAGGAGGCGGAGGGAGAAGTAGAAGAAGATGAATCGGAGGAGGAGATAGAGCTCGACGAGGAGGAGGAGGAGGAAGAATGGGACGAGGAGACCGAGGAGGAGGAAGAGGAGGCGGAGGGAGAAGTAGAAGAAGATGAATCGGAGGAGGAGGAGATAGAGCTCGACGAGGAGGAAGAGGAGGAAGAATGGGACGAGGAGACCGAGGAGGAGGAAAATGAAACGGGGGATGAGGGGAAAGAGGACGACGAGGAATGGGAGGAGGATGAGGAAGATGTCTTCGATCCCACCAGATACCGTAGGAAGGACAGACCAGAGGAACTCGAGGAACTGGGAGAGGAGTTCGAGATTGAGTTCGATGACGAGTAGTTCATCCTTTACAAGAGCCAATAAATATAGCCTTCTCATAGTAGTATCCGATGAGGACCGATCCTGCCACGCTCCCAGATGAATGCGGCGTATACCTTTTCAAGGGGAAAGGGGGAAAGGTGCTATACGTTGGCAAGGCGATAGATATCAGAGCCAGGGTCAGGTCACATCTGAAGGACAGGAAGAACGAAAAGGAGATCAGGCTCCGCGGTGAAGCCCTTTCCGTCGACTGGATAGCCACGGGAACGGAACTGGAAGCGCTGGTTCTCGAGGATACTCTCATCAAGCGATACAAACCGAGATACAATGTCAGATTGAAGGATGATAAATCCTACCCTTACATACTGATAACCGATGAAGTGTTCCCGGCGATCCGGCATGTCAGGGGTCTGGAAAGAGGAAGGGGAGAGTTCTTCGGACCGCATTCGGACCCGAGGGCGGTCAGGAGGTCAATTCGCTGGCTGAGGAAATTATTTCCGATAAGGTCCTGCAGGAGGGACCTATCCAGACCATCAAGGCCATGTCTCGAGTACCACCTTGACCGATGCATCGCACCCTGCAGCGGAAGGATCGATCAGAGGGATTACTCGCTGATAGTCGACGGTCTGAGGATGTTCCTTTCCGGGAAGAGCGAGGAGGTCCTCTCGAGGCTCGATAAGGACATGTGGAAGGCTTCGGCCTCCGAGGAATACGAAAGGGCCGCAATGATCAGGAACATCCTCAACGGTCTGAGGAAGGTGCGCGAATCCCAGAAGGTCGTTCTGATAAAAGGAGGAGACGTGGATGCCGTTCACGTTGACGAAGAGGGGTACGCTGCAACGGTGGTCAAGGTCAGGGAAGGCAGGGTCGTGGATGCGGTGTCCTTCTCACTGGAGGGAGAGGATTCCCTCATGGGGCCCACCGAGGATTTCCTGAACTCCTTTTATGCCATATCGGGGTACATACCTCCGAGCATCGTTCTTGGCAGGATGGACCTTGAGACCGGGAGCAGGGAAGAGATCCAGAGATTCCTGTCGGAGAAAAGAGGTGGAAAGGTAAGGATCGTCAGGGCGAGGGGAGAGGAAAGAAGGTCCCTGATCGACATGGCGGCCAGGAACCTCAAGCTATACAAAGCCGAGAGGTCGAAGGAGGCACACAGCGAGGATGCGATCAAGCTCCTGGAACGCAACCTTGGTCTGGCCAAGGTGCCCGCGGTCATCGAGGGATTCGATATCTCTCATCTGGGGGGCACCGGTACTGTTGCCTCCATGGTCCAGTTCAGACAGGGGAAACCCAGGAAGAGCGGGTACCGAAGGTTCAGGATAAGAACGGCCAAGAATGATGATTACGCTTCTATGAAAGAGGTCGTTGGGAGAAGATACAGAAGGTTGATAGACCAAGACGGCGAGATGCCCGACCTGATCCTGATCGACGGAGGCAAGGGCCAGCTGAACGCCGCGCTGGAGGCTCTCGAGGAACTTGGAATGACCGCTCCCCCCGACATCATCTCTCTCGCCAAGAGAGAGGAGGAGGTCTTCCTTCCCCTCAGATCGCTACCTATCGTCCTCAAACGAACGGACCCATCGCTCAGGCTACTCCAGAGCATCAGAGACGAGGCGCACAGGTTCGCTCTGACATACCAGAGATCACTCAGAAAGGAGGACATGACCATTCTGACGCAGGTGGAGGGGGTGGGGAATGCCCGTGCGAGGAAGCTGCTGACCTGCTTCGATTCACTGGACAGCATTCTGGATGCCGGGGTGGAGGGCATCTCCTCGAAATGTTCCATTTCCATTTCCCTGGGAGATAGAATTATTCGATTTTTAAGGGAAGAATTGGGAAGGTAGGTCTTTTCCGGGGCTATGATGGTTTGTCCAGACCCATGCAAAAAGTATATTATCGCATCCGACACTTACGCTCTTTGGTATAGCCATTATGTTCATGGTGGTCCTAGAGGAGTGGTACCCATGAAAAGATCCGAATCGAACCAGTTAAAGGTGCCTTTGATTATCCTGCTTTCACTTCTTCTGGTGTTCAACCTTCAGGTGGCAGTTCCCACCGCGGAGGGGACCGACGAGGTGAAGGAGGACCTTGGAGAGACCCGCGTTTTGACGGACGATGAGATAGCCGGACTCGGACTCAATCCTCCCGATGCCCCGACAAGGAGCGAGCCCTGGAGGGCATGGAAGAGGTTTCATTACCCGAGCGGGGGGGAGAACGGAGCGACGGTGTATTTCGCTCCTGCGAACCGCATCTACGTCTTCGGAGGTGGTTATCCTGGATGGCAGAACAGCCTGAACGGGTACGATGAGCTCTATTATTACGACCTCAACACGAACAAATGGAACTCCATCGAACTGCCCTTCAATCCCGGCGGCAGGGGTTATTTCGGTGATGCCTACGACAGCGTCAACATGAAGCTCTACGTTTACGGCGGATACCAGAGCAACTCCATGCTCGACGACCTCTGGGAGTTCGATCTGAACACCGAGCAATGGGCCAGAATCTCTTCGGGACTGCTTGAGCCGACCTATCTGAGGAGGGCGAGAGCACCCATGGTCATCGACACCACACAGAGCCCGCCCTCCCTTTACATACATATGGGACAGGGTGACCAGAGCCAGAACAGGGACAATCTTTCTGGGTTCTACAAGATAGACCTCACCCTGCCGACCCCAACGCTGAATCTCCTCAACGACGGGATGGCGGACGGGGTCCTCAAGAGATACGAGCACGACATGTGCATCGACGAGCAGAACCGCAACATATACATGTACGGAGGCTACAACGAGGACATGGGCTACCTGACGGAGTTCTGGGTCTACAACATTCCCCTGAACCAGTGGCAGTTCATACCGACTCATCCGGATATGTACAGACTGTACGGTTCAAGGATGTTCTACCGGCCCGCTGACCGGACCGTCAACATATGGGGCGGACTGCTCTCGGGAAGCAGCGAGAACGATGTCCTATGGACATACGATACTGTGCTGGGCACATGGTCCAACAGGTCCTTCACGGATGCTCCCAGCGGGAGGCTCTACTATACAAACCATTATGCCCCCGACATCGACCGCTTCGTGGTCTTCGCGGGCAGGTATTATTCAGGTTCACAAAGCTCACGATACAGGGACCTCAACTATCTGGACATGACATCCATGACCTGGACCTCCTTCCCGCTGACCTACAGCTCGAGCTCCGCAACCGGCGGCATCTTCGCGTTCGACTCAGACCAGCAGAGGATATACTACATCGGCCCGAACACGGGATGGTATAACGGCACGGCATACTTCTATTACTGGGACATCGCAGGGGAAGAATGGGTCGGACCCTTCTACAATCCTGGGCCCGATAATCCCCACTCAAGGTCCAGGGCCGGGCTGTGTTTCGATGAGATGAACATGACCGTTTACATGTACGGTGGAGGATACACCGAAGGACAGGGTCCGAACACGAGATACTATGATCTCAACGACATTTGGAAGATCGATCTGAACTCATACACATGGACGGAGCTTCTGAGCGAGGCCGGACCTGGAAAGAGACAGGGATTTCAGATGGTCTTCAATCCCGACAACGGCAAGATCTACATGTACGGCGGATACCATCACCCCACCACCGCTTCTGCAATTGAGATATACGACGATTTCTACAGATTCGACCCTCTGCTGAAGATCTTCCAGCCGCTTTCTCTATCAGGAACCTCGCCCGGGGGAAGATACGGCTCAGCCATGGTCTACGATTACGATCTTGGATATCTTTACGTGTTCGGCGGAACGGAGAACACATCACCCAATCCTACCGAGAGAAGGGACCTGTGGAGATACAATGTCAGGCTGGGGACCTGGCTCGAGCTATCGCAGACATCCTCCACCAGGACTTATGCGAGACTCGACTATGATCCGCTGACCAGGGAGCTCTACATGACAGGTGGTGCCAACGACGATCTGGTCAGATACAGGATACTGGAGGACAAATGGTATACCGACTGGTACCCGGTCCCGAACCCCGGAACGCTCAACGGTCACGCAAGCCACTTCGATCCCGTATCGAGAGACCTGTGGGTCTTCGGCGGTGGTGGAAGTGACGGAATCTGGAAGATAGGCATCCCTCCGAGGCTGGCGATCCAGACCGCCACGTTCGAGGATCCCGACGATTCCGATGATGTCGCATATGCGATGTACAGACCCTACACCTTCTCGACGTCGATCAAGATGGTGAACGGCCCTCAGGACCTGAGCAGGATAGAGTTCGAACTGCCCCACAGACAGGGCGCCTTCAGGTTGACCTACAATCATACCGAGGCCGAGGCAGGCAGAAGAGGGTGGAGCGAGTGGGACCCTCTCGATGTGGCCGAATTGGCCGGAACCCCGACTGTGAACTGGCGCGGTCTGTTCACGGATATCGAGATAAAGATACTGTTCCACTGGAATTGGACCAACAAGGGAAACGCGGTGGAAAGGAACATGAGGGTCAATGCCTTCGGAATACAGGTCTCACAGGATGAGCTGATAGTTAGGGATTTCCTGAGGGTTCGCAGTACATTGAAGTTCAGAGGAAGCCTCTCCTTATACGGATATCTACAGGGCGACATCAAGGACAAGGACTGGGTGCGAACCGATGAGGACATACTCGTTTCGGGACCCTTCATAACATACAGTGACACGACGGAGTTCTTCCCGCCCGCCGATACATATTCCCTTGACTTCTGGATGGAGAACGATAGGATCGATACTCTCGAGAAGGTACCAGGTGAAAGGATCAATTACACCTACACATCACCCAACATCTCGAGCGTCGATGTGACCTATACGATAAACATCTCGGGGGTCAACGAGGCCACGGAAGAGGAGAAACTGGTATGGAACCTGAGCATGGACGGCATCTCACCCGAAGCGCCGAACAACCTCAGATTCCACGATGAGGATCCCGAGGAACCCACCGTGGTCTACGACAACGACCTGCATCTATGGCTGACTTGGCAGGCTCCGAGAGAGGACATGTCGGGAATATACCAGTATTACTGGTCGGACGAGGACAGGGGCGGGACCAGAGGGGGGACGCCTGCGAACTCCACCCAGCTGGAACTGACATTCAACAAGACCGGTGAACACACAATCTTCGTCTGGACGGAGGATGAGGTCGGTAACATCGGACCCGCAATGGGGGCATCGGTCCTTATCGACATGGAGGGCATCCAGTTCAGGATCGTCAGCCCCGACATCAATCAGACCATCCCGTACGAGACCATAGACGTTAAGGTCAACATCACCGATATGGGAGGGTCCCATATCATCTCCCAGTCAATACAGTATCGATATACAAACGACGGACAGGGAGATGACCGCTGGATAGGGCAGGATGCATGGAAGTACATGCCTGACCTCTGGACATCCTTCCAGAAAGACAGTTACGAGTTCATTGTCACCATCGGAAGGAACGGCATCCCGAGGCTATCGGATTCCGACGAGAACTATTTCCAGGTGAGGGCGAGGGACGGGGCGGGTACGACCTACGTCTCACCGGTCTACAATATCAACGTGGACACATCACTTAGATTCCCGGAGGTCAACCTGACCGGACCGGAGGATGGGGCCCAGTTCGACGATCCCGAGGAAGTTAAGCTCGAATGGGTGGTCGATTTCTTTGCACCCGAGGATGTTCTCTACAATGTCTACGTCTCCAATGTCAAGGCCCAGGTTGAGCTTTGGGACGAAACCGTGAAATCGGAAACCTTCGATACCTCCTACGAACCCCCGTTCCTATCATTCGGCAGATATTACTGGACGGTGATACCGGTGGCAAGGGGAGAATGGATCGGAAGCTGTCTGAGCGGGATTTGGGAGTTCACCATCACCGACGACTCGAGCTTTCAGTTCGCCGTATCGACGGACCAGGAAAGGATCCATAAGTACAGGCAGGGACAGACAGGCATACCCCTTGCCTTCACCATAACCAATACCGCCCGGGAAGATGCATGGATACTTCCCACATCTGCCCTCGAAGGCGTGGCGAACATCAACTGGCAGGACCTCGACTCACGGCAGAACAAGTACAAGATAATGCCGGACCAGACCAAGGAGGTAACCGGACTCCTGAACATACTTACAAGCGCCCCCGTGAATTCCTACACCTTCGAGTTCTATTTCGTGAACCAGTGGGGAATCAACCACACCGTGAGCATCCAGCTCGACATACTTCCGAAGGAGGAGGTGATCACCGATGATGACGAGGGTGACCTCAACATAGGAGTATGGATCGGTTTCGGGATCGTTGGGATAGTCTTCCTGATGATGGTCATCGGAGCCCTGTACTTCCTCGTGTTAAAGAAGAAGAAGTCAGGCCCGAAGGCATCGGAGGAACATCTTGCAAGGCTGGAAGAGGAGATGATCAAGGAAGAGAAATCACCCTATTCATCCCTTGCCACTGCTCCGCAGCCAAAGGGACTTGGGAAGACCACTGGAGGAACAATACCGAAGGAAGGTGAAGGTGTCCCCGAACTCGATGAGGATGGGGAGCCGATCGTCCGCGAGGTGAAGCTCGTGGAGGATGGTTCCGAGGATGACTGGATGAACCTGGTTGCCGCCGAGACCTTCGCTGCGGAGGAAGAAAAGGAGATCGTCGAGGATTCTACCGTGGAATCGGACAAGGAGAAGTCTCTCAAGGACCTTCTTGCGGAGATGAGCGGTGGATTCAACGAGGAAGAAGAAGAGGAAGATACTGAGGATTGAGAAAGAATCGAAGCCGAAGGACTAACGGCCCGGAGGTGACCTCCGGGCCTTTTTTTTTTAATTTCAGGTAACTAGAGCCCCATATCGTCAACCGAGGGTCCGATGATGGAGAGTCCGTCCTTGTCTATATCGATGATGTACTGCTTCATCGAATGCTGGTTCTGCCTCATCTTGACGACCTCGACATACCTCTTCTTCCCCTCCAGGGTTCTCCTGATACCAAGCTCAATAACACCATCGGCGAGGAAGTTCTCATCCTCCCTGATCATGTAGTTGTTCTCCCTCGGAAGCTCCTTGAGTATGAGTGAAGTAAGACCCGCGTCCCTGAGGAGTTTGTAGAAATAGTAGATCCTCTTGCGGATGAGGTAATCGTTATCCATCTTCGTCAGCGTGTACAGGGCATTGAGGGAATCGAGAGCGAACATCGTGAAGGCATCTCCCCTCTCCTCCTTCGTCGACATGATCAGCTTCTCCGTGAGTTCCAAAAAGTCGGTGTTCTCGGATTCTTCCCTGTACATCTCCCGAGTTCTGTTGTAATCCGCGATGAAGATCCTGTCATTCGGTTTGATACCGATGGATTTCAGGTTTTTCAGGAGCGAGTCCTTGGATTCCTCGATGGTTGCGTAAAGCCCTATCTGGTCGGGATTGTTCTCAAGATACCTGGACATGAGGCTGTAGGTGAAGGTAGATTTTAACGTACCCGTGTATCCCGAGACCATGATTATCATTTTCTCGTAATTGTTCGTTCTGAAGATCTTGTCCAAGCCTTTTATGGTATTCTGGAACATCTGAATCCCCCTGCCTGAATACGGTACCTCTCGTTTTCTGAACTATCGTGTATCTTATAAATATATATATCGCCCAGGTTACCAAATAATAAATTTTGACGTTCCGCCGGAACCCGGCGAGATGATGAACAGAACCCCTTCAACGCTCACTGAAATGCATCCGGAAGTATGTCATCGGTCCGATCCCTGAATGGATCGGCAGGACCGAGAAAAGATGTGTGAAGACAGTTCCCTGTTCCATTTTCATTTTAAATCATAATGCGATACGGGTGAGTGGAACGAAGGACAAAGATAGAGCTTTTGGTCGTGGGCGGTCTTGCGGGGACCATCCTCTTTGTGATCATAGGATGCCTGCTCTTTCCCGATCTCTTCTGGGACAGGCTCCTGTGGAAGTACTATTGGGGGCCTATCGTTGCGGATGCTGGTGGCGATGCGGGCGATATCACATCATCGTACAACTGGTTGGATACACTCACCTACGGGATCATACTGGCCACATCCGCCTACTTCATTCACAGGCTTTTCGTGAAGCTTGATATCCGGGTAGGGACCGGTTTCTTCCTGGCCATTTCCCCCGTTATCGTCATCGGTCCCGCATCCCGGGTCCTTGAGGACATGGAACTCTTCAACGAACCACTGCAGTACATCTTCATCTCACCGATAATCTACGTCTTCCTTGGATTGACCACACTGGGAACTCTCGTAGTCGCATATCTCATAGAGAGGAAAGGGGAAATTGCTCGCAAAGCATCGGGAACCCTCCTATTCCTGCCGGGACTTCTGGTATCGCTTATCGTTTCCGCATTTCCGTCATGGTTCAACGGGACCATTCCTATCTACCCCTTCCTTGTCATAACACTCATCGTAGTTGGTATCAATCACATCTGGAAGAAAGAAGGCTGGGAGAAAACTTTGGGCCTGTTCTGGCTGGAGATGATGATTTTCGTCGGTGTTCTGTATGTGATATGGGCTGCCGGCGGAGAATGGTATGATTCATACGTTGCCGGACACGGAGGCACCGAACCGGATTCTCACCTATATGGAGGACTCGGTATAATTGGACTGGTCCTCGCCACCAGCCTTATCACATATGCGGGGCTCAGGATCGCCGCGAAACGTGATAAAAGGATCGGAAGGCTTCTCGCTCCGGTCAATATCATGATTATCGCAGGACATATGACCGATGCTTCGGCGACCTTCGTTGGCATAGATTTCTACGATTATACGGAGAAGCATGTGGTACCGTCCGGATTGATGGGGATCATCGATGGGTGGGGTTTCCCCTATCCGGGTCTAGTCATGTTTCCGCTGAAGCTCGTATTCCTCATACCGGCACTCTACATGATGGACATCACCATGGAAAAGGAATCCCGGGAGAACCCCCACCTTCTCGCTCTGGTCAAACTGACTGTACTGGTCCTGGGTTTCGCTCCCGGTACCAGGGACCTTATCAGGATCGCTCTCGGGGTTTAGGGATCACAAAGCGATCTTGTTGTTGAGAGCATGAAAAGACAAGAGCACGGCAGGGCCGTGCTCTTTCGTGACAGTATCGAACATAGGTGATGAAAGTGTTCCCACTGTCACGGGGTGGATGGAATCTGTTTACAACATCCATTTGCGCGATATTAAAGCTATTTTACACATGTGCATCGGAGATCATATATCCAGGGCATCGAGAAGTCCGCCTCCGTACTTCTCCACCCTTCCCGTACCGAAACCGCGGATCTCCAGCAGCTCTTCCTTTGTTGATACTCCCCTGTTGACCATCTCGACGAGGCTGAGGTTGGATGCTATGCAGTAAGGAGGAAGGTTCTCGTCCCTTGCCATCCTGTTCCTTGCATTCCTCAGTTCATCGTAGGCCTTCTCGTCCACCGGAAAAGGTATCTCCTTCGAGGGAAGGGGCCAGGGTATCATCACCGGTATCTGTTTGGTGCCGACCAGGGCTTTCTCTCCCTTCTTGGTGACGACCAATCTCGGGAATTCGGGGTCCTCGATATCGAGGAGTGAAAGCCTTACCAGTGATTCCATGAAATCGAGGACCTGGTCGCCATCAAGCAGCCTCAACCTTCCGAACACCTCCCGGAGATCGGACCTCGAACTTATCACGTAGCCAGGGTCCCTGGCCCTGAGAAGCTTCGAGAGTCTGACCTTGCCGACCCCGTCAGGGAATTGCATCACCGACGAGAGGATGATCCTCGCAACGGTGTCCTCAAAATCCTTTTCCACAACATAATCAAGGAGCTCTTCGTCTCCGATCGCTTTTAGGCTCATTTCATTTCCTCCGTTCATTCTGTTACATATCGCTTCCTTCGAACGGCCGAGGAAGCCGGGAACGATCGATCCCCTGATATTTATTGATGAACCCGTGTATCACAAATGTATTGGCAACCGGTCCCGCACATCACACCTAGTGTGATGCTCAAGCGGAAGTATTCCTCAGGATCAACCAATCCTCGATCTTCCATATCAGGACCAGGAGAAAGGCAAGACCGACAATGATAACGACACCCCATATCCAGTGGACATATGAGACAATCGTCATAATGAAACCGGCTATCACCACACCAACGAAGATGGAAAGGAAGGCCCGCTTCTTGTTGAGTTTCAGAAGATAGGCCGCAAGCGTACCCGTCCAGGCCCCCGTTACCGGGAAAGGTACCGCCACGAAAAGTATCAGGCCTATCTCCCCCCATACCTGAACCTTTCTCTCACCTTTCCTGCGAGTGGACTCGAAGAGCCTGTCGAAGAACACCCGGAAGAACCTCCATCTCCTCAGGAACTTCTCCACCCTGCCGAAGAAGACCATCAGTATCGGAACCGGGATGAGGTTCCCTATCAGCGACAGAACCATTGCCACACCCCATTGCAGATCCAGTCCTATTGCTATGGGCAGTGCTCCCCGGAGCTCGATTATCGGAAGCATGGCCACAAGGACCACCGATATCCAGTTCCCCCACCACGGAAGTCCCAGAGACTTGATCGCCTCGCCCAGTGTATCGGCAATGGTAGACATCCATCACTCCTCGAACAATCTGTCGGTCATCCATTTGGGATCGAAAACCTTGAGGTCCCCGTAATCCTGACCCGTACCGATAAACAGTATGGGTTTTCCTATGGTATATGCTATGGAAAGGGCGGCCCCGCCCTTGGCATCCGCGTCGATCTTGGTAAGAATGACACCGTCGACACCCACGGCCTCGTCGAACTTCTGTGCCTGTATCACGGCATCATTCCCCGCCAGGGCATCACCGACGAATATCCTCAAATGGGGTCTTGCCACGCGGTTGATCTTCTTCATCTCATCCATCAGGTTGATATTTGTCTGCATTCTCCCCGCAGTGTCAAGAAGAACCACCGCCTTCTTCCTTGCCTTTGCATGCTCTATGGCATCGAACGCGACCGCTGCGGGATCCGCACCCGCCTTGTGTTTGATGATCTTCAATCCCAGGTTGTCGGCATGCTTGGTAAGCTGTTCGATCGCACCAGCTCTGAAGGTGTCGCCCGCGGCCATCACGCACGAGATATTGTTCTTCTTGAGCCTGTAGGCTATCCTTCCGATGGCCGTGGTTTTTCCTGTCCCGTTGACTCCCACGAACATGATCACCACCGGCTTTTCCGTGGCCTTGATGAACTCGTCGAAATCGAAGGTCTGCGTATGAAGGACCTTGCTGATGGAATGTTTCAGCGCATTCTCGATCAGGGAGTCAAGGTCGGTCTTGCGGTCCACCCGTGCCCCCGTCAGTTCCTCTTTAAGATATTCCTTGATCCTCTCAACTACAGGCTGGGCAACGTCGGATTCCATCAGGGCAAGTTCGAGTTCGAAAAGTACCTCATCCAGCCTTTTATCAGAGATCTTCTTGGCGAAAAGGCCTCCCTTGTCATCGACGATCGGAGCCCCGGTCTTCAAGAGCGTATCACCCTTCAGTCCCGAGCTCTTCATGGATGAATCAAGAGTGATCCCGCTTTCCCCGTCCTTCCCCACGGAGGGACCGAGGTTCTGGTCCATCTTACCCTCCTTATGTTTCTTCATGGCCTTTCTGGCGAACTTGCTCGCAGGCCTCGATCCGTCCTCCTTCCTCTCTTCCTTCACCGGGCCTTCGCTCTGAATCTCTTCCTTGGCCTTCTTCTTGAATATGTTCAGCTTTTCCTTAAGGCTCTTGAACATCGTTTTCACTCCTAGAAGGTCTTCTCCGGACCGGGGCCCGACCTCATCTGCTGATCGTAGATCTTCTGGGTCCTTTGTGTGACCTCCTGATATCTTGACATGAGCTCCTGAATGGACCTGTCGATGCTCGCAACCGCTCCTTTCACCTTCTCCTTCCTTTCCTTGACCTGCTCTATCGCCTCTTCGATATTCCGTTCCATGAGGACCCCCGAACCCTGGTCAACGATGCATTTCTCCATATCCGTTATCCTGGCGTTCACGAAGACCTGGCCACCGAGTGGAAGGAGGAATATATCGGATGATGACGAAACCATGGCGGTCAGGACCTGCACGGACCTATCGTAATCGAGGATGACCGACGATAGGGATTCCCTCTGCATTGACAGAGATTCGATCTGGTTCTTCAACTGGTCCATCTGGGCAATGCCCTGCTCCATCTGCTGTGAAACCTCTGGTTCGTTATCCTTCGCCATGTCTATCACCAAGGGGGTGGGTCTTTCCGGACCATCTCCGGATTTCTCTGTCGGAAGTAGGGACCTCTAATTAAACTGTTTCCCAGACCCCAAGGTGATACGGACAGAAAAGGGTTGTCGGGTGAAGGCCGTAAGCCTCCTTCTGTTATCCCCGCAGCGTTTAAATGCGGGGTTGGCGACATCTACCTTCGCACCCTACCTTCCGATCCCAAGGCGGGTCTCATCGGACATTTGGGCTTGCTCCCGGGGGGTTGGCCGTTTCATCCTTCACGCATCGACGTCCGGGTCCGACCCTTCATCCCACATGACACGCAGGTTCCGTTTCTGCTCCATTGCCAGCGCTCTCGCGCTCCCGGTTTGCACCGGGCCCCGATGCCTTGAGGAGGGAGGACTTTCCCCAGCGGTCGTCAAGGACCACCGTCGGTCGCCCACCTTCTCCCGACAGAACCCCCAACTGGAGATCGTCCTAATTAAAATTATCGATTGCTGCATCTCAAATTATATTGTTGAGGACACGCATGAGATCGTTGATCTGGAAGGGTTTGCTCAGGAATTCCACGGCTCCTGCATCAAGCGCTCTCGAGCGAATCGTGGAATCCGCCGAGGCAAAGATTATCTTGGCATCGGGGTCCATCTCCTTGAGTGTGATGGTCGTGTCGACCCCATCCTTGTTGGGCATGCGATGGTCCATTATCACTATGTCCGGTTTGTCAACCAGATTGCCGTAGATCTCGATCGCTTCCAGGCCGTCATAGGCCTCGGCAAGCACATGGTAGCCGTTAAGTTCGAGGATATCCTTGTAGAGTTGGTGGATGAATGGTTCATCGTCAACGATAAGGACGGACCTCATCCCGGGATCCCCCCATCAAAGGATTTTTGGTAGCTCCCCGGATGAGATCTTGCTCTGGTATGGAGGCATCGGATCGAACACACCGGATGTTCCATCATGGAGATTCCTCTTGATCTGGATATGGGTCTCAGATCTGCTCATGGGCAAATGACACCTATCCGTAACGGTCTCACATCGAATGCCTCCCCTTTTTAAAACTTCCTTATCAGTGTTTGGATTTGATAATACCGGAGAGCGGGAGCGAGAGATGCGGACCTATCGCATATCTTCCAGCCAGGATCCCATTTCCTTCAGGAACCTCAAAGAGGTCCTCCACAGCTGTGATTTCTGCACCTTGAAAACGGAGGACGCCTGTTGAAGGTATTCCTGGGGCCTTGTAACGGTCAGGTCCGGTCTCGGGAAATCGTCGGACCGCTGTTCCGGGGAACCCACCGACCTCCAGTGGTCAAGGATTAGCATCGCTGCGTTTCCCTCGATATCCGAACGGACCTCTTCGATAGCTACGGATAATTCGGTCGGATCCATCTTCCTGGACCTCGAATTGAACTTTCTCAGCCTCTTCCATGTCGAGAATATACCCTCACACCTTTCAACTACCATGTCCGGGTCCTGCACTCCTATAAGGCCCATTATCGCAGAGAGTTCGGATATGTCCTCCTCGTACATCTCCTGGGCCCTTTTTCCGGCAACGTATTCCAGTCTCAGAATCCCATCCTGTATCTTCTTGGTGCCCATCATGGTTATCCTTACAGCCTCGGATGTGTTGCGTAGATGGGTGCCTCCGCAGGCTTCAGTATCGAGACCATCGATGGATACTATCCTCAGTCGCTCTCCCGGAACTGCGCCCCCTTGATAGAGCCTGAACCCGTATCTCTCCTCGGCCTCGTTCCTTGGGAGGATCATGGACCTCACTTCAATGCCCTTGCTGACGATATCGTTCGCCCTCCTCTCGAGGACCTCAAGCTGGTCCTTGTCAAGGGTCTCGTAATGAGTGATATCGAGCCTACCCTTCTCCTCGGTCTTCTCGGCACCCGCCTGCCAGATATGGTTCCCCAGAACGTTCCTGGCGACCCCGTTTATAATATGAGTGGTAGTATGGTGCTGAGCGAGCTGCCTCCTTCTAACCTCTTCTATCCTTCCCCTGATCCTGAGCCCGGGCCTCCACCCGGAAAGGTCCCCTTTCACCCTATGGACGATCAGATGGTCCTGTTTGAAGACCTCGATCACCTCGATCTCAGTTGGACCGCGAAGCCATCCGACATCGTGCAGCTGTCCGCCGGAAGTGGGATAGAATGAGGTCCTGTCCAGAAGGAGGTTGTTATCGATGATCTCGAGGATCTCCCCCTCGAACTCAAGGTCGAGATAGTCATCATAATATAGAACAGCGGTGGGGGACATCTCCTTGAAGGGCAGGACCTCGTCCTTATGGGTCTGGGCCTGTGTGGGACCCTGTTCGTGAAGCTCCGAAACGCGTTTGTAGAAATCCGATGGAACCTTGACATCCAGTCCCTGGGAGACAAGGAGGTCGGGAGTTATTCCCTGGGAATCATACAGACGAAGAAGGTCATCTATTCCGACCTTCTTACCCTCTTGCTCCTTCTTCTTCAAACGGTCCACGGTGGAAAGGGCCTTCTGCTTGTTCGCCCGGTGTTTCCTAAGCTCGTGGTCCAGGATCTCCTGGACCTCCGGGATCGCCTCCAGCATCTCGGGGAACTGCGGGACCAGGTAATCGGCATGCCATTGTGCTACCTCTCCCATATCGAGGTTCCAGCCGTACTTCTAGATGACTTCCTGCGCCCGGCGAAAGATCAGTCTCAGATTGTAACCGCCGCCGGAATTCGAAGGCAGACCTCCGTCGGAAAGGGCAAAGAGAAGCGCCCGTGAATGATCGGCGATCGAATAGAGGCCGGCATGGACGAGAACGGCATCCCTGAGCGGTTTCACATCAACGCCCACACGCCTTGCGATATCATCCCATATAACGTCCACATCCTCCACCTCGTCCATGTTGAGGAGTGCGGAATAGGGAAGGAACCTCGTCAGCATCTCTTTCTCCTCACCCAACTCATTTATGCCAGCTATGTCGAACAACCTGGTCATCACAGTCGGGAAGTTGGGCTCGTAGGCGGTGGGAGTACCGTGTGAGAACCAGGCTGGCCTTTCCTGTCCCATCCCCATATCGAGAACTCTGATATCCAGGCCTTTGAGGTCATCCCCGACCCTCTCGTACATCGTGTAGACCTGGTTGCCGATCTCAAGACCGCGGGAGAAGAATTCCAGCGAACAACCGAAGTTTCCCCCTCCGGCCCATGCGTCCTCATGGTATACGATATCTCGAAGTGGTATACCCATGCCCTCGATGAGCCATGCATGGATATCATCGAAGTACTTGGGCTGATCGTATTCCTCCTCGGGAACGAAGGCATGCTGACCGATCATTATGAAACCGGTGTTGTGCCTGCCCGTGATGCCGACATTGTCGACATCGTTGAACCTGAGACAGGTCTGAGGGACGACCAGAGGATTGGCCGGCGGACTGACGGCACCTCTCACCACATAAGGTTGAAAATCCGTTATCGAAGCAAGCGTGAACTCGGATGTGGGATTCCATCTTGAGATGGAGGGATATCTGGTGATGGGAGTATAGCCCCGTCTCTCGAAAAGGTCGGAGAACCTTTTCCACACACCGATGAAATCCATCCTTTGCTCACAGTTCTTTCTTCCGATGAAGGAATAACCTCCCTCGCACATCGGTTCACCGCAGGTCTCTCTCTCGGGATCGGCAGTCCAGTAATTGGTTCCGCATTTGGGACAGCGATACCTCTCGAGACCAAGCTCCCTCATCTTTTCGGTGGGAAAGAACCTGTCGGGATCGTTCGAAGCCTCTTCCTTGACCTTTCTTTTCATATCCCTCTCGGATAGCAACGGAATCCACCTCATTCGTGACTGTAGACATAGCGGACCGGTTTGCCGAACCGGTACTTGAGATCATCGATCAGCTCCAGCGAGTTCAATGCATCCACCGGGTTGTAGAGGACCCCTACGATATACTTCTTCTCATGGTTGACCTTCAGAGGGGAGACATCACCCGTGAATATCACCACCTCATGCGGAAGCTCCACTATGACGGATTGATGACCGGGGGTATGACCGCAATCAACTCCCGGCGCAACGTGTCGTTGGAGGTGGTCGGATCGGACAGCTTGAACTCTATGAGCCTGGACAGCTCGGACAGAAGTCCGGCAATCTTC
>JBLIRL010000037.1:0-20791 GCA_049472275.1 Thermoplasmatota archaeon | reverse complement strand
CCGACCACAAGGCCAGTTTGGCGACCCCCACCTTCCCTTTCCCCAGATCGAAACAGTCACCTCTCGTGCCTTCGGGGTAGATGATGACATTGTGCCCCTTCTTGAGGTATTTCACTCCTTTCCTGAGGGAATCATCGCTGCCGTCCTTCCCCCTGTCGACCGGTATGGCCGCGAACCTCAGCGCCATCAACCTGAAGTAGATCTTGCCCTCGAACCAGTGCTTCCTGTCCGCGAAGAAATGTGTGTTCCTTCGCGTCGACATCATGATTGCGGGCATGGTGACGAACTCATCCAGATGTGAGTTGTGGTTCACGGCGAAGATATAAGGTGTGGTCCTGGTCATGTTCTCCCTGCCGAGCTCCTCCTTGATAAGGTAGCGCCGGATGAGAGGCAGTATGAATATCCTCTCCGGTAGGAGATAGAGGAAAGGACGCATCCTCCGGTGATTATCCAGACCCTAAATAAATGTTCTCGACAAGACGCCCGGACGTTGCGATCTCCCGATGAGCAGGCACTTACCCTTCTACCGATACAACGCTGTTAAGGGATAGTTTTGTGGTCCCCACCCCGGGATTTCATGTCTAATTTATATAGTATAAATTTCCTACAACATGCTGGGTTCCCGGGGATCTCTATTCCTGGTGATTTGAGAAACGAGGTGTTGTTCATGGGAAATGCATTGAAGATACTTGGTGTGTTAGCTATAGTCTTGGGCCTGATCATGGGCGGGATCGGTGGATTCCTGATGTTCTCCTATGTGCCTGGCCTGCTGGATGACGCAGAGATCCCCGACGATCTCGACAAGCATTATTTCTACGGCGGATGGATGAACAAGCTCAATACCGCCACGGGTCAGACCGACAGGATCGAGTTCACGGCCGACAGGCATGTCACCTATGCGGGGGAAGCCGGTGAGGGCCATATCTACATAAACTCGAATATCACGGCCACGGATAACCAGACCTCATCACCGCTCGATGACCTTTACAGTGATACGAACTACGAGGTCCATCCGAAGAAACTGACGCTCTACAATGTTAACATCATCGGAGGGTCCAAGAAGGGATATACGAGGGACATTCCCGGATCGGAGAACGTGAACTACGTATTTCCCATACCCGCGGAAGAGGAGGATTATCAGATCTGGAGTTCGGACATCCTCCACTGGACGACCGCCCAGTACCTTGGCAAAGAGGAGAAAGGGGGAGTGGAATGCTACGAATTCCAGGGCTGGGTCGGGGACCTCGACGATCCCGAGGACAGAGGATGGGAGGTTCCTCTCCCTTCGTCGCTGGCAGATATGCTGGGCCCGTTCGCAGAGGATACCAAGATGTATCTGAAAGGCTGGGAGAAAGCATGGGTTCATCCGACCACCGGAGCGATAGTTGATTACGCGAAGGAGCTCCATCAGTATCTCTACCTCCCGGAGCTTCCGGACATCCCCGAGGTGATCTATCCCTCGGATCTCATGTCGACATCGGGCTTCGAGGGTTCGCTGACCCTCTTCGATCAGACCACAGGGACCTTCATCCCCATGAACGGGATAACAGCCGAGAGGACGGTCGAGGTCGTTGAGAGTGACGGTTATGTCTACACGGCAGATGACGAGGTCAACGTCTATGCACCCGACGGATCAAGCATCGACATACTTGGGTCCGCGGTGCAGGTCATGTTCAACGCCACCGACGGGAGCCATGCCGGGATGGGAAGGACAGGTCATTACCTGTTCCCGCCCACTGGTGTGGAGATGAAGGATTATATGATCTGGGATGATGGTTTCGGAAAGGTACTCACCGCGGAGTACGTGGGCAACAGGACCTTCGGAGAACTACTGGCCTACGAGTACGTGATCGATGTGGAGAACGAAACGTACCTGTCCGGCGGCGTCTCTTCGATGGAGATGACCTACTGGGTGGAGGTGACGACCGGGATCGTCCTCGATGTGGACAAACACGTCGTTAACTGGAGGCCGCAGCCTGCGAGGAGGCTGCCCACCGATACGTCGATGATCAACAAGACCATCCACATGAATGCGACCATCATCCAGAAGAATCCCATCACAATGAACACGACCACGATGGACATCGTCGTGGAGCAGATGATCAACTGCACCGGATACACCGATATGACCTATTCGGTGGCAATGATCGAGGAGACCGTCACCAAGTATTATGGAGGCATGCCCATGGAGGAGCCCTCGGTCGCGAGGTTCGGCGTGAACGCGGTCACCATGGACTACGTGGAAGCCGGGAACTGGTCCACCGTGGACAGGGCCGGAGCGAAGTTCACCTTCCCGGTTGGACTTCTCAACGAGACAGGCGATGTGACGCCCATGTACTCGATGTACAACACCGATCTCGGTGCGGTAATGCCGGCAATCCTGGTGGAGGAGCTCGATTTCAACGGCCTCGAGGCTGCGAAGTACGAGATGTCCCTGACCAACCATTCACTTGACTACGTTCAGCTTGTCGCGGCTCTCATGGGAAACGATCCGGGCCTTCCCGGGGCGACGGGACTCTATACCGGAAGCACGACCTATATCGTGGACATAGACACAGGGACCGTTCTGCATGTCGAGAAGATGACATCCGTGAGCATAGTCCCACCGACCTACGAATACCTCTGGGACAACCTGAATTCCACCATGGCCATCAAGGGCAGGTTCGGGACCGATGACATAACTGCGTCGCAGGTCCTCGTTGGATCCGAAGCGGGCGAGGGGACCACGCAGATAACGATCAGCGAGACCACGAAGTACGAGAACGGAACGGATTTCCTCCCGCCGGACGAATCTATCATACTGATCGATACCATGACCCACGAGATGCTCTATCCCAACGGCACAGGTATGGGATTGTACTTCCTGTTCCCGTATTCACCGACGGAGGCGGCTTATCCGATGGCCCAGACCCTCGGACCTTACACCATCGTTTCCGCCGCTCTCAGGGGCGATGAGACCGATACCACCGTGGCGTACAACTGGACCGGCATGGAGGTTGTCGACGGAGCATTGATAGGCTACGGCGGGATGAACTTCAATCTTACGATGTGGTACAACTATCTCGTCGACAAGGTTTCGGGCATGGTCCTTGATGTGACTGTCGATATAATGCTTGAGAATGCCTCCCAGCTTCCGGACCCGGGGTATTTCATGCTGACCTTCGCGGCGGATGAGGCCACTAAGGAAGCCGCCGCCATGGGGAGCCAGGTAATGGCATGGGCGCTGTCCCGGATGGCAGTTGAGGTACTCCACGTGGATATGGAGCTCTACGACATGGAAGTGGCCTACAACGTCGGAAAGGCCGCAGTGACCCAGGGACTTCTGGATGTGGCCGATGGTGACGCACCCGCCCTCGATCTCCACCTGACCTTCAACGAGACGACGAAAGCGGGAATGATCGCGAACGTCCAGGCGACCCTTGCTCTCCTCGGGCAGCTTGAAGGCCTTATGATACTCCACGGCATGAACAACCTCCTGACGAGCGATGAGGTCAACAACGAGGTCGCACACGTCTACTACAAACAGCTGGACGAGGATCCGGAGGGCAGTGAGTACAGGGGTTCGGTGGAATATCACGGGGAGGAATCGAAGAAGGTCGACGATGCCATCGCTCTGTACGGGACGACCATCCCGATAGTCCTATACGTGATAGCGGCCGTTCTCATCCTGGTTGGTATAGCCCTGATCATCGCCGGACCCAAGGAGGAGCCACTTGAGGAGGAACCGGAAACGGAGGACGGTGAAGGGCCCGAGGACGAGGATGCTGAAGAGTAGTCCGTGTCCAGGTGATCCGAGATGCCCCGCACGAGCGGGGCCTTTTTTTTTTTTTTAAAAAATTTCTTTGAACTCGTCCAGCGTGAAGATTCCATCCTCCGTTATGTACGCCGAGACCAGTTCTCCGGGTGTCACATCGAAGGCGGGATTGAAAGCCCTGGCCCCTGCCGGGGCGGTCCTCGATCCGTTGAATGCGGTCACCTCTTCTCCGTCCCGCTCCTCGATGGGAATTGACGCTCCCGACGCACAGGATCGGTCAATGGTCGTCCTCGGGAAGGCCACGTAGAACGGCACACCGTTCTCCCTGGCCAATACAGCCTTCTCGTAGGTGCCCACCTTGTTCGCGAAGTCCCCGTTGGCACAGACCCTGTCGGCTCCCGTGATGACGAGGTCAACATCCCTCTTCCTCATAAGATAGCCAGAGGCAGAATCCACAACGATCCGGTGTTCAATATCTTCTTCAAGGAGTTCCCAGGATGTAAGCCTGGCACCCTGGAGGAGCGGCCTAGTCTCGCTGACCCACACGAAGGGATCGCCGCCGGCTCTCGCCTTCACCCGTATGGGTGAAAGGGCCGTTCCCCAGTCGATGGATGCAAGTGCGCCGGCGTTGCAGTGGGTCATGACCCTTGCATTATCCGGGAGCAGCCTCGCTCCCGTCCTTCCGATGCGTCTGCACGCCTCGATTGTCCTCTCATAGATGCCCGATGCGGCATCGGAAGCCCCATCCTTTCCGTTTTCGAGGAACGCCCCCATAACCTCATCGAGGCAGTTCCGCAGGTCCACTGCCGTAGGCCTCGAGCCGATGAGCGATCCGTAGGCGGTACCGGGGTCCTCTCCCCTGGAGATGGCAAGTGAAAGTGAGAACGCACCGAAGGCACCTATGGCAGGAGCCCCCCTCACCGCAAGCGTATTGACGGCCTCCACCTGCTCTTTCAAGCTTCCCGCCTCGATGATCGACACTCTTCCAGGAAGTTCACGCTGATCGATCAGTTTGAGCCTCCCGTCCTCATTCCAGAAACACGGTCTGTCCAGGAGCTTTCCTTCGGATCGGAACCTGATGGGATCACCTCATGGGTCTTGGACCCATCGGAGGTGGTGCGAAGTTCCTCGGGGGAGGCATACCAGGACGTCCGGGGGGAAATCCTTGTGTCATTTGTTTTGGCTTCCCGCTCATTCTGTTCCTGATCACCACGGCGGCAACGAGCCCGATCAATATCACGAGTCCGATTATAGGCAATCCGATGTATGCGATGTTCCCCAGATCGACATCGGAAGTGGAGCTTTCCGATTCCACGACCATCAGGACCAGATCCTGGGAGGTCACACCGCCGCTCGAGTCCCTCACCGTTATCGTGATCGTATGATTTCCGGTGAAAACCAGGATCGGCACCTCGAAAGTGCCGCTGAAGGTACCGTCATCCGCCTCCTCGTCGGGGGCCACACCGTCGTCAAGGAGCTGTATGTCCTCTATCAGGAACGCACCGAGGTCCACCTCGACCGTCATCGGTTCGAAGTCCTCGTCCGAGACGTTCACCATTACGGTGACCTCGTCCCCCGCCTCGACCTCCATACCGGACACTGTCAGATCATCTATCCTGGGGGGCGAGTTCGCTTTCTCCACGGTGAGCGAGAACGATCCGGTGGCGAGAAGCCCCGTGAGGTCCCTTGCGGTGACCTCTATCCTGTTCTTCTGTCCCGGGGTGACGCTCTCGTCCACGGTGAATTCGAGCGACCACACGTCTCCGCCCTCGTAGCTCATCCTCGCCTCGGAGCTCCCCCTCAAGGGTGTGAGATCGATCCATACCTCCTCCACATCATCGTTGTCATCCTCTACGGTGGCAATGACCTGGACCTTCTCCTTGCCGTCGTTGACAACCGTGATGGGGTCCACGATTACCTCCGTGATGGTGGGAGGTACAGGAGGCAGGACCACGTCCACCCAAACCTTCTCCACGGTCTCATGTCCGGTCTCGTCTATGGCGGTGATCTCTATCTGATACTTGTCAAGCGGTATGATCGGGCTGACCGCGAACGCGTAGCTGTAGTTATCGTCCTTGCTGAAGAGGTCTCCGTCCACCCCTTCATCATTGAGCTCCTGGTCGTTCTCCCCGCCAAGCGGGGTCAGGTCCGCGATCACCTCTTCGATATCGTTCTCCGCATCCTGCACTAACGCCCATATCGTTGCGGTCGTGACCCCGTCATTAGGGATCATTGCGGGGTCGGCTCCGGAGTCGACTATCTCGGGCGGCTCGGTGAACTCGGACAGCGGATCGACGTTCAGGGTAACGTTGGCATAGGCTTCCGCACCCTTGGAATCCCTTACCGTCATCTTGAAGGTCCACTCTCCGACTGGGGCTTCCCTGGTGAACCTGTAGCTGTAGATGCCGTCCTCCTCGATCTGGTCTCCGCCGTTGGACCCGTCATCGTACATCCTCTGGTCGGCGCTTCCTCCTATCGGCGACATGTCTATGGTTATCCTGTAGAGATTGCCGTCCTCATCTGTGGGCATACATGTGAAAAGAGGCTGCCTCGATCCGTCGTCTGGAATGTAATCCGGGTCCACGCTAGCGCTTGTTATCTGCGGCGGGTGATTGAGGAAGCCGAAGGCCTCCACCTCGAAGCTCGCCGAAGCACCTACGTTGTCGCGGTGTGCCGGGTCCGACACGACGACGGTGCCCGTTGCATTGATGAAGAACCTGTAATCCTGGCCGACGTATGTCCTGTCGGGGGCCATCACGTTCCACGTCACGACATCGAAGGAGCGCGGAGAGGAAAGCCGCAGGGTCTTTGACTGTCCTCCCTCCGCCATCGAGAAATCCTCGGGGAGCTTGAGATATGCGGTCGGGCTCTGAGCTCCTACGCCGGTCATGACCGGTGGCGCCTGGTAGGTGATATTTGCGGATATCTGGAACTCGGTGCCCGCCTCGACGTTCTTGGGGGAGTCGATCTCCGCGATGGACCAGGGAGCGGCCGTCATCCCGTATCTATGGGTGCCGATATCCCCGTCCTCCAGTTCGAATATGTTCCACAGACTGTCGAACTCGTTCCTCGAGAGGTACACGTTGGCCCCACCTCTTGCCCCTTCACCCACGGGAAGAGGATCGTGGAGCTTCAACTGACCTCCGGCGAAATCCGAATCATAGCCCACGACGAGCCTCCATACCTTCTCGAGGCCGGCGAGGTCCTCCGGTGTCACCTGGGGCGGCTCCGGCGGTTGGGGATTGTTCGGGTCGGGCGGCTGGGGGTCCGGGGGATTGAGCTGGGGCGGGAAGTCCTTGTACATGTAAACCATTACAATGTGGTTCCTGGTAAGCGCCTCGTATATGTCCGTGAACCTGGTATTTGCACGGGGGCTGTCGTCGTTCCAGTCATAGTAGAAACCGCCGTACCCGAGGCTCCTCTCATTGTAGCCCCTCAGGTTGCCCCTTGCCCAGCTCTGGTCGGAGAAATGCGCTGCCCTGACCAGATCACCTGCAGAGGCGACATCCGTATCCAGACGTCCGCTCGTCACGTTCCTTATGTCCTGCTGCGGGATTGAGGGTCCCCAGTAATCGAAGACCATCTGGAGGCACGCCTCTCCCGTGGTCTCGGGGGCCACCGCTGCATGATAGGGGACCACTTTCGATAGGTCCCTCCTCGTGGAATAAGCATCGGCTCCCTGTTCGAAGGTGATCGTTATGGCCAGGGAGGAGACTAGGATAAGGACGATCGCTCCAAGGACAGCCAATGGCAGAAATGGCCTGTGATTTTCGTGTTTCATTTGCTCACCCGCGGGAGGGAATGCTATGATAGCACCAGCTAAACATCCCAGTGATTATTGGCAGGGATTATAACGTTTGTGGAGCCACCCGCGAGATATGGAGATAGGTAAACTAGATACACCAAAAGAACGTTCACCTGCCTGCCGGGGTGATCCCCTATGGTGGAAGCGAACCGCATCGAGAAGGACCCGCTGGGGAGCAGGGAGATCCCGAGGGATGCCTATTACGGTATCCAGACCATGAGGGCGGTGGAGAACTTCCCGGTCTCCGGTCTTCCGAACCACCCCTTCCTGATAGACGCCTACGCGGCTATCAAGGAGTCTGCCGCAATGGCGAACATGGAGGTCGGGTGGCTGGACCGCTCCATCGGAGATCATATCGTGAAAGCGGCGGAGGAGGTCAGGCTCGGAGGCTTCAGGGACCAGTTTCCTGTCGACCGGTTCCAGGCCGGTGCCGGTACCTCCACGAACATGAACCTCAACGAGGTGATCGCCAACAGGGCCCTCGAACTCCTCGGTCACCCCAAGGGCAGCTACCACATAATATCCCCCAACGACCATGTAAACATGGCCCAGTCCACAAATGACACATTTCCGACTGCGATGCAGATATCGGTCTATCGGATGACCTCGAAGTTGATCGAGGTCGTAAGGTCCCTCGTTTCGACCCTGAACCTCAAGGGAGACGAGTTCAAGAACGTACTGAAGACGGGAAGAACTCACCTTCAGGACGCCATGCCCGTATCACTGGGAGGTGAATTCAGGGCATACGCCGCGGCTCTCGAGAGGGTAACGGAAAGCATGGAGAAGAGAAGCCTCAGACTTCTGGACCTTCCTCTGGGAGGTACGGCCACGGGGACCGGGATCAACACCCACCCTGATTATCGTGAGAAGGCGGCAGCCCACCTTTCAAGATTGACAGGTCTCCCTCTCAGGCCAAATCCGAAACCCTACGAGGCGATGCAGTCAACCACGCGGATAGTGTCCGTTTCATCCTCGTACAAGGAACTCGCCCTCGAGCTGGGGAGGATAGCGAACGATCTCAGATTGATGTCATCCGGTCCGACCAGCGGCCTTGCCGAGATACGACTTCCCGCCGTCCAGCCAGGTTCCTCCATCATGCCGGGGAAGGTGAATCCGGTACTTCCCGAATGTCTGAACCAGATATGTTTCGTGGTTATCGGCAATGACGTGGCCATATCACAGGCGGCCGGTGCGGGACAGCTTGAGCTTAACGTCATGATGCCCATAATGGGGAACCTCATCCTCAGGTCAGCGGAGTATCTCGTGAACTTCCTTCCGGTCTTCGAGAAGAGGTGCGTTGCTGGAATCGCCGTGGACGAGGCGGAGCTGAACAGGAGGTCCCTGAACAATCCGGCACTGGCGACGTTGCTCAACAGAAAGCTCGGTTATCTGAGGGCCTCCGAGATCGCAAAGGAATCCGCCAAAACCGGAAAGTCAGTCAAGGACCTGGTTGTCGAGAGCGGTCTGATGTCACAGGAAGAGGCCGAGGACCTATTCAGCAGGGAGGCCCTGCTCGGAAGATTGGACCGCTCATAGTATGGACGGGAAGATCGACGAGACCAGCCAGACCGCCGCGGCCACGACCACCGGGATAATGATATTGTCATCCGTGAGTAGACCGTTCGGAAGGGGCAGGGATTCGGCCAGGGCGCCTGCGATCCCGACCATGATGCCAAGGACCGGATTCCAGATCAGTGATATCAGGACGGCAGGGGCGACCGCGAAGGCCAGTGACCCCGATAGGGTCTTCCTGTCGCTCCAGGGGTCCAGCGGGCCCCCGAGCGATTTTCCGATGACGTAGGCCATTGGATCCCCGAAGGCAAGGGCGATGACGCCGAGGGCCGCGATCTCCCATCCGAACAGGTACCACGCAATAAGGGTTCCCGTGAAGAAGGTTATCGGTCCCTGGCCGGGAACCACATCCACTGTCTTGTCGTACCTTTCCAGGAACCAGGTGATGACCGGGAGCCTCCTCTTTTCCATCACGAGGCTTAGGATGAGCCCCATGCCAAGGACGGAGAGGAAGAACCATTTCGTCGTATCGGAGTAGAACATCGAAAGAAGGAAGGCGATCCCCACCGACTGGTGGAAGACCTTCCTCCTGATCCAAACGCCGCCGCCGGTCTCTACAACCCCTGGACTCATCGGCAACGGTAATGCTGTAGGGATAATAAAAAGATGTGAAAGGGTTAGAGAAAGAACAAATCAGAGGGGATGGGATGCACTCTGCATTCTTCTAACCCTTTCCGGGCAATCAACGACCAAAAAGAGGGATATTGATCGGTCGAAGCCCAACTTTCGGTCGGGAAATACAAAGTAGATTTCTGATTATATAAAGATTGTTGTGAAATTTGACCCATAATAGAGGATTACTTCATCTTCTGCGGTCCCTGAACCGGGATCTGCCGTATCCATCTGATATGGATCCAATGGACCTTTGTATCCGGTCCCTGCGCCCCTCTTGCGAGGTTTCCTGCTCTTTCAGACAGCGGTAAGTGTCCCTTCCCCGGGTCACCGTCGTGAGGATCCCCCCGAGCATCATTATCCCCACCGTTATCTCGAGAGGGACCAGCCGGATGCCGATCGCCCCGATCCATGGCCCGTTAACTCCCCAGCCGGCCCTTACAAGGAACTGAAAGAGCGTCGCGAACATCAGAAGGACCATGCGGTCCGCCCTTCCCATGACCCCTGAATAATTTCGTCCGCAGCCGAGGGCCTGGGCCTGGGTGCCCATGTAGGACGACATGAGAACGAAAGCAACGGCGATCAGGCCGAATATCGTATTGCAGTAGGGTGAGAAAGCTATCCCCACGAGTATCGCTATGTCGGAGAGGCGGTCGAAGGTATGGTCAAGGAAATCACCCACCTTCGTTTCCCTGCCCAGATACCGGGCTATCCTGCCGTCCAGCGTATCGGCGATGGAATTGAACCCTATGAAGACCAGTGCAAGCAGGATGAGCCACGGATATTCACCGTAGGGGCCGTCCCATACGAGCTGGTCGGAGAAACCGTAGAGCAGACCGGCGATTATTGCGAATATGAATGAAAGCGTGGAGAAAACATCGGGATGGACCACGCTCAGTGCCTTCGTGAGAGGATCGAAGAAAAGGTCGAGCTTCTTTCGATATTTCTCTAATCCCATCCCGATACCCCCTCTCGCCAATCGACTCTGCCGGGCCTATATTCCGCTAATTCGTTTAACCTTTTGCCCCGGTAGGCATTGAAGATGCCCTCCGTTGTGTCGGCCATCTCCGCAGTGTTCATCTCCGAGACGTCGACCTCCATCACGATCCCGCCCCCTTCGGGAAGGTCGGTCCAGGGCCGGCCGTGCAACCTATCCGCCTCCTCCTCCACCGCCTCTATCAGTATTACGGATACCGCTTCTGCCTCCACGTTCTCGTCGATCTTCCTCCTGTCATAACCTCTATCGTTCAATCTTTTCCTGATCTCCTCGGGATGAAGCCTCAGAACGATGCATATGTCCGAAGGTGCGAGATAGGACAGATGGCCGTCCAGGAGTACTATTCCTTCACTTCCGAGATCGAGTTTCGACAGCCCTCTTCTCAATTTTCGTGGTTCCACCAACTGCTCCAGACTTCCCTCGGTCGTATCCTCGGAGAGCCCATGTTCCGCCACGATCCTTCCGAGCTCGCGGTAATCGTAACCCCTATCGGCCATCTCGAGGCATAACGAGGTCTTCCCCGTACCCGGTGTCCCCGAGATCGATACCAACATGAGCGTTGATACATGAGGATATGATTAATATTTTTGCAGCTTCGAGTAGATTTATCCCCGTTAGATGTACCAGAAGTGATAAAAACACCTTGATATCTTGTCTTGTGTGGGAAAATTTTAAAATGCCCCCACAGGTTGTTAGTTCTCATAACAAAACAGAGGATCGTCGATGTCAGGGAGGAGGAATATCTGGTGGACCCGCACTCTGGTCCTTCTTCTGGTGGCCCTTCTAGTCTATCCGCTGAACAGTACCGGAGGAGGACCCACCAGAGCTGCCGGAAAAGACATAGCAGTGTCTGCAATCACATCACACACCGACGGCTCGACCGTCGGGATGGAGACCCAGGTCGTCACTGCACTGGTTAGGAACGAGGGAGAAGACGTTTTCTCTCCGTCCGTGAATGCATCTGTACACGTCTACTATCCGGCCGATGAAACCGACATGGTCCTCATCTTCTCCAACACATCAGACCTCGGCACGGTACTCTCCACTCCGGGAAGCCAGACCTCTGTTATCTTTCCCGGATGGATGCCGGTCGACGTGGGCATCTACGCGATCAATGTCAGTGTCGATTCGGTCGATGACCACCCCGGCAACAACTCCATCAATATCACCGTGGAGGTGATCGCGGGAAAACCGGTGGACCTCTTCATCGACGTGAACGAAGAGTTCAAGGTGATGAAGCCCGGAGAGTCCACGATGGACGCCCCGAACACTCCCTACGTCTTCCGCATCCGCAACGACGGTTTCACAGCGGATGTCTTCGAGATCGACCTTGAAGGATTCTGGTTGATGCCAGGATGGATCGACAAGACGGGGGTGGTCCAGCCGGGTGAGTGGTCCGGTCCGATCGTGGCACATGTGGCGGTTCCGGATACGGCAGTACCTCCGGAATTCGACAGGCTGGTGATCACGGTAAATTCCTCGAACGACCCAGGCATACTCAAGCAGAAATTCGTGGAAACAAAGACCCTGGACATCAATGGTGTGGCGGTCTATGTGACCTCTCAGAATCCCATGGTCGCCTACCCTGGAGGAGAATGGGTCCCCTTCGAGTTCAGGGTCCAAAATACCGGCGGATACACGGATGATTTCGTTCTGGAGGCCAGGTCCCGCCCCTCCAATTGGATAGTGGAGCTCAGGTCGAGTTCCATCATCAGAGCACTGGCGCCAGGTAACGAGTCCAGGGTGAGGGCCAGGATCAAGGTACCTCCGCTGAATTACGAGACGATGGAGGAAGACAATACCCTCAGGGGGGATACGGGAGCCCTTGTCCTGAAAGCTTCAGGTGTCCGCTACCTTGCCGAATCGACCGGTGAGGGCAATGTCTACATCGGACTCGTCCATACCGTCCAGCTCGAGGTGGACCCGCCGAATGCGATCATAGAGTGGTCCCCGGATGCTGCGAAGAACGTTTCCTTCACTCTGAACGTCACATCGGTAAACAACGTACGCAACGGCATAGGGGTTGAGATGGATGTGAACCTCACCCTACCCGAGGGCCCCTACGGTGTCCAATTTGTTCCTATATGGGACCCCGGCCGCTACAACGAAACGGAATCGAAGAGGTGGACGGCCGCTGTGGGTCCGAAGAAGCTGCATCTGGAATCCGGTGAGACCAGCTTCGGGTCCAAGGTAGATGTCAGGGCTCCCCCCTTCCCGTTCAATGGAACGGGGATCACCGTGGTGGAGGCCACCCCCCTTCTCGGTGAGACCATCGAAGGTCTCGCCCTTCCCGCGAGGGAGATGGTCAAGGTATTCGTGGAGGCCGAGATCCAGTTCACCGTGGAGCCTCCGAAGACAGAATACTTCGAGGAGTACCGCAACGGTTCGAAGGAGGTGGATTCGGACGGAAGCTCCATACCCGACTGGCAGGAAGGAGCCCCAGGGGAGGTCCTCCGTCTGCCGTTCAACATAACCAACACCGGCAATACGGCCGACTTCTACGAGCTGTTCGCCGACGCCATTCCCAGACAGCCGGCTGCCACGCTTCCGGATGCGTGGAGCGTTGCCTTCCCACCATACACGAACGAGCTCGTTCCTTTCTGGTACGACCCTCTGGGTGATCGGACATCCGTCCTGGCCTGGATCGAGGTGGTAATCCCGGACGGCGCTCCGATAGGCGAGGTCGCCGAGATCAAGGTCGAGGTGACATCCATCCTGTCAAGGGACTCGAGACTGCGTTCGGAACCCCTTGTATTGGAGGCATCCATCGACGTATACGTCGTGCAGGGGTTCGGACTGGACCTCGAGCCCGAGGAGACCGAGGGTCTTGCGGAGCCGGAGGAGACTGTGGAGTACCGCTTGAACCTTACAAACATCGGGAACGGTGTGGACCAGGTCGTGTTCATGCCCATGATAGATGACATGATGGGCTGGGAGGTGGAGTTCAATGTCTCCGACATCGAGATCGCACCTCTGGAAACATACGCTCTCACCCTTTTCGTGACCCCCTCCGTTACGGCATCGGCCGATGATATGCTTGCCATCAGGATAAGGGCCCAGTCGCTCCTCTCGCCTGCCACGTACGATGACGTGTGGGTGAATACAACAGTGGAATACGTTGGCGGTGTCGATCTAAGGGTCGTCAGCCTCGAGTCTTTCATATGGAGAAAACCCGGAGAGATAGCGACATTCAGGCTCGAGGTCACAAACACTGGAAACGGGAACGATACATTCCAGATAGACCTGGAACTTGGTGCAGAGAGATGGGCCGGCATTATAGATGCTGGTGACAGCAGAGGACTTGCAGCCACCATGGAGATCGCGAGCGGGGGGAGCAGGGAGTTCCTGGTGAACATCTCGCTGCCATCCCTTCTTCAGGCTAAGAGCTACGAGGACCTCGAGCTTCTGGACATCCTGGCGGAGACCAAGATAGCCAACTACATCTCGGCCTATCCAAGAGGAGACATATCCAAGACCTCCACGGAGGAACTGGCGGTCGGAGTCCTTCAGCAGTACAAATCGGACATTGCCCTTGCCCCGGGGGAAGCAAGGTCCAGGGATGTTCTCGTCGGCGAGGAGGTGATCTACCGCCTCGTTGTGAGGAACATGGGAAACGGGGACGACATGATCACTGCGCTGCACTCGTCACCCACCGGGTCGTTCAGACACCTGAGCTGGACCTATTTGGATTCAGGACCCTACGACCTCGCTCCGTTTCACGATCGGATGGTGAACCTTTCCCTGGAACCGGATCCGGAGGGACTGCCCACATACGGAGAGAAGATACCACTCACGGTTGAGGCGATCGCTGGCAACGGACAGACATATCGCAGAACCAACGTATCTGCACAGATAGCGCTCTCCAGGCTCGTGACGGACATGGAGGAGATAGACCTGGGCACGGAGGGCGAGATCATACTCAGGATCTGCAATATGCCGGCTCCGGGATCGACCCCGAGGCTGGGTTTCCCGGACCAGAAGACCTTCAACCTCACCTCGAAGGTCGATACCCAGACCGTTACCGGACAGGGATGGTCGATGCCCATGCCCTCGTTCGAGGTCACACTCATAGACCTCTATCAGATCGGTGACGTGCCGATACCCATAGCCGCACCTTTGGATCTGATAACGGGGTCCGAATACGCTTCGGTGGAGATATCACTGAGAGGGGTCGGTGGAATGTCCTCTTCCCACCGGACGATGGCGAGGGCCGTCCATTTCGATGCGGCCATAGACTCATCTGCGACGAAGTTTCAGAACCTCTACGAATCGAGGACCGGAAAGGCATACATAAGGATAATCACCACCGGAACGAGGGGTCAGGACGTTATACCCGTCGTCGTCAGGGTGGGAGGAGAGGTGATCGGAGAATACAATGCCGGACCGGCCAGACCTCAGGACTACGGCAACGGGGAGCAGGAGATCATCTTCTCCGTGGATTTCGATCTGCCGACCCTGAAATGGTACGAGAAGGGCAGGATCATCGAGATGGAGGTGGTCATCGATCCGGAGGACGAGGTGGTCGAGAATACCATTCAGGGAAGGTCCCTTTCCGAGAACAACAACCTGATGACTGATGAATTCGTCATCAAGAACTACACTCCCCATGTCGCCGTCCTGATTCTTCTGGGGCTTCTTCTCCTCTTCGCGGCAGCCGCCGGGGTCCTGGGATTCTTCTATCTCGACAAGAGGAACAGCTGGTTCCTTCTTCCCCTCTCCATAGGTCTTGCCGGACTTTTCGCCATGCTGTTCTACGTCCCCCTCGAGGAATCGTCGACCGGTCTGGACATTGCCAACGGTTTCGGTCTCGTGATAATCTCGATAGATATATTCTTCATCATCCCGGTCATGGTCTATCTGTATACCAGGGCAGGTGATTCATACATCATACATCTGATCAATACCCGGAGAGGCAGGGAGATAGTCGAGGGACAGGAGGTGACCACGAGTTCGGTCAAACCATTGCTGATCTCCCTAGTGGGCGGGACGCTCATCATACTGATCCCCGCTCTCTTCTGGGTGGTACCGTCCGAGATGAACAGGGGGGTCTCAGGCGTCATGAGCGCCTTCTTCGGTTTCAACGGGACCATACCCGTATGGTTGCCGGTCCTTCTGATCCCCGCCTTCGCGGTCGGCATACAGCTTCTTCTGCTTCAGTTAAAAAGATCCTCCCTCTCCGGAATAGAGAAGGCATGGGAGAACCTGGACAGGTTGAAAATGGAGATCGAGGAGGGATTCAGGTGAGCACGGAGAACGCCAGGGAGATGCTCCTTAAGGCAGAGCTCGTCCTTGCGGACGGCAACTTCTTCCGTGCCCGACAGATCACCAGGAAGGCAAGCTCGCTCCTGGAGATCACCCAGAACCTTCACAGGCAGTTCATGGATAAGCTCAGGTCCTTCCTCAAGAAGATAGAGGACATGGAAGAGAAGGGATACGACGTATCCGAAGCGAGGACCATCCTGGACAGGGCCAGGGGAAGGGCGGTCAAGAGCGATTACGAGAAGGCGCTTCAGATGATATCCGGTATCGACCCGGCCCTGGATCGCGCAACATACCTGCCGTTTCCGCTTCTCAACAAGACCCTGGACATAATCTCCACGATATATTACTCCCAGGGCAAGATCAGCTATACCGTGAGGATAGAGAACCCAACAGCCGAGGAGCTCGGGGAGATCATCATCAGACCCTTCCTTCCGGAGGGTGATTTCGAACCGGTGGCGGAGCGCTACTTCGGCGTGATAGGACCCAGGGAATACAAGGAAACGACATTCCTGCTGTCACCGAAGGTCAAGGACTGGAGCCTCGGTGTCGGAAGGGAGGTCCTGATGGGAGAGGGGGTCGTACTGGGAGCGAGGCTTTCCTCCAAGGAGGGGAAGGCGAAATACTATATCACCATCGAGAACAACTCGGACCAGATCATCCGCGATGTGAGGGTGGCACCCATGGCACCGGGCGGCCTGGGCTCCGAACCCTCGAGCGGAACCATAGACGTCGTCGAGCCTTTCGGCCAGAAGACGCTGGAGTTCGACCTCTTCCCCCTGGTCCTGGACCGACAGGAGCAGGACCTGTACCAGGAGAAGGTCGTCGCGGTGGAGGACGATGGGGCCCCGGAGACGTCCCCCCCCGATGTGGAGCCTGAGGATGAGGAGATCTGGCTGGCGGACGAGGTCGAGGAGGAGACCGAGCCATCGCCGGACCTGGACCTGGACGGTCTTGAGGACGAGCCGGACATGATACCCGAGGGTCCGAGGGACTTCACACCTGTCGAGGAGGAATACAACCTGATATCAATGGTCCCTCCGAAGTTCCCGGAGAGGATCGAGAGGGAATTCGCGGAAAGGAGGACCAGGAGCAAGGACGTTACACTTTGATCTCAAGTTCAGGAGGAACCCGTATGAAAAGAAGAAAACTGAAGAAAGAGGAGGGCGCCATCGGAATAGGCACGCTGATAGTGTTCATCGCCCTAATACTGGTGGCAGCCATCGCAGCGGCGGTCATAATCGGGACCGCGGAAGACCTGGAAGAGAAAGCGGAAAGCACGGCTACCAGCGCCCAGAGGCTTGTCGAATCATCTCCGACAATAATAATCGCAGAGGGACAGATAAGCGCATCGAACACGATATCCACAGTGTTCCTTTACGTGAATCTGTACGGCAGCGAGGGTGTGGACATGAGGGACGTCGTGATCCATATCCTGGCGACCCCAAGCGGAGGCAACGCTGTATCCGGGGATGTGACCCTTGACACGGTGGGATCCGCCGATGCGGACAGTTTCACCGTTGACGAGATACACGATCCGCTCGGATCATGGGACCCCACGGGGACGCCTGCCAGCTACATCCTTAGCCAGAGGGCCCAGCTGCGCATCGAGGTCAACATCGGATTGGCCGCAACGGCACTACCCCCGGATTCCACTCTGGAGTTCACGATAGACGTTACGACCTCCGGACACGAGACCTACGACTTCTACAGGACCCCCGCCAGCTTCCCCACCGGGGGTGTAGTGTCACTAGAGGACTGATCATAGTTTGGAGGGCCGATAATGGTCAAACCGAAGGATCGGTCCAGTGACGTCGAGTTCGTACTGGAAGAGGAGGACGATATAATCGATGATGAAGAGGAGGTAGAGGTCCAGGCCCCTGCCAGGAAGGAGGGCGTCAAAACAGGAGGGGTGGAGAGGTACGAGGTCAGGATCGGCCCACCGGTGGTATCCGGAAGAAAGGTGAAACCATTGAGGACGCCAGAGGAGAAAACGGAGAAGCCCAGGGAGTTGAGCGGACCCCCCGCACAGGCCGCTCCCAGCATGTTCCAGCAGCAGGGTATATCACAATCTTCGATAACCGTTGCCGGCGCTCAGCAGATCTACAAGATCGAGGACGATCTCCGCAGGACAAGGGACATTGTCGAGGACCTCAGACACAACATGGGAACGATGGAGGGAGAGGTGAAGGACCTCAGGGCGGAGATGGAAAGGATCTCCTACCTTCTCAGGAGCCTGGAGGGCCTGAAGAACACCATGAAGGACATGGAGTCGACCGTCAGCGAGCTGTCGGGCCTCTACGACCTTATCTCTGCCAACATAAACCCCTTCGTTGAGATACCACCTCTCGAGAGCAGGGACAAGTTGATCAAACCTCAGACCAGGCTCTCCACCGGAGGTGAGGAAATCGAAGAGGACGGTTTCCAGGATATCTCGGACATGTTCGAGGAGGAAGAAGAGACCGAATGCGAAGATGAGGACCCTTTCGATGCCCATCTTGAATCTGCGGAATGGGCCCTCAGGTGGACCAAGTTCCTCATTGAGAGGGTCGGAAAGGAGGGGCTGGAGAGGACGCTGGATTACTACATGGACCTTGGATGGATCGACGAGGATACCATCGACCGGGTCCTCGAGATAGCCAGGGGCACCGTCGGTCCGAAGCTTCCATCTGCATCCGATGGCCGCAAGGTGACATGGAGGATGGATGCGGAGGACCATGTGAAATCCCTTGAATACATAAGGAGGATAAGGAGCAACAGGAGGTGAGGTCGGATGTCTGGCACGGGCGGAGCTGCGGCGGTCGCCATACTGCTCCTCGGCCTGGTGATGGCCGTGGTGGTAGCGCAGCCCTCGCTGGACAGTGCCATCAAAGACCTCAAGGACGCGAGAGAGAGTGTCGCCAACGAGATGATGGAGATGAGGAATACGGGCATCACCATCGTTTCGGCCCTCCACAACAGTTCAACGTCGGTCCTGAACCTGACGGTGGAGAACTCCGGCTCGAGCGTCCTCAGGAGGTCGGATGTGGACATCCTCCTTAACGGAACCATGGTGGCGGCTGGTCTGGGGGCCGCAGGATACATATACCCCGGACAGTCCACAACCTTGGGCATAGGGAACGTGACCGACCCGAGGTCCGTCAAGATCGTCGGGCCGTGGGGTGTATCGGACACAACAACCGCGATCGGAAAAGGATAGGAGCAATGGAAAATGGCAGGAACTTCGATCTCAGAGATGATATTCTTTATAGCCGCCATACTTGTATCCTCGGCCGTGGCCGTTACGCTCATTGAGGTAATAGACAGGTATACCGACGAGATATCCGACGAGGCGTCGGTCGTCGAGGGTGAGATGAGATCGAGGATGACGATAATAAACGACCCGCTGTTCGTTCAGTATGATGTCTCGGACGGTAACCTGACCTTCTACCTGAAGAACACCGGCACGGGAGACCTGTCGATGGGTGATATTATCGTGTCAGCGAACGGGACAACGAAAGCGGGCTCGGACATATGGGTCAAACTGCTCGGCGGCGGTTCGTCATGGAGGCCGGGAGACGTTGTTGAGGCAACGTTCAGGGTACCGGGACTGTCGGCGGATACGGATTACCACGGATGGGCCTCCGCCTCGGGCATGACCGAAAAAGGCCTCGTTCGGGGAAGTACCCAGGCGAGCTTGGTATTCCGGATAAGGGAGGTGTGAGATGGCGATGGCGAGCAGGCAGAACCTTCTTAGGTTCGATTTCGAGAGGGACGGACTCCACAGGCATCTGGGCAGCGGCCTTCCCAAAGGTGTCCTCGTTGTCGTATCCGGCTCCGTTGGAAGCGGAAAATCTGCGATCATGGAGAGATTGATCTACGGCTTCCTTCTGCATCATCATACGATAAACGTCATCTCCACCGAGCTCACGACCAAGGGCTTCCTCAACCAGATGGAATCATTGGATTATCCGGTTAAGAAGCATCTGCTTGACGGAACACTGAAGTTCGTCCCGGTCTTCCCCCTGATAGGGAAGGCGAAGCAGAGGGCGGATTTCCTGACCAGGTTGAAATCCACCCCCGGTCTCTACGAAGCGGAGGTGGTGATAGTCGATACGTTCTCGGCCCTTGTCATGAACGACATAGACGAATCGAGGGCGCTCGAGACCATATCCTTCTTCAAGAAGATAGTTGCAAAGAACCGGACGATAATCATGACCATCGACCCGATGGAGCTCCCGGCAGAGATCATGGGCCCCTTCCGGTCGGTTGCCGACATCCTCCTCGAACTGAAGACGGAGGTCGTCGAGGGCACCATGGAGCATATAATGTACGTCACCCGATATACCCATGCTCAGGGCCCGGTCAGCACGGCCATAGGGTTCAGGATCGAACCCAGGGCAGGATTCATAGTGGATATCACGACCGTTGCTTAGAAGGTGTGTGGATGGACCTCGATCAGGCTGTTGAGAAGAACCCCCACCTGAAGGAGTACATGGACTCCTTCGTCGGCTCGGGGGGAGTCCGCCCCATGTTCAGCGGGAGTCTGACCGAGGAGATGTCCGTCCTCAAGAGGGTGAATCTGATATATCCCGTAGGGGACCCGATCTTCATCCACGTACACGACGATGAGAAGGGAAGGCATTATTCGGTCATAGAGCCCCATCTTACCGATGAAGAGGAGGAGAAGCTGGAGAAGATCCGGGACCACATCAGGAAGCAGATCGATCTCCTGGAGCGGTACGAGGCCGTGGATGGCGGATGGGGGTACTACGACTTCAACGTGGGGTCCCAGAAGCCGACGGCCATATCC
>JBLIRL010000036.1:0-21195 GCA_049472275.1 Thermoplasmatota archaeon | reverse complement strand
TGTTACTTCGGATAAGGTGTTGTCGGCCAATCAAACCTTTGATAGCAGTTCGAACAACTATTTGTGTGGTTCGGATACCACGATCACTAATAGTGCGACTTTGACTGAGGATGATTCGGCTGTGGTGCGTTCGGCTTCGTCGTCGTGATGGTCGTGGTGGCCCTTGTCATCCTCCTCCTCCGGAGGCTCCTAAAGAGGCGAAAGCTGAAGCTGAAGTATCTCTTTGCCTTCGTCGTCCTCTCCTCCACCTTCGTCGTTGTCCAGCCCTTCATCGACATGGCTTTCAACGGGGCACCTCCAGTATGGGACGAGTTCGACCTTGATATCGACGGAATAAACGGTGCCTTCCCGCTTGATCCAGAAGAACCGGGTGATGGACTTCTCGTGATCACTGATAATTCCTATCATGCAATGGAAAGACGGACTTATGATTACGGGGAGATCTGGTCCGTGGGGAACATTCACAACACCTCGGAGCCACACTTCAACGGGGGTATCTGGGTGATGACGGGGGAGACCGAAGAGGGGTGGATGTACTGGACCGTCGACAGTTCCGGGATTCCACAGCACGAGGGTTCGATAGTCAACAACGACACGACCATGTCCCTGATCGGTGTCAACATCTGGATGGTGGACAGCACTCCGTATGTGACCTCCTTCTGGGAGGGAACACCCGGGAACTGGTCCTACCTGATGTGGGAACATGGGACCGATGGTCCTCAGCAGAGGTTGTGGTACGTATATTCGAACGACCTGGTTCGTCCGGTCCATGGTTGGTCATCCGGATTGAACTTCGGTCATTCGGTTGATGAATTCAATTACAATCAACTCAGCATGAGAGATGGCACCATCACCCCCCAGGGCGGTGGGTCCTCGAGTATATCGAACTCCACATGGGTCAAGGCGGAAGGCCATATCCTGTTGACCTTTGCATACACGGGATACGGGTATATCGATGGCGTCGTGGACCAGAACCTGTTCACGGTGGGCTTCTTCGCAGAGGGTGGCGGTACCAGACACTGGACCAGAGCGTTCGATACCGGGATCATCGAGAACGGTTACCTCTGCACCTTTGCGACCCAGTATGCGGGTCCCGACGATGCTCCGGGTGAGTTCAGATTGGTCGCTGCAAGGGGTGAGAACATCTATGTCGGTGATGGGGAGGATGAACAATGGTATACACTGACCGATGAACCACTTGCCATCTTCCAGGATGGTTACAAAGGGGACATTTGGATGGTGTTTGATGACGGTGTCGTTTCCGGGAAGCTAGAGGACTCGGAAAGGGGACAGCTCCATGTCCAGATCATTTCCTTCCTGATAGCGGCCGTCCTGATGGCCGCCCTTCTGTGGAAGCCGAAATGGTGGCTCGTCGATCTGGGGGGCCTCCTGATGGGAGCCGGTGTGATAGCGATAATGGGGATATCGTTCCCCATCCTTTTCACCCTCCTGCTCCTCGTACTTCTGGCCATATACGATTTCATCTCCGTGTACAAGACAAAGCACATGATCGCTCTGGCGGATTCCGTGGTGGAGGCGAAGATGCCGATACTCCTGGTATTCCCCATGAAATGGTCGTACCGCTACGAGGACGAGACCAATCTCATGGACCCCAAACGGAAAAGAGAATCCCTGTTCATGGGTCTCGGGGATGTGATCATACCCGGGATCCTGATACTGTCCATCGCCACATTCCTCAGCCCCGTCGGGGGGATCCGGTTATTCGGATTCATCTATCCCCCCGTTGCCGTAGCCATCTTCGCCCTGATCGGAATGCTCGCCGGGTGGGGGTCCCTGATGTTCTTCGTGATCAAGGGAAAGGCCCATGCGGGACTTCCCCCCATAAACTCGGGGACTATCCTCGGTTTCATCATAGGCTACCTGATCGTCTACGGGACCATCGTGTTCTGGTAGACCAGAAAGGTTAACTTGAGATACCACTTCAAGTTGGCAGGAGAGTGTGTCGGATTGAACGAGACTCTTGCGGTCCTTGGAGTACTGTTCCTGCTGGGATTGTTCCAGGGCTTCACAGTCTGCAACCTGACATGCGGGCCCCTTCTCTTTCTCAGGCTTGCGGGCAGGGGAAGGGGAGCCAGGGAAGGACTGAGGATATCCCTCCTCTACGCCCTCCCGAGGATCCTGGTACTCACCCTGCTTGGCTCCCTCCTCGGGGCCCTCGGATACACGATCACATCGATGGGGGACCTTTCTCAACATGCCTGGTTCCAGGCGGTTATCTATATCGTCATAGGTCTGGTCATGATCGCCACCGGCCTGGTGTTCGTTGGAGTTCTTAGGAGAAGAGAATGCGATGGAACTCCCTCGGTCAGGGACCGTCTCATCATCTGGATGATGAAGCTTGGCCCCAGAAAGGACAGAGGGGAGGGAAGGACCATGTTCGGGATCGGCATCCTGATATCACTGGTCTGCTTCGTCGAAGCCTCGGCAGCAGCATTGATAGTCGCGAACATGCTCGGTATCAAGGCTGACGACATTGGAAGCGGTTTCATCATGGGGGCACTCTCGATGCTGAACTATTCCATCGGGTTGACACTTCCGCTTCTCCTTCTGGGAACGGGGGCATCGGTCATCGGAAAGAGACTGCAGGGAAAGGATGCGAGAGCTGTCGGAGGCATCCTTCTGATCATCATTGGCGGCTTGCTGATCATCTACGAGTTCGCAGCCCTCGTGACCTTGTGATCGTCCCCGGATCATCCGATGAAGAAAAGGTGGGAAGAACACATGCAATCCGAACTCCCGAAGCCCCTGACGCCGATATATCTTCTCGATAGATATTCCGCAGCAGAGCATTCTCCCCCGTCCTCATGCTCCTTCCACAGAACGATCCTTCTGGATGATAAAGGTGTGATGTGATCGATATGCCACCTTTTCCTAACCGGATCGGAAAGATGTCTTCTGACCCTCCTCCACAGCCCGGCCCTTGCGGAACCGCAATAGGCATAGGTCCCTCTCGCCAGTTCGATCCGTCCGAGGGCGCCGACCTCGACGGCGGCATCCTTCTCAATGTCCAGTAGAAGGATGTAGTCCGCGCTCTGGGAGATGCTTGAGGGGTTCGCGGCATGGACATAGCCAGGGACGGGGCTCCATGCCAATACACGTCACCTCAACCTTACAGTTTCTAGGTTCATGGGGAACGTCGTCGATACGCCGTACTTCCTGTGAAGCGATGACGCTAGGTCCATCTCCTTGGTCTCGTCACCGTGATGGATTATTATCTTGTCGGGTTTGGGGTCCATTGTCGAGATGTAATTGATGAGCTGCTTTCTGTCGGAATGGCCCGAGAAGCCGTCTATGGTCTCGTTCGAGGCCTTCAGGGAGATAGCCATGGGTTTTCCCTTCTCGGAGACAATCAGCTCCGTCAATCCCTTCTGGATCTTCCTCCCGAGCGTACCCTCCGCCTGATAGCCGACGAAAACAAGGGTGTTTTTCTGGTCCGATCCCCAGTACTTGAGGTACTCCATGACAGGACCGCCGTTGAGCATGCCCGATGTCGCCAGGACCACACATGGTTCCGTGTCGTGGATGATCTTGTCCCTCATATCCCTGGAATCAACCTTGTTGAAGAACTCCGAGAGGAACGGGTTCTCGTTGCGCTGGAATATCTGGGTCCTGAGCTGATTGTTCAGGAACTCCGGATAGGCGGTGTGTATTGCCGTTGCCTCCCAAATCATTCCGTCGAGATATATCGGGCATCTTGGTATCTGCCCCATCTTCATCTGTTTCTCCAGGACGATCATGACCTCCTGTGACCTGCCGACAGCGAACACGGGAATGAGCACCTTCCCACTTCGCGATAGCGTCCTCTTCATAACGCCCCTCAGTTCGACAGCCGCCTCCTTCCTGGTCGGCTGGAAATCGCGTTTGCCTCCGTATGTTGATTCCATGACCAGGGCCTCGAGCCTCGGGAACTTGTTCGTGGCGGAGTTGAAAAGCCAGGTCCTCTCGAACTTGATATCCCCGGAGTAGGCGATGTTGTAGAGACCGTCCCCGATGTGGAAATGAGGGGAGGCGGAGCCAAGTATATGTCCTGCATTGTGAAGCGTGAGCCTGATGTCGGGGGCTATGTCCGTCGTCTCGTTGTATTTGATGGGTATGCAGTGCAGTATCTCGTCCTGTACGTTCTTCGACTCGTAGGGAGGTCTCTTGCCCTCCGCGGCCGCGACCTTGATGTAATCCAGCTGCAGCAGCGCCATCATGTCCCTGGTAGGGGAGGTGCAGTATATCGGTCCGTCATAACCGTATTTGTACATCAGCGGAACGAGGCCCGAATGGTCAAGATGAGCGTGCGTTACGACAATGGCATCTATGGATTCGAAGGGTTGTGCCTCGGATATCTGAAGGTACGGGGACGGTTTGTCCTGGGATCCCACATTGACACCGATATCGATGATGATCTTCGAGTTCCTGGTCGTCAGCATATGACAGGACCGTCCGACCTCCCTGTATCCTCCGAGGGATGTTGTCCTTATCCAGTTCTCGTCATCCGGGATGTCGCGGAAGATCCTTCTCCCCACCTTCTTCAGAAATTCCTTCCTCTTCTCGGTGACCTCCGCCTCTTTGAGGAACTGGCGGATATCCTTGACGCTCTTTGATTCGATGGGAGGCGTCCTGACGACCTGGGGGGCCCACCCCGTCCTCTTCTTTATCTCGTTGAGGTTGGATCCGTGCTTTCCAATGGCAAGACCAGGGGAAAGGGCTTCAATGGTGACTTCGTTGGAATCGTGATTGAAGGCGACATCGGTGACCTTCGCCTCCTCCGGTATTATCTCCTTGATGATCTTGCTGGCCTCGTTGACATCCTTGACCAGCGACGTATGCGGTCTGATTGCCACCCTTCTCTTCAATCCCTGGGCGAGTCTCCTGACGAGGTTAGAATCGTAGACGAACTCGTCCATGTTCTTTGTCTGGATGACAACAACCGGACCCTCGAAATCAACACCCGTGATCTCGATGTCCTTGGGAATGATCTCCTCTATGTCTGCCTTTATACGCTTTATGAGCGCTTCGTACGTCATCAATACGCCCCTCCTGTCTCCTTTCTCTCGAAAAACACGGAGTCCACAGGGAAACCTGATGTCCTGTTCCTTTGAAGAAAGTGATCGTGATCAGATACCTGGAAAAATCACTAAACTCTGTGATAAATCATTAAAGATGGAAATAACAAGATCCACTCGCTGACAAGCGATACATTATTTGATATTTAATTTTTCCTTACGCTTATCCACATCCTTCTGTGAGACGGGATTCCATCCCTTTCCGTCGATGACCACAATGTCGTACCCGTTCCCGGAGGCGGAATCCCTTCTCATCGCAGCGTTCAGAGCCTTGATGGCTATGTCGACCCCTTCGGAGCTTGACAGGTCCTCCCTGAAATTATCCTCGAGGACTCCGTATGCGTAGGGAGAACCGGACCCAGTGGCGCAGTATTTGTCCGGTATGGAACCTCCGGCCGCATCCAGGGAGTAGACGTGTCCTCCCTCTCTGTCCCATCCTCCCAGGAGAAGCTGGACCCAGTATGGGTAGTATCTGCTCCCCGAAAGTATGTTCGCCGTGAGGGTTGCAGCAGCCTTTATGGTCATCGGCTGGTCCCTCTTCAACCTGAAAAGTTCGGCCTCGGCCGTTATGTAGCGTGCAAGGTTCTGCGCGTCCCCCACGAGCCCTGCTGTGGTCAGTCCGATGTGCTCGTCTATCATGAAGAGCTTCTGGGTCTCCGTATGTGCAATTAGTGTGCCCATGGTCGCCCTGTGCTCGGTGGCTAGTACGACCCCGTCCTTGCATACGATCCCAAGGGTCGTAGTACCGGTCTTCATTGGTTCCTGGTCCGATGTCATGATAGAATCACTTTCCCACACCCAGCGGGGGATGTGATTTCCATCATCCTAAAGGGCATATTTAAAGATGTTGACAAGGGTATAGATAATGAACGGATTCGATCATTTCGATCGGGCCATGATGGCTTTTGTGAAGAACCGATAATTATTGGCCACTTTGTTTTTATCCGATGCACGTCCTCAGGCGAAAAGATACCTTCCAGTTCTCAGGTCCGAGATCTTGATCCTAAGATCGTCAGCCCCGTCTGTGTGCGGGAGATATCCTGGCCAGCATCCTGAACTTTGGGCGTTCTTCGTTCCAAGTTCCGAGATTGAGAATCTCTGGCCGCAGTTCTCACATCTTGCATAATCGCCGTCCTTTGTATAGCCTCTCTTCGCTTCGAAACAGACTTCACAGGCATCGAAGGCGGTACGCACTTTGCCTGTATCGTCAATGACCGTGAAGTATTTCACGCTGACACCATCGATCGTATGGGTGGAATAATGGAACTTCCCATCAGAAAGATCTGTCTTCTTAATCACGACATCGCTACCGGAGACATCATTTTCCCAGTAGCTGATCGGTTCGCTCTCTTCTCCCTTCAGCAGATAATTGTATGTTCCGAAGGCCAGGATGCCAAGTACAACAAGGATCCCCACGACCACGAAAAAGTTCCTCTGTTTCTTCTTTTGCAGTTCCAATCTATCTTCCGCTTTTACCATTTGATCACCTGTTGTCGTTCTGGATATCTTTGATGATCCTTCCATCCTCGAGCTTTACGATCCTATTCCCCCAGGAAGCAAGTTCATTATCATGAGTAACGAAAACTATTGTCATTCCCTTGGAGTTGAGCTCTTTTAGGATCTCCATTATCCTGATTCCATTCCTTCTGTCAAGGTTCCCCGTGGGTTCATCGGCAAGGACCAATCTCGGTTCGTTGATCAGAGCCCTTGCGATCGAAACCCTTTGCTGTTCCCCGCCTGAAAGTTTCGAGGGGATGTGGTCCAGGCGGTCTTTCATACCGAACTGGACCAATGAGTCTCTTGCCGACACTCTATCGACGATACTGTGAAAATATTGAGCGATCTCAACATTCTCCAAAGCGGAGAGGTACGGGATGAGGTGATACTGTTGAAAGATCATACCTATATTGTTTCTTCTAAATATCGCAAGTGCACGATCGGACATAGTTATCGGATTCTCGCCAAGAACCTTGATCTCACCAGAAGTGGGCCTGTCAAGGCAGGAGATCAGATTGAGAAGTGTGGTCTTGCCAGACCCTGAAGGACCCATGATCATGGTCCAATCCCCATCAAAGATCTTAAGATCGATCTCATCCAGGGCTGTGGTTTTCGGAGGATAGAACTTCTTTACATCCTTGATCTCGACCAAAATATCTTCCGTCAATTCATTCACCTCTCAAAACAACTGCTGGGTCAACCTTCATGGCCATCCTTAGAGGCAATATGGCTGCGATGAAGACTATGCCCAATGCAGTAAGTAAGGAGAGGAGGGCCAACTCGTACCTTACACCGACCGTTGTACCAAAAACATAACGGCCAATCAGTTGTGCGATACCTATGCCAGAAATGAATCCCAATATTCCGGAGACTATCGATATAATTGTGCCTTCCCCTATGAAAATCATCGAAATATTCATGTTGTGGGCTCCTACCGCTTTCATGAGGCCGATTTCCTTCCTCCTTTCGACAACGCTCAAGCTCAGTGTGGTCATGACTGCAAGTATGGAAGCCGCCAGGGAGACCAATGTTATGAGACCCACGAGGTTCTGCACGAGGTTCAAGGTGTCCATTTCTGCCATGGCTACCTGTTTGACCGTCTTCACCTCGACGCTTTCGACGTTGTTCTCAATAACCTCTGCAATATCTTCTAAGGGACATCCGTTGCAGAGGGCGGAGAGGTGCATGATGTTCACAAGACCTTCCTTGCCGGTGAATGACTGGACCATATCAAGGTCACCGAAGATCCTAGAGTCATCGTTCCCTCCTGTGGAAACGATCCCGGAAACTGTAAAATCCCGATTCGATGCGAAGGGAATCTTTGTTTCATTCTCGAGCTTGAAGCCGGAATAATCAAGGTTGATCTTATCACCAATACCCTTCCCAAGGACATCTGCCGCTTCCACACCAAGGACAACAGACTGTTGATCGGTGGGATATTTTCCGTAGATCTCCCACCAGAGGTTGATACTTTCGAGTTCCTCGAACCATGTACCAACAAAGATGATGTCAGTTGATCCGTCCACCCTTGCCATTGAATATAGCAAAGCATTCTTACCGAGGACGCCTTTGACCTTGTCCCCGAAAACCTCGGCTGGCAGGTCCCTGATCATGATAGCATCATGTTCGCTCATGTATTCAGACTCGGTTATCATTCCAAGGTTGATCTCCCCTATGTTGAGTTGAATATCCTCGCTTCTGGGAACAACGAGAAGATTGGGACCAAAGGCCCTGAGTCCCCGCGCGATCCTATCCTCCGTTTCCAATGATACCATCACCAGGGATGTGATCATCGAGATGCCAATTAAAAGTGAAACTGTAGGCAGGATATATCTCGACTTCCTCATGGAGAAGGACTTGAGTACCAGCTTAAGGAACATGGGGACCGTTCGACCATTAATACCACATGTATATCAAAGCAGGTAATAGTGATGAGACATTCCATGTAATAATGTATGGACAATTTGGAATGATACACTGGATGAATATGATATTCTATATAAACTCATATAAATTACTGATAAGGACTTCGAGCACATCATGATGAACCAAGGCCTACTTGGGACAAGACATATTGTTTAATTGAAAATTAGTATAAATCTATAAATAAGTCCAGACGTTAGTTCCATTACCATCGTCTGAAATTATTCAACAGGAGAACAGAAGGGATGTTCAGAGGTCTCGTTGTGATTGTATCTGCCCTCCTCCTTACAATCCCGGTCCTACCGGTATTTGAAGGAACCAGGATATCTACGGAGTTACCTGATATCGATATATGGGAAGCAAGGGAGGTCCTGCCGTTCGATTGGACGGGATGGGACCGCGACATCAACAGGAACAGGATCGACGACCTCCTTGAAGCAGACCCATCGATTCTGGACGGTGATGGGTCCATGATCGGGATAAACGTCCATTTCGATCACTACCCAAATAACAACGATGCGCTGAGGATCATGGGTTCATTATCAGAGTTGGGGCCAGATTCGGACTTTGTCCATCCAGGAATGTACTCGACAGCTCTCTACCTCTCGATTCCAAGGTCCATCGTACCCAGGCTCCCAAGCACTCTCGATGAAGACATCACTATGATTGAGTACAGGCCCGTCTATATCCCATATCTCGACGTATCATCCCCTGCGACGAGGTCGAGGGAATCCTCTATCTATTCACCGATGACGGCAGCCGACCTCGGATATACCGGTGATGGGATCGTTGTCGCCGTGATAGATTCCGGTGTGGACAACAACGTTCATGAATCCCTTCGCGGGAAGTACGTCTACGGCGTTGACTTCACGGGATCGACGACCATTCCCGGTCTCGACCCAGATGACATCGACGGACACGGGACCCACGTGGCCGGTACCGTTCTGGGGACCGGCGGAACGTCTGCGGAATACCAGGGGACCGCACCTGCTTCACAGCTCGTAGATCTCAGATATGCCCGTGTCCAGGGAGATTTCACCGGAGCTGCCGACAGGGCGCTTGAATGGGTCATAGAGAATCACGAGGAGTATGATATCAGGGTCGTTTCGTGCTCATGGGGTTCCACCGTCTTCACATCGGGGAGGGACACCACTTCAAGGTTGGTGAACCAGCTGGTGGATGAGGGCGTGGTGGTCGTTGTCGCTGCAGGAAACGACGGTGAGGAGGGGATGCCAAGTCCCGCATCCGCAGACGGCGCCTTGACGGTCGGCGCGATCAACGACCGCAGAACCATCAACAGGGATGATGATGATATCGAGTACTACTCGAACAGGGGGCCGCGGTCCTCGGATGGTGATAATGACAGGATCGACGAGCTCAAACCCGATGTGGTTGCTCCCGGCCGGGAGATAATGGCACCCCGGCATAATTCGATATCGGACTATGTGGAGATGACGGGTACTTCAATGGCCGCTCCCCACGTTTCGGGCATCGTTGCTCTGATGCTCGAGGCGAATCCAGACCTCACCCCGCGTGATGTGAAGCTCATAATCCGGGATACCGCCCAGCAGCGTTACTCACCTTCCACGACGGGTCTGGACTCAAAATACAACTACAATACCGGATGGGGCGCCGTTGACGCATACGGCGCTGTAAAGAGGGCCCAGGACCTCCTGGACTTCGGTCTTTCGTCGGTCGAGGAGGTACGCCTGAACTATCCGACGGATGTGAGCTTCGCAGGGCATTTCACGAAAACGGGATACGATTCGCAGGGTGATGATGTCCTCATGGAGATCAGATCGCCCGGAGACTGGGGCATACCTTCCGATATATGGGTTGATCCCGATGCATCCTCCGCCGAATACTCCATACAGGGACCCTTTCTCCTCGGACCGGACTGGGTCGTCAGAGCATCAATAAACTTCAATTCCACCACAGAGGAATCAACACCCTCGATGGGTCTGGTGGTCAGACCAGTCGGAAGGGTGGGGGAAACGAGGACATTCCAGGGCGCCGTTTCCATCAATGGAATAGAGGGGGTAAGGGAGGAGAAAAACTCCACCATAACTTATGATTCCCTTCCTCCTGACCTCTCCGTGACCCCACTTTCCATCTGGATCTCCGAGAACCGCCCGGAAGGCGGGGACAGGATAACCATCACGGCAAGGATCAACAACACGGGATCCACTGACGTTTCGGACGCCGTAGTGAGGTTCATCGACGGTCCGGAGATGACGGGGACCGTCATAGATGAGGATGTTGTCGACATAGATAGCGGAGGCTACGGCATAGCTGAGGTCACCTGGGAGGCAAATCCCGGGATACACGCCATAACCGTCATTGCGGACCCCGATGATGAGATAGATGAATCCAACGAGGACAACAACTCTGCCGAGAGACCGGTCTCCGTACTTGGCATCAATCCCCCGCCGATCGCACAGCTCGAGGTCGATCCCACCATCGGCACGACCATCACCGAGTTCAGGTTCGACGGCTCGGGCTCGACCGATACCAACCTGCGCGGCGGTGCCGTCGTATCCTACGATTTCGACTTCGGAGACGGGACCTCCACCGGATGGATAGACGAGCCAGAGACCACCCATTTCTACACAAGGGGAGGGACCTACACAGCATCGTTGAGGGTCAAGGACAACGGTGGGGAGATCAGCACCAACGAGGACCAGGTTCAGATCAACGTTACAGGTGTAAGTTCCTCCGAGCTCGAACTACACCTGAACGGAAGTATGGGTCTATCCGTCGATCCAGGTGCATCAGCGTCCTTCAGCGTTCCTGCCTCTCTCTCACCTGGAGAGATCGGGACATGGAGGACGGGACCCGTCGAGAGAACGATAATGATACACACCGGAGTGCGTATGGGAATGGTCATAGATTCCAGGGAGCCGAGTCTTCTGGAGATAAGGGTCCAGGTACTGACCCCCTCGGGTGAGGAAAGCGACACCATGGTTTTCGAGCATCCGGGATCTGGGGAGAACAGGACCTTCGAGATGCTCATCGATATCGACGAGTACGAGATCAAGAGCGGGGAGACTGCCGGGATCAGGATATTTGCGGGATCGAACAGTACTGGCACAAGAATGTGGGTTGGCGCGGGAGGCAGCATCTCGACTTTCCTGTACTATTACGGACTGAACAAGGTTCCACTGGTGGATGCCGGCGATGACCTCGACGTCAAGGCATTGACCGAGGTCGTATTCCGCGGGAACGCATCGGACCCGGACGGCGATATAGCGCTCGCCAGATGGGATGTGGATTCCGACGGGGAATGGGAGTTCGAGTCGGACTCAGGTTTGACCTATGTCTATCCCGGATACGTTTCCGAAGGTCAGTACACGGCCAAGTTGGAGGTCATGGACGACGATGGATACTGGACCTCCGACTCGGTCGCGGTACTGGTCCGCTCCAAGGACTACAACTATCCTCCCACCGTCGCCATAGAATGTCCTCAAGCTCCTCTGTCCGGTAGATACACCATCAGGGGAACATCATCGGATGAGGGTTCGGTGGAGAGGGTGGACGTCAGGATCGAAAGCGGATCTTACGATGGTACATGGACTCCTGCGGACGGCGATGAGGAATGGGCTTTCCAGCTGGATACGCGTAAATTCGAGAACGGCGAATACACGTTCCATGCAAGGGCCTATGACGGTGACAGGTTCTCTGCCATAGCCAGTTGCGAGATCATGATCCAGAATCCCAACAATCCGCCTGAGATGATACGGATAATCGCAGCTCCCAGACCATTGCCCCTGGATGGTATGACCCCACTGATGATAACCGCCGAGGTCGACGATCCGGATCTTCCCGGGGACATACTCACAGTCGTGGCAGACCTGACTTCCCTGGGTGGACCGTCTCGTGCGGTGATGAGGGACGACGGGACGGACCCAGACCAGGTGGAGGATGACGCCGATTTCTCGCTCCATTTCATCCCGTCCTTCCAGACGGTCCCCGGGATACATCTGGTCGAGGTCACAGTGACGGACCTCGAGGGGTCGACAGATGGGGATACGATCGAGGTGGAGATAGTGGCTGAGGCCGACTGCGTTTTCACCCTTTCAGATGATGATGTGTTCGACGGCCAGATCATACATATGGAGCTTAGGGTGGAATCACCCATTCCGGTTCGATCGGTCCACTTCATATCAGGGATCGTCCCGGATAGCGGAAGGTTGGAGCTGACTGATAACGGCAGGAACGGCGACAGAGTGGCCGGGGATTCGGTCTACGGTGCCGACCTCAAGGTCGTTGCCCGGCCCGGTGCTTACAACTATTCCGTCGAGGTGGTCTGCGAATCCGGCAGCGAGCTCACATCCATATCGGGTTCCATTTTCGTTTCCTCGCTCTCGGGGGATGGCGAGGAAGAATCCGGTTTCATCTTCGAGGTTGCCGTTTTGGTGGTAATTCTCGTACTGATGCTGGCCGTGGTGGTTGTCATAGCCCTTCTCATGGTCAGGAGCAGGGGGAGGGAGGAGATCGTGACTGCAGAGGCCGCCTACCAGCAGGTGGAGGAACCACCGGCTCCGGTGGTGGCTGTGATCGTCGCCGAGGAGCTAGAATAGTTTTCCGTCCAGCGCAAGGTGCCACCCGTAACCGACGGCTCCCATGGAGCCTATCATTAGGGACTGTTCGATGGCGAGCGAGGCCGTGTAGAACACATATATTCCCCAGGCGCTACCGTACATTACACCGGTCCAGTGACTGTGCAGGATCCCCCTGTGCTTACTGGGGACCAGAAGTACAAGATATCCCGCCAGGGTTCCCCCAAGGAATAGCAGGGATCCAATACCGCCGACGAACTCCATGGTTTCAATCGGACCACCCGCTCTGAATGTTCCGATCAGCGGCGGGACGAAAAGAAATGCTCCGAACATCGGTCCCATTATCCAGCGGAGCTTTCCCCTCCCGTCGATATCCGGGAGTACGGAACCGAGGACAAGGGAGCCACCTCCGAGCAGAATAACGACGCCCAACAGCGGCACCCTCCGGAGATGATCCGTGATCTCACTTTCCTCCCCCGAACCAAGAAGTATCGCTGAAAGGATGATGAGAAAGGCCATCATTCCGATGCTCAGGTGCACTTCCCATCTTGGCATGCCATCCCCGAAATAACAAGGAAATCATGATATTTATCAATATCTTATGGAAATATGTCGGAAAAACGATCACCATGGCTCTTTCTTCACACCTATCCAGTATCCGATCCAGTTCGCGACGGTATGTGCGAGGAATGCGACGATGAGGAATATCAGGGACGCGATCCAGGAGCCTCCGTCGATGAAGGTGTCGTACCACCAGGGATAGAAGGGCAGGATGAAGATGACGGTTCCGATGATGTAGTCCCACTGGTCGAGAAGGGGTGTCTTCTTTCCCCTCGGTCTGTCAAGGGCCCTTTTTACAAAGCTTCCGAGCATGTCCCCGAAGAGGGATCCCACCGGCAGGACCAGTATGATGACGAGATTGACGGGATAAGGTCCCCATAGCGAATCATGGATGTCGGATATCCCCGTGAAATGAAGTATTACGAGAAGCGCCATCCCCAGCAGGGCCGCGCATGACACACCGCCGATAAGTCCGCGCCACGTTTTCCCGTCACCTAGATATCGTCGGCCATCCTTCCTTGCGAGACCTAGGTCCACGGGTTTTCCCCCGCCAAGGAAGGGTGCGAATGTGTTCGCCGTCATCGCGGGGATGAGGGTCACGACTATCCTTACCAGATCCATGAATACCGAACCCACGGTGACGGCATCCGACATAACAACCTCATCATGCCGGATGCATATAACGTTTCTCGGTCGGTCCGGAGAATCGGTAAAATTCCGTTAAAAAGGCAAACATTTTAAAGACCGGCCCCATTAACCTGATTTGACATGGCTGTGCCCGCAAAGTTCACTCCGGTCCAGGGGAGTCCTCCTCCCCCCGCAAAGAGCAATGCTCCGATCGTTCCGATCATTGCAGTGATCGTATACGTCCTCTATCTCGGGATATTCATAGTCGGGCCGAAGTTCGTGTCCACCATGGCAGAGGAGTTCGATCCGATGTTCCCACCTCTGTGGAGGCTCGTCGGCGCCGGTCTGCTCTTCGTTATCCTCGCCATCGTGATAATAACGAACCTCCTGTCCAAACCCGCATCCGCGACACCTGCCCCTCCCAAACCCCTGGGAACGAGGGTGCCTCCGTCCTCACCGCCTCAGGCAACTCCACCGAAGTTCAAACCGGTGGTGAAGGAGCCCGAGCAGAGGAAACCCGAGGTGCAGGTGAAGAAGGTAGAGGACGAACCTATCAGATCGCAGGTGATAACCTACCCCCTCGAGGTGGAGGGAGGAATATTCGGGGACACCTACATCGGATTGAGTCCGAACAAGGTCATCAAGATACGATCGATGGTCGTGGAACCGGAATATCTTTCCTGACCCAAGCCTGTTAATAGAGTATCATCCCATACCATAAGGTGAGCACGATGATGGACCAAAGGAAGTTCGTAATGCCCTTTCTTGTAATGGCAATATTAAGCATGACGGGTTTCCTCCACGTATCCGGCGGCAGGGCCCCACATCAGGAGCCAGGACAGGATCCCGGGATCCCTTGGGTCGACGACCTCCATGACCCTGGGTTAGCGTATCCCGTATGGACCTTCGTCCATGTCCGGGACCGATCACTTATCGACAGCATATCCCCGGAGGTAACCGCCTGCGGTGGTGAGATCAGGACCATCTACGATATCGTCCCTGTGATATCCGTACTCTTTCGTTCCCCCGACGAGGTGGAGATGACATCGGCCATCGACGGGATTATCGGTATAGAGAGGCAGCGCAGCGTTCGGATCCTGATGGATACATCCACCGCAACCATCAAGGCCAATCCCTCGAGCGAGTACAGCCCGCGGACGGCCCGCGAGCTCGGGATGACAGGCAGTGGAGTCACCATTGCCGTGATCGACACTGGAGTGGACAACGAGCACCCCACTTTCCAGGGTGCTTTCGCGGCAGGTCTGGATCTCACAGCACCCATAAACACCCCTCTCAATCCCTCCGACGGTACCTTCGATCCGGATGACAGGACCGGTCACGGGACAGGGGTCGCGTCGATCGCCCTCGGCAGGGGAGACCAGCAGGGGGACCACAGGGGGGTCGCCCCCGGTGCTGGCTTGATAGATATCAAGGTGGTTGGTCAGAGCGGGATCACCCTCAATCAGAACAGCCTTCTCGACGCCCTCCAGTGGTGTTCCGATAACAGGGATACTGTCTGGGGGGACACGGGTTATCAGGGTGTGGACATCGTATCAATGAGCCTCGGGATAGGGGACGGTGCGGTAGCCGTAAGCCAGGCATTGGACGAGCTTGTGGGACAGGGGATCGTGGTCGTGCAGGGTTCCGGAAACTCCGGCGGGTCCTACGAATCGGGTCCAGGAACCACATGGGCGGACAGGTCCATTGTCGTCGGTGCGATAGACGACCAGGATACCGTGGATCGGACCGACGACGAGATATGGTCCTCTTCCACGTACGGACCGAGAACCGACGACGGTGACAACAATCCGTACGACGAGATGAGACCCGATGTCGTTGCCCCCGGTGTGGGGATCACTGTCGCATCTTCCTCCAGGACCTCCAGGATCCAGGGTGCGAACGGATGGTCATCGGGATCCGGAACATCATTCGCAACGCCCCATGTGTCGGGTACCGTCGCCCTCATGCTCCAGGCAAAATCATCGCTTGCTCCCGACGGTCAGGGCAATCATATCTCTAGGATCCTGCATCAGACCTCGGAGGCCAGGGGTGAACCTTACGATGCAGCGCTTTCACCGACATACAGCACCAGATACGGGTTCGGGATCATCGACTCATACGAGGCGGTGAAAACATCCCTGACCTACGTTCCCGTCAATCACAGACCGGAGATCACATATTTCTCGGTTGAGCCCAACGTCACCACGGCTGGTTCCACCTGTCGTGTAAGGGCGGTGGCGACGGACCTGGACGAGGAAGCTCTGACCTATTCGCTTTCGGTTGACGACGGAACGCTCACCGGAGACGGACCTCTCTGGGACTGGAAGGCACCCTCTGAACCCGGCAAGTACTACTTCAACCTCGTAGTGTCAGACCCCTCGGGCGGAAAGGATACAGCTTCCACATTCGTGATAGTGGAGGAAGGTCTTCCCAACAGACCTCCGGTGATCACTTCATTTAAAGCTGGCAAGACGGTCCTCCCCGTGGGTGGTACGACTAATCTGAGGGTCGTTGCCATCGACCAGGACGGGGACGAGCTGGAATACGATTACGACGCGGAAAGGGGCTCCGTGCAGGGATCAGGTGACGAGGTCATATACGAAGCTCCATCCCAGCCCGTCCTGGACCGTGTCACGGTGACCGTGCTTGACGGAAAGGGCGGGACGGACTCCAGGTCTCTCGAGATCGAGGTCCGGGAGGAAACGGTGAACTCACCCCCTGTCATAAGGTTAGCAACCGTTGAGCCGGGTGTGATCAATTCGAACAATTCGGCCGATAGGGTCGTGCTCTATGCCCAGGTCGAGGATCCCGACGGGCTCGAGGACATCGAGATCGTAATCGCAGACCTTCGGTCCATCGGAGGCGGCTCGGGGATAGAGATGTTGAACGACGGTATGGACCCGGATGTGGCAGAGGGCGATCTGGAGTTCACGCTCGAGCTGCCCTCGGTCGCCGATCTGGAGAACGGGACCTACTCGCTTCAGGTAACGGTCTACGATTATGCAGGAGGGACCGATTCGACATCGGTCCAGCTTATCGTGGACATACCTTCATCATCCACCGAGGTCAGGGGGTCCCGGGCAGGCATGAGCATGACTCTGATAATCTTCGTGATCATCCTGGTCCTCCTTGTGGTCCTTGCACTGTCGGGATATATCATAGCAAGGTCCCGTTCCAGGTCCAAAGAGCAGCCCCAGCCGCAGACCAGGTATCCTGTCCAGTATCCGTACGGGGGCAACCCGGGAATGCAGCAGACAGCCCAGAGGTACTCTCCCGTCGGGAGAAGGTAGATCAGGACCTCTTCTTCTTCTTACGTTTGTAGTCCATGGCCCGGGACAGGGTCCCCATGAGCGAATTGAACTCCCTCTGACTGGGTGCCGATCTCGCGATCATCCTTCTGAAATTCGTCCTGGCAATGGGTCTCTTGTGCTCGGGGACCGATGACGCTTCCATCAACCTTTCATAATGCTCCAGGAGGACTATCCTCTCCCTCGAGGAGATGGTGGGGGATACCCGGAAATCTGTTCCGGCCAGACCCTTCCAAAGCTCGTAGAAGATTATAGCCGCCGAATGGGAGAGGTTGAGGATCGGGTAATCGGTGGATGCAGGTATCGTGACCAGCATGTCGCAGAGTTCCAGCTCTTCTTTGAGCAGACCCTTGTCCTCCCTGCCGAACACGAGTCCTATCCTTCCTGTAACGGTCCTTGCCCGCCTGACGAGCTCCTCGAGCGATATGGGGTTCCTCTGGTAGCATTTCTCCCCGGAATCGGAAATGCCGGACGTCCCCACAAGGAGGTCCAGATCGCAGGAGGCCTCCTCCAGGGATGAATAGGTCCTGGACGAGAGGAGGATCTCCTTACCGTGCATCGAATATGCTATCGCCTCGTCCTCTATCAAGGGCGGGTCTATCATCGCCATCTCCCTCATACCGAAGTTCCTTGCCAGCCTCGCCACCGATCCAATGTTACCCTGGTATAAGGGTGCTACAAGGACTGGTATGAAAGTGGGACCGCTGAGTTCGTTTCCGGGCTCCACGGGTCTCGGATACAGTGTAAAGCTATATTTGTTTCCGATTGGATACACCCGCATGCACCTGGCAGTCAAACTTGCCTACAACGGCAGTCGGTTTCACGGGTCCCAGAGACAGGGAGACGATGACGAGGGTTCCGTGGAGGGTTCCGTTGCAGCTGCTCTCAGGAAGGTCGCTAACGGGGTGGACTGGAGCAGATGGCCCCTGAACTTCTCCTCGAGGACAGATGCGGGCGTCTCGGCGCTGGGCAACGTATTCTCCTTGGAAACCGACATGGACCCAGACGAACTCCTGAGAGCACTCAACGCCAATCTCATGGACATCTGGTGCTGGGGCTGGGGTACACCCAGACCCGGCCAGAACATGAGATGGGCGACATCGAGATGGTACAGATACCACCTTCCCCCAGTGGCCGTGGCGCCTGATAGACTCAACGATCTAAACGATGTGCTGTCAAGGTTCGTCGGCGAGCATGATTTTTCCCACCTTTGCCGCCTGGAAGAGGAGAAGAACCCTGTAACGGTCATAGAGAGCGCGAAGGCCTACGACCTCTCGGGCAACGGTGAGCTGATCGTTGTGGACATCGTGGGATCGAGGTTCCTCTGGAATCAGGTTCGAAGAATGGTCGGTGCTGCTCTGGGAGTGGTCGAGGAGGACCTGACCGCGGATGATCTGGCGAAGTTGATCGACGGAGCAAGGGATGGAATGGAGACCATCAAAACCGGGATTAGGACGATGCCACCCACCGGTCTCGTCCTCATGGACGTCCATTTCAAGGACATTGATTTCAGGATCTCGGATGAAGCTCTAAAGGTGGCCCTGGAGAGAAACAAGGAAATGGCCTGGGAAGCCTCGATCAGGGTACTTCTCCACACCGCGATGCGCTCGATGTACAACGATTGAGATGCGAACCTCGCCGTGCGTCACTCGTTCTTGATTGGCATCTGTTGTCAATTCACCTTCTCAACCTCGATCTCGACCTCCGCCACGAGGGCGGCGATCGCACCGACCGCGGCAAGGACCGGTGCGGTAAGGACGGTGATCGCACCCACTCCGATCCCGACGGTCAACGGGATATCAACGAGCGGCTTACCCTCGTGAATGATCCTGATCCTTCTTGCGTTCCCCTCATCGATGATCTCGTTGATCTTCTTGAGAAGGGCCTCTCCCTCGACCTTGTATGACTTCTTCTCTCCCATTTTCACACCTCTGACGAACCATGAGTATGGATGTATCTAATATTCCTTTCCCGTGCATTCTACAGAGATACCGAAAAGGATATCATGGAAAAGGATGGTCTTTCGGATATGAGACCCTTCAACACCTGTCTTCTCACAATGGCTTTCCTGATAATTGCTGCGGGTCCCGTCCTGATAACGCTGGGAGAAGAACAGGAAGAGCCCCGGGTCGATTCCCATCCCCCGATCTATTATGACGGCTCCTCAGCCTCTTTGGAGCCACCTGAGGGGATGACAGGGAACGGGACCGGATCGGACCCCTACCTCATATCCGGATTCTGGTTGAACACCACGGATTCTCCGGGTATAGAAATAGTGAATTCCACAGATCACATAGTCGTCGACTTCAATCTGTTCACCGGCGGTGTACCCCTGAGACACCCCGGCATCTCGATCGTCAACTCCACGAACGTTACCATCCGGAACGTGGCGACCTATTACTGCACGAGGGGCATCGAGATCATCAACAGTTCAGGCATCATAGTCAGCGATTCCGGTTTCTTCGGTTCATATGACGGCATCTACATAGAAGGACGCGGCATCATCGTTGAGAGGGTTCTTTGCAAGGTCAACGTCAACAACGGTATCCTCGTGAACAGGTCCGGCAACATCGTCCTGAGGAATGTCATATCGGAATCCAACACGGCCATCCTCGGCATAACCGCGGGGATACATATTGTTGATTCGAACGATATTGATATCATCGAGACCACCTGCTCATTGAACTACGGGTACGGGGTCATCGTGGAGCCCTCGAACCCTTCGGTAAGAATGGAGAGGATCAGGATCTCCGGGTCCTACATCGACACCAACAACAACGGGATCATGATGACGAACGTAGATGATTCCGTCATCGAAGATTCAACGCTGCAGTACAACACGAACGGCCTTCTTTTATCATTCTCCGCGGCGTTCAGGTTGGAGGATTGCTGGGTATACAAGAACACCTACGGCGCCTTCCTGAGCGATTCCTCCGAGGTCGAGATCCTCGGTTCGGACTTCGACAGGAACGAGAACGCCGTCTATCTCGATTCCACACGGAACTCGACGATAAGCAACAACCGTTTCACGAATGGCACATGGCACGCCATCACCATAGACACTTGGCTTGACATGGGCCCTCCGTCCAGGTTCAACAGGGTCCATGACAACGAGTTCCGTCTGAACGGACCGATCGGTTGTCAGGTAATGGACAATGGGGAGAACAACAGCTGGAGCGAGGGTACCTCGGGGAACCTCTGGTCCGATCACTGGGGTCCGGATGCTGACAACGACAGCATCGTTGATGAACCGTACGTCATTGACGGTCTGGCGAACGCGACAGATCCGTATCCCCGGGCGTTCGAGAAGGAGGATTCCCGGGACATAGATGAGAAGGAAGAACCCTCCGATGAAGAAGAAAAGGATGATGGGGAGCTGTTCTGGCTGTTAATGGCAGCATCGGGTGGAACCATCATTGCCCTAGGAGCAGGGATATTAGTTTTCACGAAGGGAGGCAGGGACAGATCTCCCCTTTCTTCATGATAATTTTCTATAAGCTGAAGACCATCCCGAGATATGGGAAAAAATGGGCGCCAGGGACAAGCTGAAAATGATGATCGCGTGGGGGAGTAACTCGTTATTGAGTACCGCCAACCATGAACACGCCGCTAACGCCCTGAAAGAAATGGAGTACATCGTTGTTT
>JBLIRL010000035.1:0-21416 GCA_049472275.1 Thermoplasmatota archaeon | reverse complement strand
CAGTTCTTTCATCTCGCCGGAGGCATCTTCGGCAGGCTGGGGGTAGGTTCCGGCGGACCCCTCTCTTCCGTTCGTGAAGGCGGTTATCGATATTCCAGTGAGAACGAGCATCAGCGAGATGCCCCACATGACCATCCTTTTCTCCATTTCTTTTCCTCCTCTAGCCTCGATATTAAATCATTAAAATCTGTTTATAACTCTTATTTTCCCCAAGGTCGGTGAATGTGTCATGACAGGCCATGACGCAAAAAGATGGGCAAAAAATGAATTTTCAACAGCCCATCTTAAATAATAGTAATGTCTGGGGGTGGTAGGGACCAGACCTTTGGGTCCCCGTGACCGCCCCACCCTGGAAGGTCCTTCCAACGGGAATCACCTGAAGGAGCGGCTCGCGGTCATGGTTCCAGGAGATGTATGTCATGAATATATATGTGGGGAACCTCCCCTTTTCTACGTCCGAGAACGACCTTGCTGAGCTCTTCTCGGAATACGGGCAGGTAGTTGCGACCAAGATCATAACTGACAGGATGAGCGGAAAGTCAAGAGGCTTTGGTTTTGTCGAGATGGAAAATGATGATGAGGCAAAGGCCGCGATCGAGGCTCTGGACCAGAAGGAATTCCAGAACCGGACCCTGAAGGTCAACGAAGCAAGACCGCGAGAGGAGCGGCCTCCCAGAAGGAATTCATGGTGAAGAAGAACACTTTGAAGATCATAGTTGGAGTCGCCGGTGGTTTGATCCTTTTAATCGATCTACTGAGACGGCTTCTTTAAGGGGGTCCTCCGGGACCCCAATTTCTCATCTATCAAAGTCCACCTGTTTCTCGATTACGAAGGAACCCACGTAATCACACTTCTTGCAGTGGTATTTGTAACCGGTCATGAAACCGCCCTCGTAGTAGAGTTCGGTACCCATGCATTCTGGACATTGATGGACTATCATCTTTCCTGATCCCCCGGGTCTTCTCTTGAGGTCTTTTTCGATCTCTTCCGCCTCGGCTCCATCGATGAGGTCCTTACCCTTGGTTATTCCCGGCCTCGAACCGTCCTGTTCTTCCGCTCCCTTCATTTTCGGTATGGTTATCTTCGAGACCATCAGATAGACCTCCTTGAGATCGTCGTAATCCCCGGTTAGGGAATATTCTTCGTCATCGGTGTCCAGGACCAGACAGGGGGTCTCCTTCGAAACCCTGCTGTACACGAGGAATATCACCACCAGCGTGATGATTACGCTTGCCGCACCGAGGAGCAGGCTCATCTGATCGGTCTCGTGATAATAATCTGGGCCGAGGCTGATCTTTACCCTCAATTCACCCGAGGATATACCTTCGTTGAAGGTCACCGACACCAGGCATCCCTTGCTGGAAGATGCCTGATTGCTCTGCATGTTACGCGCCTGACCCAGGAGTTCATCGTCCATATCGATCTCGTATCTGTGTCCTCCCGTCCGCATGGTCGATCCTGCCGGCCTCTGATAAATGGTCACCCGGTCCGCCACGGTCCTGTCCCCATCCAGCTTGACCAGATCTACCATTTCTAGGAGGAATGGATCTTCAGAGTCTATCTCCACCCAAAGGACGGAGATGAACCTTGTCATGAGGTCGTCAGCGTCACCGAACCACATTATATGGAGGGTGGCCTTTTCATCGACGGGAGCGTCGATCGAGATCACATCCCATCCACCGGTCATCCATGTCACAGAATCTGATAGATCATATCCCGGCCCGGAGGGAACGGAAAGGAACAGGGGGCTGGGATCGTCCGCCAGGACCCTTCTGTAGGGTATCGAGCTGGTCGAGTCCAGTTCCCTGTAGGGAGTTCCGTCATCATCTGAACCGAAGGCCGTGTTCAAACCTGCATACAGGATAACACCGCAGGCCACGACCGCAAGCATGAAAAGGATAACCTGGAATGTGGTGTACTTCCTCTTGCGGCTGAGCGAGGCCGTCCTGACCTTAATACTCCTGCTATCGAGCAATACCTTCTTCCCCGACAACCGGACCTTGACATCCATTTCATCGAGGACCAGATCATAATCCCGTTCCATGTTCAGACCTCCTCGTACAGGGTAAGAACGTTGGGGAAATTGCCGTCGTATTCCCTCTCACCGGCTCCCCGTCCGACGGGTCTGCCTTCGAGACCGGAGCAGTCCCCCACATCACCGTGGTCAAGCCAGAGTTCGACCAACGATCTCACCGCAGCCATTCCGGTCGGTGTCGCGAGCTCTCCCTGGACCGGTCCGATCCTGGCAGGCAGTTCCCTGATCATGTGCCTCACTGCCGGTACCGGAATATCGTAAGCCCCGTGGGCTGTGGCAATGGTACCCTGTCCGAGGGAGACCGGGGTGGCTTTGACCCAGTATCCGTCGACCTCCAGCCGATCGGAAACATACGCTATGCCGAGCACGTCAGCCAGCGTGTCGGGAGTGCCTGCCTCGTGAAGGTGCACTTCCTCGGGACCCCTCACGTTGTGGACAGAAGCCTCGGCGGTCAGCAGGTTCATCATGATCCTCGTTGCCAGTCTTTTGACACGATGGTTCATTCCCGCGGCTGCCAGACCTCGATCGAGGTATTCGAGCATATCCCTGCCGGATGTGGTATCAGTCTCCAGCTTCTCCCATTCGGTATAGAACCTCTTGGCCTTCGAGCCATACCTATCCACTTCCCTCGTCCAAACCCGGGTCGGGCTCTGGACCGACGCAGCCCCGGCAATGGTCCCCAGAACATCTGCAATATCTCCGTTCTCCCTCTCGTACCAATCCAGCAAGGCCCCGAGAAGCATATCCCCCGAGACACCGCATCTGAGGTCCATCACCAGGTCCATCATCTTTTCCTCCGGCCTCTGTCCCTTATGGGTGGCTCACTCTTCTTCCTTTGTTCCTGTTGCCTGCTCCTGAAGAAGAAATAGGCTATCCCGCTTACTACAACCACTCCTGCGATGCCGAGCACGTACGGCCACATGCTGGGGTCATCCGGGTCACCGTCCGGAGGTAGGTACTTGAACTTGGAATAAGGCAGCTGGAACCAGGAATGGTAACCTCCGTATCCGCAGTAGATTGTGAGAGATGTCTCAAGTTCATCTGCCCTGCTCAATGTGACCCTGAGCCTTCCCCCCTTCTTTCCGTCGAACGGTTCCATCTTGCCGATGTCGATCGGGACCGTTCCTTCCATAAGGCTCCTCTCCGAATTGGCCTCCCCCGATATCTCGAAGGAGACCTCGTCCTCATAATCCCCATCGCGGTCCTCATCGATCTCCACGAGTACCTCGAGGATGAAGGTCATGTCCGACGGATCCACGGGTTTCACGGCGGATAACGCGAAGCTGTAGGTGAATTCCAGGGTCGCGTTCGGCTCGAACTGGAGGAAGTTGCTCTGGGGGTCCTGCGGGTAATACATGGTCAATGTATCGTTGCCCGAACCCTTCTCAAGGAGCGTCAACCTGTAGGATAGGTCGTTCCTCGCCCTTTCGTTGTAGGTGTCGTCCGGCGGATGGAAATACAGAAAGGTCATGTCCGAGACGGGCTGCCTCCTGATGTGGAGATGGAGCGGCTCCCCCACAGGGACCACATCGGCCTGGGCTAGGACGGGTGGAAAGTAGATCATAAACACAATCATGATCGAAATCACAGCCGGAAAAACGTACCTCGAATTCATCTCACACACTCCTTCAGGGGGATGATCCTCCCGCTCCTGTCACGATGGGATACGCCGAACTCCTTTAGACCCGCAACCTCTTCCCTCGCGAACACGGGCCCGTCCATGCATACCCTCTTTCCGGACATTGAACAGGAATCGCAGACCCCGATACCGCACTTCATGAACCTTTCCAGGGAAAACTGCGCGTCGACATCGAACTGTTCTACCACCTTCAGGAGAGCCGCCATCATCACCTCCGGTCCGCATGTGAAGACCATCGTGCGTTTTCTCTCCTTTTCGGTCAATTTGCGGAGAACGTCGAGGAGGAGATCCGTCACCAGGCCATGATGGCCGATGCTTCCGTCGTCCGTCGAGTATTGAACCCTTTCTGAGATATCTTCCCATCGGTCCCGGAAAAGTAAAAGCGAACTGTCCCTCGCCCCGACGAGGTTCATCGTCCTGTAGCCCTCAGAAGAAGCCCATTCCATGGGCAGTATCGTGGAAGCGGCTCCAACACCCCCGGACACCCCTATGATCAGGTCCTTCTCCTCCTTGACGGGGAGCTTGAAACCGTATCCGTAGGGGCCTCTGATACCTATCCGGCTCCCAGATTTCATTGAACACAGTGCCCTGGTGGCCTCCCCGATATCCTGGACCGTGAATCCCATCCTGAAGGGCTCCCTCCTGAAATGGGAGACCGACATAGGGACCTCGTCGGTTCCCGGGATCCATACCATCAGGAACTGACCCGGTACCAGGTGCGACCATCTGCTGATATGCCTGGGAGAGAACAGTATAGTCGATATGATGGATGATTCCTCGATGACATCATCGATCCTGACCATCTCCATCTCTCCGGGAGCTCTCACTGTCCCACCTCCAGGGATCCCCCCTCAAGGTCCTCAAGCCTCCTCACCCTTTCCTCCTTGAGGAAATCCAAAAGACCATCGAGTATGGCATTGAAGATGCCCAGATTCCCCCAGGTCACTGCCGAGCCTATCTGCACGGCTGAAGCTCCTGCAAGGATGTACTCCAACACATCCTCCCAGTTGGATATACCTCCCACGCCGATTATCGGGATCCTTATCCTGCCCGATGTGGCTATCTCGTAACAGCATCTCACTCCCACGGGCCTCAGAGCCGGGCCGGAAAGACCGCCGGTCCTGTTTGTGAGGACGGGTCTTCTTGTATATACATCGATCTTCATTGCGGGCATCGTATTGATTGCCACGAGACCATCGGCCCCTCCTATCTGGGCTGCGCTGGCAAGGTCCACGATATTGGAACATGCCGGTGTTAGCTTGAAGAGCACCGGCAGGGAAACGGCCGACCTGACCTCCTTTACGAGGTCCTCTATCACCATGGGGTCCTGCCCGAATTGAAGACCCAGGCCCTTTGCGTTCGGACAGGAGCCGTTTATCTCGATCCCGTTCACACCCATGTCTGCAAGGTTCCCTGCTGCAAGTCCGTATTCCTCTATACTCGACCCGAATACAGAAGCGATGATCGGTGCGGACCCCTCTGTGGCTCTGAGATAATCCTCGATCTCCTTTTTGTATTCCCTTATGCCGGGATTGGGAAGCCCCATGGCATTGATCAGTCCGAATGGCAGCTCCACGATGCAGGGATTCGTATGCCCTGCCCTGGGTTCGAGGCTGAGTGATTTGGTGATCACACCCCCTGCACCCATCCTAACGGCTTCTGCCATGGAGGCACCGGTCTCGTCCGCAATTCCGGAGGCAAGTATCAATGGATTGGGAAACCTCATTCCCGCGATCTCGACGTCCAGTTCAGGGATCAGCATGGCTACCGACTGACCATAATGGTGTGCATATTTTAGGATTTGCGTCTCATAAGGTAGATACCTCGACATCCAGGGGGCGATTTTTATACCGGGTCCCCAATTCCTCAACCGGGAGGTAACTCTTGAAAGACCCGATCAAGCTCTTCAATTCCATGGGGAGGTCCAAGATGGATTTCAGGCCAGGGAAGGGACGGGAGGTAAGGATCTTCACATGCGGTCCGTCCATATATGCCAGGCCCCATATTGGCAATTTCAGGACCTTTCTGTTTCAGGATGTCCTTGTCAGATATCTGGATTTCAAGGGCTACAGGGTGATCCGCGCGATGAACCTGACGGATGTCGAGGACAAGGCGATAATGATGGCGGATACGGAAGGGCTGACGTTGTCGGAGCTCACGGAAAGGAACGAAAGGAGATTGTGGGAGGAATGGGATGCTCTCGGTCTTAAATGGCCCGATAAGGTTCCCAGGTCCTCGCGGTCGGTGAGCAGAAGTGTCAAGCTCATCAAGATGCTTCTGAAAAACGGGATCGCCTACAAGGACGGAAAGGATGTGTTCTACGACCCGACTAGATTCGATGGTTTCGGCAGGCTCTTCGGCCTTGATATGTTAAAATGGCCGAAAAGACCCAGGAAGTTCAGAAAGGACACCTATCCGGGGGTCCAGTGGAACATGGGAGATTTCATCTTATGGCACGGATGCGGCGAGGAGGACAGGGTATGCTGGGATGAGGATCTCGGAAGCGGAAGACCCTCCTGGAACGTTCAGGACCCGGCCATGTGCTGGGAGTCCCTCGGTACCGGGATAGATATCTGGTGCGGAGGATGGGACAACCTTTGGAGGCATCACGACTACAACATCGCTGTGATGGAGGGGGCCTTCGGAAAGGAGCTTGCCCCCTACTGGCTGCATGGAGGTCATCTTCTCCTTGATGGGAGGAAGATGTCCAAATCCAAAGGGAACATCTTGTATACCGAGGATCTTATCGAAAAGGGCTATTCCATGAAGGAGGTTCGTTTCTACCTTCTCTACGGGAATTACAGGGATCAAAGGAATCTGACGATGAAAGGCCTGAAGGAGACCGTTGAAAGGCTCAGGAGCGCGGTCCGCTCCCTCGAATCCATAGGCAAGTTTGATGGCGGTAGAACATCATGTGATGCGAAAGACCAGATCGAAAGGATCGTACCGGATATACTTGAAAGGATGGATGACGACCTCGATCTCAAGGGAGCCTTCGACGGACTTCAAGGAAAACTAATGCGGCTTTCCGAATGCTCTATGAGCGGAGAACTATCCAAGATTGATGCGAAGATGGTGCTTTCAATCGTCGCAGGGATCGATCGATTCTGGGGTTTCCTCACACCTGGGAATCAATAGGGTTTATTAACATGCGTCTGTTCCAAGTCATGGTCCATTCAGGAGGGACAGATCATGAAATTCAAGAAACTGCTCTGGACGACACTGATCGGGGGGGTGGGGGTGATCCTCCCCCTGGTGATCATAGGCTGGGTATTCTACTGGCTCTACACGGTGATAATAGGACTCGTTGAACCGATATCGGAACCGATCTCCGAGTCGCTCGGTGTGTTCAGACCTCTCATCGATCTCGCTGTGATCAGCATCATCTTGGTCGGATGTTTCCTGCTGGGTTTCGCGATCAGGACCAGGATAGGCAACTACTTCCACATGCACATAGAGAAAAATTTCCTCAAGAAGATCCCTGGCTACATGGTGACAAAGGAGGTCATCATGCATTTCTCGGGGGAGGAGGAAACACCATTTTCGGCTGTCGTTCTTGTGAACCCCTTCGGAAATGATACGATGATGACGGGATTCGTTACCGACAGGAATCCAGCCAGTCCCTTCACGACGGTGTTCGTGCCCACCGGTCCGAATCCCACTTCCGGGAACATATATCACGTGAGGAACGAGAATGTGAAGGATATCGATGTGAAGGTCGAGCTCGGGATCAAGACAGTCATCGGCTGCGGAGCGGGATCGAAGGTCCTCCTTAAGGAATGTTGACGGTATCCGGGCTGCTTCCCGGATATCATGATTAAATACGGATCCCGCTCCTTGGAAGTGCACGCCCCTTCACTTTATCGGGACCTGGATCTCCGTCAGGGCATTCTCCATGCCGACCTCTTGGGGATTGTTCAGATAGCATTCTCTGATCAACCCGTCAATGCTCTTGCCGTTCTCCCTGAGCCATGAGAAAAGTTCGTTGTACCTCTGCCCCATCTGATCGTATGGCCCCTTGTGGAGAAGCTTAGCCATCTTCGCTCCCGGGAGCTCGTAGGACCTAATTCGATCGGTTTCCGGGGCCTTATCCCCGACATAGGGAAATGTCGCCTCTAGGTCGGCATTCCCCTCCTCCTGCGCCCTGAGCGCTTCCTCCTCGTTCATCTCATGGCTCACGAAAATGGCCGGACCGGAGAGCTGGATATTATTGGCCATTGCATGTTGGGCGAGGGTCATGAACATATCAGCCAGCTCCTCGTACCTTCCCCTCTTTCTGATCCCGATGACCCTTACGGGCTCCACATCTGCGATCTCGATCTCTCCCATTTTATCACCTTCTGACCCCTCTTCATCCAAGTATTTAATCCATATCATCTGGGAGGGGGTTGGGTGAAAATCGACAGTTCTATTTTCCGGAATGAGATGAAAAGGATTAAACTGATGATTTCGGATTTTTCTCCATGGAATGGGATGCATCCTTGCTCTCCTTCGAGAAAGTTGGTGACAGGAAGGAGATAAGGCAGCGGATGGTAGACCACTACCGTGAGGTCGGGTTCCAGGGGGAGGCCTACATCCAGGAGAAGATGGATTTCTCGAGTCTTTATCATATCCTTAGCAGAGGGGAAAAGATTGGTCTTTTCGCAAAGCACAGGGACGGATCACTTGTCAATCTCATCATCGATCCTTCCCACAGGTCACATGACAGTGAGATTTTTGATACGGTCCGCAGAAGATACAGGATCAGGAGGGCCGAGGTTCCGGGTTTCGACCTGCATTACCTCGGACCCGCCGCCTTGAAGGCCAGGAAGACGAACGTTTTGGGATGGTACTTCTCCGATGGCATGGATGTCGAACCGGAGCCCCCTAAGGAAGGACTCCTCTGGAAACGCGTCATGAAAAATGACAAAGACAGGGTCAAGGAGGCAAGCGGGGATTTCTTCAACCCGATCGATTATGCGCTCGACGCATGCGAGCTCTACTATGTCCTGGATGGTGAGGATATGAAGGGCATAGGGATCCTGGCGGAGCACTACTATACGGAAAATGCGGCAAGCTGCGGGATGTACGTCTCCGAGAACTGCAGAAGGTCAGGCTACGGAAGGTACATAATATCCACCCTGAAGCGGATGGCGGTGGACAGAGGTCTGGTTCCCGTTGCGGGCTGCGCCGTGGACAACATTGGGTCCAGAAGGACCCTGGAGGGAGCGGGTTTCATGGTCAAAGCACCGCATTTCGAACTTCTGTATTGATTCCGGCATGACTCACACTCACTTGTTTCAGAAGTTTTATTATCTCCTCAGACGAATATACGATTCCGGAGAAGGTGACCGCACATGGTTATCGGCTACGTGATGATCAGCACCCGTCCGGCGGTCGAAAAGGAGGTCTTTTCGAAGCTTCAGGGGCTCACAGAGATCATCGAGATATACCCGCTTTTCGGAGAGTACGACATCATTGCCAAGATAGAGGCAAGAAGCTACGACGACATCGGAAAGATCGTCATAAAGAAGATCAGGTCCATCGACGGCGTACTTGACACCAAGACGCTCACGGCCGTCGATTTCCTCAAATGAAGTACGGGATTAAATCCGTCGGATCGGGCTGAACCCGCCCTGTCGGTGAAGAGCTTTATCCGGGCCGGCCAGGGCAGGTATCTGCCGGTATGAGACATCATACCCTCTTTCACAGCGTTAATGTGAAGAGTAAGTTACATATAGTAAAATTTACAATACATTATGTAAAGTAAACTTTACATGGTGAGGACATGAACAAGAAACAATACTGGATTACCTTCGGTATCCTTCTTTCGATCACCCTTGCATTGAGCATCCTCGGGGTCATGCTTGCAGAATTTCTTATCTTCGGTGTCACCGCTTTCATAATCCTTTTCCTTGGAATTCTGATCCTCCAAAGAAAAAAGGGTTGGATCGAAGAGGATGAAAGGACATTGATGATCTCGTACAAGGCGTCACACTACACTTTCATAACCCTTGTGATACTAGGTTTGATTGCCAGTTTCATCCTCGAGTATGCAGGGATCGACAGGACATCCGGTCAGATCCTGCGTATGTTCGTGTTGCTTATGATCATTGTCCGGGTCATCTTCTGGGGCTACATCAACGGGAAATACACTTGAGAAAGGGGGTCACCATCCATGAGAAACAGATTGAAGGTCTACAGGGCCATGAAGGATATCTCACAGGAGGACCTTGCCAACGCAGTGAACGTAACAAGACAGACCATCATCGCCATCGAGAGGAGGAAGTACGATCCCTCCCTCTCACTGGCTTTCAAACTTGCCAGGTTCTTCGATGTCAGCATAGAGGAGCTATTTCGGTTTGAAGAATGATTTGAGCCGCAGACCGCACCAATTTCTTCTTGCAAGGATGGTTACCCGAAGAGGCTCCGAAAAGATCGGAATTTGGATGGATCGGTCATTCCCTGATAAGCGTTCGGATGACCTTCTTCTTCATGTGGATTTCCGGATCTTCTGGATCGGAGATCAGGCCAAGCCTTTTGAACTCTCTGTAAAAGTCCTGTACATGCTCGTACTTATCCTCTCTGAAACGCTTTCTTCTGTCCTTGGATTCATTCCTGACCGCCTTCACGAAACACTCATCGATCTGGAATGTGAGCCTGGACTTGGCCATGTATAGTTCTTCGCCTTGTGATATTTAAGATGTTCCCAACGGATGACAAATCGGGATAAAAACGATTTTTGTACACCATTTAAAAAAAAAACAGGAATTCCTGGTATTACAATAACCTTCATCGGGATATTCAAGGGAACCGTCACTTTCCGATAATCATCCCCAGTCTCGAGATGAACTCATCTTGGTCCCTCCTCTCCACCGAGACATATATTGTTCTGAAGAGCCTCTTTTCGATCTCCGAGACATCATCGATGTCCATCTTCATGAAGAAGGGAGTGAGCATGATCCCCTCGGTAAGGGTGATCACGACGATCCTGTTCTTCAATGTGAATGGCGGGCAGAAGATACCGAACCTCTCATTTATGTAGGGATTCCCGAAGCGCAGGTAGGGGATCGGGTCCTTCTCGGGTCTCGCCTTTCCAACGGACCTGATCATACCGTAAGGGATCGTATCGATCACCGTTATCCTGTTCTCTCCGCCTTTAAGAACATGGTTCCTGATCTGGAGGCCCTTCCTGGATACACTGATCCCGGTGGTTGTTCCCTTCAAGTCCTTCAAATGGACCTTGACCGTCAGAAAGAACGTCGGAACCAGCAGAAGGGCACTGATGGATATGACCACAAGGGAGCATAACTGGGCCAGCGGGTACAGATCATGGATGAACCATGACGTTCCCCAGAAGATCATCATAAATCCGAACACACCTCCGCCAAGGATGAAAACGACGATGAGAGCCGGTGCAAGCAGCTCGCATGCTTTCCCGAAATGAAAATAGACCATTTCCGAGAAACGGTACCTCGAAAGGAATTGTCTCTCCGTCAAGCCGGAGGTGTCGATCGCTCTCTGCGGTTCCTTCTTCCTTACGATCTTCTTTCTCTCCTGCTCCTTTTGGACCTCCTTTTCGGCTGTCTCCACCCACCGCTTGAATAGAGCGTTCTTCGCTTCGTCCTTGACCCAGTAGACGGACATCTTCTTGGCTACCTTCTTCTCCTCGTCAGAGTAATAGTAGACCTCGAAGGATGAGGGATAGCTCTTCAGCAAGCATTCGTCCATCCTGAAGGTTCCTCCGTTGAGATCGAAATACTCCCTGTTCCCCTTCCTGTATATGACAAGAGGTCCGGCTTCCTTGATCCTTCGATAATACCATCGGCCGAAGAAGAACGACCCCACTAACATCAACAGAAAAAGGAAGCCGAAGGGAAGCATCTTCGGAAAATCCACGGCTATTGTGACCACCGTCGCCATTAGAAGCGAGGGGCCGAGGAAGAGTATCATGAATATGCCCAGATATTTTCTGGTTTTGCTTCTGTCGTTGAAATCCTTCTCGCTCTCTTCGAATATGATCTCTTTCTCTTCCAATGGCTCCCCCCTCCTGATTGCGATCCGCTAGATTAATAGGTTGTCATACCCTCATAGCAACAACACACATGGCATCATCTCAAGCATACATGATATTCCAGCCTGTGTGAATCCTCGAAGGGATCGATCTCCATCGCCCTCCTGAAATGGTCCTCGGCCTCACGGAACCTGCCAGCTTCCATCAGGGTCTTCCCCTGATAATGTTCCTCCCATGCGTCGTGGATTTCACGCTCCCTTCTCAGGATGAACTCCTCCCTTCCCTCGGGTGTCAGGGAATCCGCCGTAACCGGTTCACCCACGGCTCTCATGTATTCCGAGATGTACTCGACATTTTCCGGATCGAAGAACGAGGCTACTCTTATGTATCTGTACGGGTTCAATCCTTTTTCAACGCGGGACCTGGCTGCCTGGTACATTACCAGGGCGAACTGCGGATTCGGACGACCCGGATGGTAATCTCTGCCGTCTACAGGGTTTCCCCCGGCCCCCCTCTTTATCTCCTCCGTCCTGATTCTTCCTACAGCGTCAAGGACACCTGACTTGCTATCTATCTCCTTGACGATGAAATTGCGGACCTCCAATCCCTTTGACCTCATATCTTTCAAGGCATTTTGTTTGACACCTTCATTGAAGCCATCACGATCGAGGAAGACCCACATCACCTTACGGCCGAGAGCGATCAATCTTGTATGTTTCTCCAGTATTCTGAGGCCCATGGCGTTGACATCCTCAGGGGATAGTCCCAACTGGTGCTCCACTGCATTCCTCAAACCCTCCGGGTCCGTGCAGGCTTTTATCTGCGTAACGGCCTTTATATCAATTTCGATCCTCGATCCGCTCTTGTCGCAGACGACATCCTCGGCGCTCATCTCGAGCGTCCTGACATCAAGCAGGAGGAAGTCGGTCCTCTGAAAGACGGGGATGATGAACTTGCCTCCCCCGGTCAGGATGTCCTTGAGAACGAAACCCCGACCGAGCTTCATCCTGTATACCAGCATGGCCATATCGGGAGGGACCTTCCTGTATCCGCTCATGTAGATGAAACCTATGACCATCAGAAGGAAGACAAATGACATCAGACCGCAAATAAACCACAAAACAGGATCTAACATTCATTCTCCCGATATCCGTAGGTCTGCCATGATATTAAAAAATCACCTGGACCTGGCTGCGAGGTCCTCTCTGGCGGACCTGACGATGAAGCTAAGCCTGTTGTAGAGGTTCACCTCCGAAGAGCCGGCATCCATGTCAAGGTAAAGCACGTTGAGATCGGGATACTTCGCCTTAAGGGCCTTCTCGACACCTTTCCCGATTATGTGGTTCGAGATGCAACCGAACGGCTGCACACAGACGACGTTATGAACTTCCTCTTCTGCGAACGCACCGATCTCCGCAGGTATCAGCCAGCCCTCTCCGAACTGGTCCACCATGGCCACCACATCTTTCGCATTCTTCGAAAGATTTCCGATGTAGTGGTTCTTGCGATAATGCTTGAACTTCATTCTGATCCTCTCGTACCTTCTCATCTGGAACTTCGCATACCACTCCTCGGGGTAGCTGATCCAGTATTTGAGGTCCCTGCCCTTGGTATTGCTGTCAACATGGAACCTCTGGTTAAGGAACTCCTGGGCGAAGAAGTCGAAGATCGGCGGAACGATCACCTCGATACCGTTCTCCACCATCCAATCCACCACATAGAAGTTGCCGAACGGATTGTACTTCACGTAGATCTCGCCCACGAAACCGATCACCGGAAGTTTCCCGCCGTTCGTCTCTATCTGATTGAACTCGTAGACAGCCCTATCGAGAAGGTCGATCAGCTCCATCTCGTGGCCTCTGTCTATGGCCATGGAGGCGAGTTCGATGTATTTTGAGACGAGTCTGTCGGCCTCACCCCTGTTCGTTTCCCTGACAGCGGTGGCATAGAACATCTGCATTATGGAATCCGCGAATAGAACACCCTGTACGCCCATTCTCAGCAGCTTGGTCTTGTTTATCCTCAGTCCTGGCTGGTAGTTCAGCGGGAGGGTCGAGGTTGTTATGGTTATTATCGGAACCTCCTCGAAACCTGCCGTTACAAGTGCCTTGTTCAGCAGCGAAAGGTAGCTCGATGCCCTGCATTGACCCCCGGTCTGGGTGATCCCGGCCACCACTTCCTTGGGATCGTACCTGCCGGAAAGGAGGGCCTTTAGTATGTCCCCTATGACGATTATAGCCGGATAGCAGATCTCGTTGTTGCAGTATTTCAGGCCTATCTCGACAGACTCCCTGTCCGCCGGGGGCAGGATATCGACATCGTAGCCCTGCTGTCTGAGGGCGGAGATTATAAGCGGCGAGAAGAACCTCGAGAAATCAGGGGCTATTATCTTCTTTGGACGGTCCTTGTCCATATAGGGAGGCGTTGTCTTCCTCTTGATGGGCTGGAACCTCCTTCCCAGGCCCCTCATCTCGATCGATTCCATCATTGACCTGAGCCTCAGATTTATCGAACCCGGTGATGAGACCTCGTCTATCCTTATCAGGGTGAAGTTCTTGCCTGCCTCCGAGAGAATGGTTCTCGCCTCATCGCAGACCAGAGCATCCGGCCCGCACCCGAAGGAGTTCAGCTGAACGACCTCGACATTGTCCTGTCCACTAGCCCATTGAACCGCTTTGTAGACCCGGTTCGGATACTGCCACTGGGTGAGCACGCCGATACCGGTCAGGTCCCTGTCATCGAGAGGGACGGAATCCTCCGTTATCACATCCGCTCCCAGGTTGGCGATCATCTCCGTTATCTTGTGATTTATGAGATGGTCAACATGGTACGGCCTGCCGACCAGCAGGACGACGAGCCTCTTGTCTTTTCCCGCCTTGTCCAGTATCTCCCTCGCTCTCTCCCTAACTGTATTCTTGTATTCGATCTGAGAGGCCCTTGCCTTCTTGAAGGAGGAATTGAATGTCGCCTTCGGGACTCCCAGACCACTCAGGTATTCCCAGCAGGCCTTTTTCAGAAGTGTTTCGCTCCTGAAGGTAATTGTAGGGGAATCGAAAGGTATATCGAACTTTCCCTGCGGATCAACCGCGCTCCTCACGACATCAGGATAGCCCGATACGACGGGACAGTTGAACGTGTTCAAGGCTCCGTCGAACTCCTCTTCCTCGTAGACCACGATGGGAAGGAAGATCCTGTCGACATCCATTGTGGCGAGTTTCTTCACGTGCCCGTTCACGAGCTTTGCAGGAAAACAGATGTTCTCTGACATCACAGTTCTCGATCCCAGCTCCTGAAGCTCCGACGTGGAAGGGGGTGAGAGAACGACTTCGAATCCGCAATCCACAAGCAGTGCGTTCCAGAACGGGAAGTTCTCGAACATGTTGAGGACCCTCGGGATCCCTATCCTTCCCCTTGATGCGGTCACGGGTTCCGATTTCCGATCGAATAGGAGTTCCAGTTTCATATCGGCAAGGTTCTCGCCCTTTCTGGATTCCCTTCCCCTGTTCGTGAAGATCCTCTCGCATTTGTTGCCAGTGTAGAACACCTTCCCCGATGGAAATGCCAGTCGGGTCACCATGCAGTTGTTCTGACATCCCTGGCAGCGGATGTACCTGGCTTCATGGTCCGTTGCCATGTCGAGATCGTCGAGACCGATGAAAGAGGATTCGATGGATTCCTTGTGATGGGAATCCAGTGCCGTCAGGGCAGCACCGTAGGCTCCCATGAGCTCGGGTGAATCGGAGCAGATGACCTTCGTTCCGAGAACTAGCTCCAGGGCCCTGTGGACGGCAGGGTTCCTGAATGTGCCGCCCTGAACGACAATCTTATCCCCCAGGACCTCGGTATCCTTGATCTTCAGGACCTTGTACAAACAGTTCTTGACAACCGAGAAGGCGAGTCCGGCCGATATGTCCCCGACCGACGCACCTTCCCTGAGCGCCTGCTTCACCTTCGAGTTCATGAACACCGTGCATCTGGTACCGAGGTCATAGGGCTGCCTAGCCATACAGGCCTCCCTCGCGAAATCCTCCACCCTCTCTCCGAGGTTGTTTGCGAAGGTCTCTATGAAAGAACCGCAACCAGATGAGCAGGCCTCGTTGATCTCGATATCGTTTATCACTCCGCCGTGTATGAAGATCGCCTTCATGTCCTGTCCGCCGATGTCCAGGATGAAGGTGGTTTCATCGAGGAACTCCCTGGCGGCCCGAAAGTGGGCCAGGGTCTCCACCATGCCGATATCAAGGCCGTAGGCCGCCTTTATGAGATCCTCACCGTACCCTGTCACGGCGGTCCGGATCATCCTGATATCCCTTCCTTCCATTTCCTTCTTCAATCCTTCGAGACCTTTCCTCACGGCCTTGATCGGGTCGCCCATGTTGTTGCTGTAGTATCTGTAGGCGATCCTTCCTTTCGCATCGATGAGTACGACCTTTGTCGTGGTGGAACCCGAATCGATCCCCAGGAAGAAATTCCTGCTCGCAGGCCCCCCGGATGGAGATGCCCTTGCGATGGGTGTCATCCTCTCCGAATCCCATTTGATGAACTCCTCCCTGTCCCGAAACAGAGGGTCCAGACGGTTCCCCAGGAACTCGTTCGTGACCGTTTCACCGGTAAGGATGTCCTCCAGTTCAGTCATCGTGACCTCGAGCCTTGTTATGTCATCGTACAGGGCCGTACCGATGGCGGGGATCATCTCCGGGTGATCTGGAACCAGTATCTCATCCTCATCCAGCTCGAGGACCTCCATGTAGCTTCTCTTCAGCTGCGGAAGGAACGTGAACGGACCGCCGCAGAAGAGTACCTTGGGTCTAGGGTCGTAGCCTCTGGAAAGTGTGGAAACGGTCTGCAGGGCGACGGCGTGGAAAACCGAGGCGGCAATATCCTCCTTGCTGATCTTTCTTGCCATGAGATTCTGCACGTCCGTCTTTGCAAAGACGCCGCATCTTGAGGCGATGGGATGAACGTTCTCGCTAATTTGAACCATCCGGTCCAGGTCGTCGATCGGGACGTTCAACAGGGTTGCCATCTGATCGATGAAGGCACCTGTGCCTCCGGCACAGTTGCCGTTCATCCGGATGTCGACCCGCATCCTGTCATCGAAGAAGATCATCTTCGAATCCTCTCCCCCGACATCGATCAGGGTTCTGACCTCGGGATACTGCTTTCTCACGGTCTCCGCAGCAGCCACCACCTCCTGCACGAATGGGATATCGTACCTTTCGGCAACCCCGAAACCCGCAGATCCTGTAACCGTCACGCTTACCTGGATATCACCGAGCTTTCTCTTGGCCGCTTCGATCATCTCCTCCAGGGTCCTGGCGACCTGTGCATTGTGCCTCCTGTAGTCTCCGTAGACCATCTCAGATCCGGGACCCAGGACCACCAGTTTTGCGGTTGTTGATCCGAGGTCGATCCCGAGCCTGGACCTCTTGCCATCCACTGCAGCCAATCGTCAACCTCTTACGGAGCGAAGAAAAGTTACGTTATTAACATTTATGGTTGTGATCGTGAGTGGAGAACATCGGAGAAATCATATAAACCCGCAGATCAATGACAATCGGGATCAAGGATGAAGAGATATCGCAATCTGCTGGTTCCGGTCGATGGTTCTGATCTTTCCAGGGAGGCTTTCGAACAGGCGCTGTCCCTTTCGAAGATGACGGGATGCAAGACCACAGTACTGCATGTTATCGAGTTCCTATACTCGGACTACACGATGCTTGAGGGTGCCGAGATAATCTCCGCCTCGAACCTTATCCAATCCGAGACAAGGGAGCAGGTTAAGATCTTCCTGGACGAATTCATCGACCGAGGCAGGAAGGAGGGTGTGGAGGTCAGGGCTCTGATCAAGGAAGGCCCGGTCGCACACGAGATAATCGAGCTTTCCAAAAATTACGATCTCATTATCATCGGGACCCACGGAAGGAGGATGATCTCTTCCCTGATCATGGGCAGCGTCGCCGAGAAGGTATCGAGACATGCCTACTGCCCTGTAATGCTCGTGAGGAACATACCGGATAACGAATGAGACGGTGCTAGAGGAAGAGAAGAAGGCTCACTGCCATAACAGCCATTCCGGCAATGAGACCGTAGATCGATAGATGATGCTCCCCGAACTCCCTTGCCGTGGGGAGAAGCTCGTCGAGAGATATGAACACCATTATCCCCGCCACTCCGGCAAAGACTATTCCGAAAACCATATCACTGAACAGCCACAGCAGTATGAAGAATCCAAGAAGGGCTCCGACGGGTTCGGATATCCCGGACAGGAAGGAGTACATGAATGCTTTCTTCTTGCTGCCCGTGGCATAGTAGATGGGTATGGATACGGCGATCCCCTCGGGGATGTTATGTATCGCAATGGCCACCGCGATCGGTATCCCAAGGGATACGTCCTTCAATGCGCTCATGAAGGTAGCCAGCCCCTCGGGGAAATTGTGGATGCCAATGGCGAGGGCGGTGAAAAGACCCATTCTGTACAATTTCCTGAAGTTTCGAGGATTCGCACCATTTTTCATCTCCTCTACCTTGCGGACCTCGTGGGGGTTCTCGAACGAAGGAACCATCTTGTCGATGAGTGCGATCACGAGGATCCCAAGAAAGAAAGATAGAACGGTGGTCCAGGTCCCAAGGACCTCGTCTCCCATGTCCTCGATCAGCGAATCCTTTGCCTTGAAGAATATCTCCACCATGGAGACGTAGATCATCACCCCTGCCGAGAAACCAAGGGAGATGGAAAGGAACCTGGTATTGGTCCTTCTGGTGAAGAAGGCAAGCGCGCTGCCTATGCCTGTTGCCAGACCCGCAAACAGGGTCAGACCGAATGCAATCAGAACCCCGGATATTTCCATCCCGCTTCGTAAAAAAGAACATTCAAATGATATTTATCGTTTTAGGCGGACCCTGGTAAGCATGGACCCAGTGGATGTCCAGTTCAAGGATCACACCCGGTAGCGATCATAGCAATCTCTCACGAATTGGACGGGGATGGAATGAATTGTTAGGGGTCCCCGAATTATACGGCGATACCTATCTCACGGCATGGGGAATGGAAAGGCAAAGCTCATCGAGGGTGATGTTAGGCCCACATTGATCAAGCTCACGGGCCCCATGATGCTTGCTCTTGTCTCCATGATAGCCTTCAATCTGGTGGATACCGCTTTTATAGGAATGCTCGGGGCAAGGGAGCTCGCTGCGATGAGCTTCACCTTCGCGCCGATTTTCCTCCTCACCTCCATTGCCATAGGCATCGGAACCGGTGGAACTTCCGTTATCTCGAGGATCATAGGGGAAGGAAGGACGAAAAACGTCAGGAGATTGACCTCGGATACCATTGTGCTCGGTCTCATCATATCCGTCATCACATCCATCATAGGAATATTCACCATTGAACCGATCTTCGGGCTACTCGGGGCGGAACCCGATCTCCTCCCCCTTGTGAGGTCCTACATGACGATATGGTACATCAGCCTGCCGTTCGTCATTGTACCCATAATCGGCAATTCGATCATCAGGTCAACGGGAGATATGAAGACCCCGATGTATATCATGTTCGTTGCGATAGTCATAAATTTCATCCTGGACCCCATTCTGATCTTCGGACCCGGACCCCTGCCCGCAATGGGATTGGAGGGAGGAGCCTGGGCAACCGCAATAGCCAGGGGGTTCACTCTTCCGACAGCTGTCTACGTATTGAGGCACAAGGAAAAGATGCTAATCTTCGGCCGGCCGGGGTTCCGGGACGTGCTCTCATCATGGAGGTCCATCCTACATATCGGGATCCCTGCCGCGTTCGTCAACATGCTGGCTCCTGTAAATACCGCCATAGTGACCATCATGGTCGCCAACCAGGGAGAGCTTGCGGTCGGTGGATTCGGAGCCGCCTCCAGAGTGGAGGCTCTTCTCATCATGCCGCAGATAGCACTTGGTGTCGCTATCATACCCTTCATCGGTCAGAACATGGGAGCGGGTAGATGGGACCGGATCAGGGAAGGGGTCCATTTCTCATTCAAGATCATGACGGTCTACGGCCTGGCCGCCTTCGCACTAATGGCATTGACAGCTCCGTTGACGGCCGTCCTTTTCAATACCAACAGCGTGGTAGTGGATTCCTATGTCGGTTACCTGAGGTTCGCCGGTCTCGGGTTCTACATGCTGGGCATCGCACTGTTCGTCAGCTCGGCCTTCAACGGCATGGGCAGGCCGTTCCCTTCAGCAGTTCTGAACGTGGTGAGGCTGATAATCCTGCAGGTACCATTCATGCTGGCGGGGGCAAGCCTCTTCGGTCTCGAAGGAATATATCTCGGTATAGCCATCGGGAATGCGGTGGTGGGCCTTTTATCGTACATCTGGCTTCTTAAGACCGTAAAGAGAAAGGGTGTGGGATTCAGGATATCGAAGTTCATACTGCCTGACTGCCAGGTCGATAATCTTGGGTCGAGGTTGTTCGGCAGGCCCAGGGAGTGTTCCGGTTAGGAAGCCCGGAATTCATCCTCCCACACTACCTTGTTGGTATCGATCCTGACTATCCTCACGGTGTACTCCATACCTTCAAGGGGGTCCCAATTTCCATCCGGATCCCTGAAGAATATCATGTCTCCGTATTCCGTCGTCAGATCTCCCTCCGCCGACAGCTTTATCATATTGACACTGCCCGTACCTATCTCACTGGTCAGACATACCATTACCTTGTGATCTCCCCAGTCCATCTCCTCGTCATAGAGATACTCCACAACCAGCTCATTATCTCCGGCGGAAATCGACATATCAAGCCTCTGGTTGACGTGTCCCGTATCTTCATCATCCCCACTTAGGAATATCGTGACGATGACGACAGACAGAGTGAACACAACTACGAAGATGGCGATGTAGACCGCCCTCATATCGAGCCTGTTTGTGGCCATAATCTACCTCCCCCACCGAAAGCCAAGTGTAGAAGGGATATAATTGAATTCTCACTAGATGCAGACCCGATGACAAGGATCGGTTTTCACCGGTCCATCCAGAAATTTGAAATAAGCAACCGCTGATTTTCAGCTCCATGAAGGGGGAGAATCCGAATTGGGGGATCATCACAACGGTCATCGTCCTTTCGATCCTGGCCACGATCATCCTGGGCGTTGCCATGGTATCGAACGACGGGGGACGGGATAACAGCGACCACAATGACGGGAACAGGTTGACCTCGGACCGGATCGACCATTCGATATTCAGAGGCCTTACCCCGGTCCAGATCGCAAACCGTGTTGGGAATTTCATGGAGGGGGCCCGGGTAGCCGAGGATAGGATCGTGTCGGACCTTCCCTTTGAAAAGGAATTCGTATACACCTATGACAGTGGTGGAGAGCTGCGACTCAGAGCGGTATATTTTGATATGGAACCCTATGAATTTTATGTTTCAATCGATATCAATGCGATCGGAAGGGAGAACGGTATCAATGGAATATCAAATGCCGCAAATGCTACAATAGACGCATTAGATAGATTCCTCCAGAATTTCGATTGTGAAATTGGAGATGATTATGTTCTGAACATTGAAGGCATCAACGAGAACTGGAACGGATGGGAGGTTGAGGTTACACAGATCTACCGAAAGACGGTCCTCGAAAATCCGGGTGTAAAAGCGATCGTATCCACTCCAGAAACACCCTCGGACTCAGATGGTGAGCCAATGCAGCCTGGTCGCGGCCCGAAGGCAAGCCCTCCGCGAATTTCGCTTGGAGAACCCACTCCTCTAAAAGCTCGTCGA
>JBLIRL010000034.1:0-21691 GCA_049472275.1 Thermoplasmatota archaeon | reverse complement strand
CTGCAGGTTGGCATTCGTTCAGGAGAGGGAAATCAGATATGACGGTCAATATCTATATAATATACTGATAATAGGTTATTTGAATAAAACCTTATGGTGGGCTACCCCGCTCGAAAATCGGGTGATTTTCGAGAATCTAGGGTACGGAACCCCCACACCCGGATAAATTGGATTTATTGTCGCGCTAGTGTTCTATCTATAGATTATTGTTGAGGTCGATAGAACGGGAGTGAGCCCCCCCGCTCGAAAATCACCCGATTTTCGAGAATCAAGAGTATGGAACCCCCACACCAGAGAATCTAATGGGATTGTCGCGCTGTTGTTCTATCTCCATGGTATTGTTGAGGTCGATAGAACGGGAGTGAGCCCGCCCGCTCCAAGATCACCGATCTTGGAGAATCAAGGGTACGAATTCCCCAACCCAGAGAATCTGAAGGGATTGGCGACACGGAGAATTACAATGCAATGATTGCTCCTTTGTCTAATCAACAATTCCACATAACTTGCATCGGGCGGGAAGAATATAATGAGAAATTGATTCCCACTTTTCATTTCATATATAAATCTAAATTATCAGAAATGAAAAGTGGGCCCGCCCGGATTCGAACCGGGGACCTCCGCCGTGTGAAGGCGACGTCATAACCAGCTAGACCACGGGCCCAGGATGAGGTATTTAGGGTGCATGATTATAGACCATATAAAACTTACCAAATCTCGTTCAGGGAGGGTCACTAACGATGGTGGACCATGATCATACCCGTTCGGATAGGCACGAACACCATGGAATGTCGTCCCGCGGCATGTTCGATGACGGGCGAATACTCGATTGGATAGGGGTCAAGTTCGGACAGAGGTTCCTGGATGCCGGATGTGCCGACGGCCATTTCTCGATCTCCGCGTCTGGCATCGTCGGGGAGAAAGGGACCGTATATGCGTTTGATGTCCACGAACCGTCCCTTGAGGTCCTGAGATCCAGAATCTCCGAGACGGGGATCGGGAACATCGTAGTAAGGAACCGGGATATTCGCGAACCTCTTCCGGTCGAACCTGCCAGCCTGGACCATTTCTTTCTGTCCAACGTCATGCACGGCTTCGTCTACAACGGTGAGGCCCATGGGGTACTCGATAACATAGAAAGGGCCCTGAGGAGCGGTGGTTTCCTTTCATTGATCGAATGGGACAAGGATAATGTCCGGCATGGACCTCCCAGAGAGCACAGATTGTCCAAAACAGAGATGACGGAGCTCCTTTCGGGGAGGGGTTTCACATTCCATAAGATGGGGAAAGCCAGCGAGGAGCACCTGCTGTTTGTCTTCAGGAAGGATTGACCCATCCATTACACTTAAATCCGGAATATGGAATATCCCCTTCTGTCCGGAGGAGAATATAAATTCCAGGATACGAATGAAGAAGACGCGGGAGTTGGGAAAAGTGGCCGACATAAGACAGCTGGTTGTTGAGGACAGGGGCTGGATAAAGAAACTCCAGAACTTCCTGCCAGGGTACAAGAAATACAGGACCTGTGAGGACCTGAGAGCGGCCGACAGCATGCTCAGGAAGGAGCTTGCGGTCAAGTTGACGGAGGTGGAGGAGAGGATCAAGAGGTCCAGAGAGGAGATCAGCAAGGATATGGACTTCGAGCTGATCAACCGTATCGGTGAGCTCGTCAACATCTCTCACCGGTTGACAGAGAAGGTGAGGCATGCCGAGCAGGGTTACGCTCCATGGATATCGGGTGATGTCCGTATCGAGGAGGATGAACTGAACAGGCTCTACGAGTATGACCTTTCTCTGGTCGACAGCATCGAGAAGCTTATTGAAGAGGCCAAGGTCCTTGAGGATGCGGCGATCTACAAGGCCCCGGACAGATCAGACAGGCTCATGTCGTTGAGGAACTCCATCGAGATGTTCGAGAATGTGTTCAGCAAGAGGATAGCGAAGGTGACCAATGTCGCCCAGAAATCATAATCGAGGTGAAATATATGGGTTTGATCGATAAACTGAAGGGGGGACAACCCAGTGTTGCTGGCGGCTCCACGTACCAGTGGGAGGACAAGGGAGAGAACGTGATATGGAAGATCCCAAAAAATATTGTCTGGAACGATAACGTCGTGGTCAAGGAGGATGAATATGCTGTCTTCTTCAGGGATGGAAAGGCTCTTACCGTCTTTGACAGACCGGGCAGATACGCTCTGACCACCCAGAACATCATGACATGGGGAATTGCGGACAAGTTCCAGGACCTTACCGGGGTAAGGCAGATCGGTGAGATATACTATCTCCAGAGGCGGGAGATGAGGGGGAAGTTCGGGACGAAGGAGCCCATCGCGTTCAGGGATTCTGATTTCGGCATGGTACGGATCAGGGTATTCGGCCAGTATTCCTACAAGGTGAAGGACCCTCTTCTTTTCATAACGCAGTTCATAGGCACCGAGAGCAGAGGTACCACCTCACAGATCATAGACTGGTTCAGGGACCAGATAGTAATGTCGCTCAACGACATCCTGGGAGAACTCAAGAGGGACAAGAACATGGCGATCATAGATGTTCCGGCCTATCTGGAGGAGATGGAGCAGATCCTGCTTGCCAGGATAAAGGACGACACTGAAAGGTACGGAGTGGAGATATCGAAGATCACCGGCCTCAACTTCAACCTTCCCGATAAGATCCAGGAAGCGATCGACAAGCGCGGCGAACTCCAGGCGCTTGGTGTCAATTACATGCAGTACCAGGCCGGTCAGGCCATGGTGAAGGCTGCCGAGAACGAAGGCGGTGGAGGCAATCTGGCCGGGATGGGTGTCGGACTGGGAGCCGGACTCGGAATGGGTTACGGTATGACCGGTGCCGTGGGAGCGGGAATGGACCCCAATGCCCAGAATCCATGGGGAGCGCAGCAGCCAGGGGTCGCGGCAGGGAAGAAATGTCCCAAGTGCGGGGCCGACGTTGCTGTCGATGCCAAGTTCTGCCCCAAATGCGGAAACTCGATCTCCGGTGAGACCCCCTGCATCAGCTGCGGGAAGCCGGTGGCTCCCGGAGCCAAGTTCTGTTCCAACTGCGGTTCCAAGCAGACCATGGAATGTCCCGGCTGCAAGGTCGAACTTCCTCCGGGATCGAAATTCTGTCCGAACTGCGGTTACAAGATGGAGTGAAACCACCTCACCTCTTACCGAGGAAAGCCCTCTTGATGTCCGAGAAGAATCCTCCGACGGACTGGTCAGGAGGAGGTATGTCGCCCCTGATAACGGTACCCGTATTCCCGCAAACCAGGACCTGGTATTCCGTATCATTATACGTATAGTCCACCCTCCATACTGGCGCGTGGACGAATTCGATATCCTCTACCTCGAAGGTATGATGAATGTTCCTGAGTTCATTTATCTGCTCCGATATCAGGAACTTCTGATGGTCCTGGACCTCCACCTTCGCCATATCCTGCGCGTCCTTCTCATCGAATTCGGCATTCAGGTATTTAGCTTCCGAGGGAATCTTGGACAGATTGAAGTCCTCCTTGCCGGACAGAGGGATCTCGTATTCCTTCGTCGGGAACTTTGAACCTCTCCTCCCGAGAACCTTCCAGTAGTACTCCCTATTCAGATGTCCGCTCCGTTCATCCTTTCCGCCTCCTCTGGTGAAATATCCCGAATAACCGGTGGATACGTTTAGATGAACGATATAGAAGGGAAGGAAGACCTGTGATCTGTCCGTGATTTTCCCTCTGGCCTGAAGGTTTGATGGTTTCAAAGGTCCGTCACCCATCCATCTCTTGATTATCTCGCTCACTCTCTCTTCATTGACCTGGGATGGCAGTATGGAATGCTCGAGGAAGAACTTCTCACCTGAGGCCACATTGAAGGCCGTACCGCAGTAATCGCAGGTGATTATAACCTCTCCGGATTTCAATGAGAGGGGTGCTCCGCAGTTATGACATTTCACATCCTTCGTGATTTGCATGTGACGATCTCCTTGAGATTCCGGGACATCATCGATTAAGCATTATATATCCCTTAACGATTTTCCCCCATGGCATCCATATCGACCCTCAAGATAAATTCATACTTCTTCATGGGGATACTTTTCCTCATCTTCGCAATGTTCGCCTTCATAATCGGCGTATTGATCGGTGTTGATTACATCGTGATGACGGTGATATTTCTTCTTATCACCGTCTTCTACGTAGCGATATCGCCTCTCATCATGAAACTCTCGTCAAGGGTACGGTACCTTGAAAAAGGCGAGATACCTTATCTGGAGGAGAAGGTCTCGAAGCTGGCAAAGGAAGCTGACATACCAATGCCGAGGCTGGGAATAGTCGAGGATCCGACCCCCAATGCCTTTGTGTTCGGCCTGTCTCAGAGAGGATCGACACTCGCCGTCCACCGTGGCATACTGGAGATGTTGAACGACGGGGAGATGGAGGCGGTCTTGGCCCACGAGATCGGCCATATAAAGAACCGTGACTGTATGTACATGACGATTTTGTCCGTGCTCCCGGCCATCGCGATGTGGGGGATGCAGCTTCTTTTCATGGCAAGGTTCGCACCCAGAGGACGGGATGCCGGCAAGGCCGTGGCAGTAATGCTCCTCATAGGTCTCGTATCAGCCATCGTATATTATCTTTCGACACTCCTCATAAAGAGACTTTCGAGGATCAGGGAATTCTATGCAGACGCGTTCTCGGGTTTTCTGACAAAGGACCCTCATTCGCTTGCCTCTGCACTGACGAAGATAACCTACGGGCTTTCCCTTGCTCCGCCCGAGGAGAAGTCAAAGGCAAGAATGAGGCAGTTCTACATAGGGGACGTCCAGAACGCCCACAGCGAGATGGACCGAATATATCGCAACAGCTCCAAGTACGACCTTGATGGAGATGGCATCATAGACGAGAATGAACTGGAGCTAGCAATGGCCGATGAGGCTAACAGGTCTGCCTGGGAGAGGTGGGGTGGATTGATGAGGACACATCCTCCGACATTCAAGCGAATACTTGCCCTTAAAGAGATGGAGAAGGAGATGGATAAGGGAGTGGTGGAGTCCGATAACATCTACGAGAAGGTCGAGTTCTGAACCCCCTAGATATTATACAATATGTCTAGGAATGTGGATATTTATTTATATCCATCATTTTCTTGATGATTCCGGGAGAACATGAAAGGTCCAGAGGGTGCTGGGACATGCGAGAGCGAGGCCTCTCTCCTGCCGAAGACAATCATATTCACGGCTTTTATCGTCATTATGATATCGATGAATACGGCCTCCTTTGCTTTGGATCGGGACCAACCCCCATCGAGGGCACCTGGCGACCTTTACATAACAGGGTGGACATTTCCCTGGGACCGATCGACCGTCAGCAGCCTGGAGGATTGGACCGGCATCATAGATGATGTTTCTCCATACTGGTACTGGATACTTCCCAACGGCACCATACAGGCCACCCACAACGAGACGGAGGATCCCGAGGTCCTGCATTTCTGTATCGATAATGGGATCGGTCTGGTCCCCATGATCTCAAACAATCATAATACCGAAACCGTCCTGAATCTGATACATAATAAGACCTTCCAGGATAAGCACATCCAGGACCTGCTCTCGATCACACGCAGGCTCCTCTACAAGGGGGTCGATATCAATTACGAGGAAGTTCCAGCCGCTGAAAAGGACGGATTCACGAATTTCATAAGGAATCTCACCGGCGAGTTCCACAGGTACGGTAAGAAGGTCCACGTTTCGGTCTTCCCCAAGGTCGCGGCGGATGAGGACAGGGAAGGTCCCGGAGCATACGATTACGAGGCCCTGGGAGTTCTGGCTGACCGGATAAGGGTCATGGCCTACAATCTTCACTGGTCGACAGCACCCACTGCTGGACCTGTAACCTCGAATGATTGGCTTAAGACAGTGATGGGTTATTCCACCCAGGCAATTCCACAGAGTAAATGCCTTCTGGGGATCGCCCAATACGGATATAACTGGAGAGTGACCCAGAAAGGCAATACCATCGGGGTTGCCGATAATGTATCCTTCCCAGACGTGGCCGCTCTCAAGAAGGAATACAATCTGCAGAGGCAGTGGAATTCTACTTCAAGGACACCCTTTTACGAGTACAAGGACAGGGAAGGCTACCTGCGCTCCCTTCATTACTGTGACGCCGAGAGCCTGATGCATCAGTTAAGACTGGTCGGAGATATGGGTATCGGGGGGATCGCAATATGGAAGATAGGCTTGGAGGACCCTGACGTTTCCTTCTTTCTTAGAAAGGCCAAGCAAAACGGCATCTCGGACCTTCCACCATTTGTCAACGTCGGGGGAGACCTCTCCGGGATGAGGGGGTCGGACATATATTTCGGACCCGTAAGGGCATATGATATTGAAACCACTCTCGAAACCATCCTCTGGGATTTCGGGGACGGTACCACATCGGAGCTACTTGAACCGGAGCATAGGTACAGCAAGGGAGGTTCCTACATAGCCACGTTGACCCTTTCCGACGATAATGGAGGGACCGTGGTCAAGAAGAGGAACATCAGGATCGGCCCGTACTCCTCTTTCATCGTCGAGGGAAACATGATATCGGGAGAGAAGCTTACCTTCAACGGCACCTCGTCATGGGACCTCGACGGTATCGTCAGCTATTCATGGAATCTGGGAGACGGAACCTATGTTTTCCACGGAACACCCGTGGTAAACCACGGTTTCGACAGACCAGGAACTTACAACGTGACACTTACGGTGATAAATACGAGGGGCTACACCGACACCTCCAATCGCTTCGTCCTTATTCCGGATGTCGAGGCTCCAACAGCGGATTCGGGAGGCGATAGAACCCTCTGGGAGGGTTCGGAGCTGGTCCTTGACGCCAGGGCATCACGTGATAATGGCGATATAGAGAATTACACCTGGTATGTTGAGGGTATAGGGGAGTTCTTCGGTCCTGTGGTGAGGCTATACCTGGATGAACCAGGAACATACACAGGAAACCTGAAGGTCAGCGATATGGCCGGACTCACGGACCAGGACCCTTTCACCATTACCGTCAGGGACCGAACACCACCCGTTCTACTGATCGATTACCCTTCGGAGATCGTGTTCGGTGAGGAGATAGAAGTTTCCATAGGAGAATCATACGACAATGTCGCAATAGAGAACATAACCTGGAACCTGGGAGAAGGCAGGATGATCTACGGGGTTCGGGTCATTCGGTTCAGACCTTTGGAGGCGGGAAGATACTTCGTCACGGTCGATATTCTGGACGCTGAGGGCAACTGGAATTCAACCACGGTCCACATAGATGTCAATGACAAGCAGGTCCCCCGGGCCTTGTATCATATCGATCCCACTCCGAGGGCTCTCAATGAAACATACATTACGGATATTGCCCCGGAGGTTTCTTCGTTCTTTGATGATCTCTATGGTGTGATTCTCTACAACCACACATATATCTTCTCGGTGGTGAATGCCTCGGATGATTCAGGGATCTCCAATATAACATGGTGGTTCGGGGACGGGGACAGGGCTGGAGGTCCGGTGGTCTATCATGAATTCGTAGAACCCGGGATTTACCGGACAAGATTGATCGTGGAGGATATATGGGGCAACGAGTACCGCGAGAACATAACCCTCCTTGCGATCGTATCGTGGAACCAGTCGGTCAATGAGATATGGACGTACATCGATGTCTACATCAACAATACGGTGTATGTGGAACCGGAGCCCGAAGGAGATGAGGGGCCTGTTGTGGACCTTACGCCATGGGTGATATCCATCTCCATCGCAGTAACTCTTCTCATCACTTTCCTGACCTTCTGGTCCGTTATCAAGGGATTCTCCTCAAGGAGATCATCTCTTGATGGTCCCGATGGAGGTGGAGATGGTTGAGGATTGTGCTATCGTTGTCCATCTGCACGATTTTCCTTCTCCTCGCTCTGAACGTTCAGCACACGGGTCATGCCTCCCTGGATGCAAGGACCAGGTCTGTCGTACCCGGAGCTGATTACCCGCAACAGGACGGTGGTAGCGATGACAGGCTCTTCCAGTACCGCTCCATGTGGCTGGAGGGATACCAGATCATAAATCACTCCGAGGTCCTCAAGGTAATCAAGGTTGCGAGGGATTCGAACATCAACTGCCTGACCCCGCTGATAAACGCACATTCACTCGGTACATTCTACAATTCTTCCTTCCATCCGAGATACAGGGACCTCGACTGGTACTTCGATCCGCTGATGGACCTTATCAGGGAAGCCCACAAATACAACATCCATGTGATGCCATGGTTCCACACCATGATCGATTATCATGCCATAAGGGCTCATCCCGAATGGGCCCAGGTCAGCAGCAGCGGAAGCAGGAGCACCGGATGGTTGAATCCTGCACTCCCAGAGGTTCAGAAATATCTTAAAGCTGTCGTGTACCAGCTTTTCCGGGACTACCCTCTCGACGGGATCCATCTGGATGCCTGCAGATATCCAAGCTCCAGTTACGGGTACGATGCATTTTCACTTCAGCTTTACGAGACCGAGGGATGGACTGATTTCAATGCGTTCAGAAGGGAGCAGATAACGAAATGCATGATATCAATTTACGATTCGATATCCAGCATAAGACCTTATGCCTGGATAGGAGCCGATATCGGATCCAGCTCCTCAACCAGGCAGAACAGCTGGTTCCAGGATACAGAGAATTGGTCGCAGATGGGGAAGATCGATTTCGTCACACCCATGATCTATACCACCAACGGCAACAGTCTGGAATCTCTCCTGGTGGATAATATCATCAGACACTCATGCCCGGTCGTCTGCGGCAATTACGTTTACGTCCCTGAGGACCCTTATTACGGTACTGTTCCCGACGAGGAGACCGGCATGGCGATACTCCAGAACCAGACCGAGAGGGCCATAAAGGTTGGAGCTCTCGGAACGTGCTTCTTCGCCTACAAGTTCCTTTCGGATCATCCATATTATCACAGATCACTACGGGAAGGTGTGTTCTCCGAAAAGGGACTCTGCCCCTTGAAGGAGCAGACGGTCCCCGTGATCGGAAACGAATGGAACTTCGATAACGATCAGGACCGCGAGGGATGGAGGGTTACCGGTATGGGTAATCAGTTCCCTCTCGACGGCGTATGGTCCATATCGAATGTGAGAGAGCCTAAGTTGATGTCACCTTTACTGGACATTACCGCTCCCGAGGTCAATGTACTTGAACTCAGCATGAGGGCCGACAGTGAAGAAGGAAACGTCACTGTCTTTTGGTCCGATTCCGAAACGGTATTCGACGCTGAGAATTCCTTCACATTCCAGGTGATCGGGAACAGGGACTGGAACCTGTACTCCATCCATCTGGACAGATCGAACAAATGGAGCGGGAATATCGCATATGTTCGCATAGTACCCAACTTCAGGGAATCAACAAATATCACGATCGATCTGATAAGGATCACATGGATGCCCGATTGCATAAAGTCCTGGGCCTATCTTGGACCCTTCGTGACCGGATCGAATGAGGGATTGCTCGACCGGGAATTCATCGGGAACGAGACCAATATCAGGCCAAGGTTGGGGGAAATGACGGGAGGCAGGGAATGGATGCGGTACTGGATCGAAAGGGACCAGGTAGACCTCAGGTTCGTTCTCGGTCATGTGAAGGATGCCGTCAGCTATTCCCATGTTTACATCAGATCGGACGGGGACAGGATCGTTGAGATGAGGCACGGAAACTCCGATGGGACAAGGATAATGCTCAACGGGGTGGAGGTATATCACTTCGACGGTATCAGGAGTGTCGCTCCCGATCAGAACATCACTTACGTGTCCCTGAACAAAGGCATCAACTCACTCCTGATCAAGCAGGTTGTGTACGACGATGACAACTCGTTCTATATGAGATTCACCGGTTTTGGGAATTCATCAATCGAGGGATTGGAATATTTCGTTGAACTGCCCATGCTGCCTCCACCCGTCATTACATCGGATGTCCGGGATTGGTACGGTTCGGGAGATATCGAGATCTTATGGGAACCACCTATCGAAAGGACAGGTTTCTCTCATTATGTCTGGACAATGGACCAGGGACCCTCTGTAGTGTCCCGGCAGGAAGAAGCAAACATCGAGGATCTGTCGGATGGTGTGCACACTTTCTCGGTGTGGTGCGTCGATGATCTAGGATATGCGGGGGAAGTTACGGGCATCACGATAAGGATAGATACGAAGGATCCAATGATCTCCGCTCCATTTTCGACCGAAGATATCGTGAAAAAGCCATCCATCTGTTGGAAATGGAGTGTAATGATCATCCCCCCAAGCGGTATATCGCACTATCTTGTGACTGTGGAAAATCATAGAAGGGAAAGCAATGAGACCTTCATTTCCGTGGAAGATCAGAGAGTGGATTCCAACCGATACACGCTTGCCGATAATCTTAGGGACGGCTATATGTATGCTATCAGGGTTGAGGCCGTATCCGGGAGCGGCAGGACCTTCGAGGTCTCATCCGAAAGTGATGTCCTTCTTGATCTGACGCCTCCCTCGAGACCGGGTTCGGTGAACCTCCTGCACATTCGTCCTGGTTCGACGAGTTATATCCTAAAATGGGCGCCCTCCAACGAGAATACAGAGGGAGGGATTCAATATTACGAGATATGGTGGAGGCCGGAGGGGGAGGAATGGAGTGTTCTTGATCGTACCGAAGGGACGAACATAAGCGTTCAGAGGCCGCTGGGGAAGTCGATCGAGCTGAAGGTCAGGGCAAAGGACCTTTCTTCCCATCATTCGGATTTCTGTGATCCGGTCTCCACAGAGAACCTGGCCCCATCACCCTTGATAATACTTGAAGAGGACCCCGTATCCGGAAACTCGATGAATTTCAAAACACGGCGGATCATCGATCCAGATGGCATCATCACGGAATACGCTTGGCATGTCAACGGAAGGTTCGTTTCCAGCATGGAGAATTTGGACATCACCCTATTTTCCGGTATATACGAGATCTCCCTGAACGTAACAGATGATCAGGGTGGTTACGGTTCGGACAAGGTGAATATACTGGTACGGGATGGTAATGTTTCGAAACTCAACTCGACCATAAACGGATGGCTGATGACCACATCGATCGTAACGGAGGAATTCCCTCCCATCGAGATGCACCGTTACGATAACCGTACAATAGTTATCGAGAGGAACGAAACGGAGGACCTGGGACGGCTGATGAAGGAATATCTGATGAACTCCATGCTCCTTATGACGGCAGTTCCGCTTGTCATCACCATCCTCATCATCCTGCTGTTCCTACTGATCGGTGAGCTGAAAGGGCTCCGGTCGGAGCAGGAGACATTCATCATCGAACAGGGGGATGAAGAAAGTTACGTGGAAAGCAGAAAGTCACAGTTGAAGGGCTTCATGGAAGAGCAGTCCATCATGGCGGGAAGGAGATCCCGGACGATGAAAACGCAGCCCGGTTCCTCATCCGGAATAAGGATGGATAGACCCGGCTTCCCTTCATCCACCGCACCATCAATGATCAGCAAGGCACTTGAAGTAATCGATCAGATCATAGATGAGGAATGGGAAGAGGTGGATTGGGACGAGGATGTCGAGGAATGGGAGGAGATGGAATGATGAGGCCGAACATTCTAATCTCCGTCTCCATCTTCCTTGTGCTATCATCGGCATTCACCATATCATCGAGCTCACATGGGAACTCGAAGATCCCGGCCATCGATGCCCCATCAACTGATTACCCACAGCAGGACGGGGGAAGTGACGAAAGGTTGTTCCAGTATCGCTCCATGTGGATGGACGGTTACCAGATAGTGAACATATCAGAGGTAAGGGCTGCTATCCGGTTCGCTAGAGAGAACGGGTTCAATTGTGTGAGTCCAAATATCAACGGTCATTATCTTGGGGTATTCTATGATTCCCAATATTTCCCGAAATACCCCGAAGTCCACTGGAGTTTCGACCCGTTGATGGAACTCATAAAGGAAGCGCACAAATACAACATACACGTCATGCCATGGTTCCATACCATGTACAACTATCCGGCGTTGAGGGAACATCCCGAATGGAGGGATCGGACCAGCTCGGGAGGTTATTCCTCCTATTGGATGGACCCGGCCAATCCCGAGGTCCGCAGTTTCCTTGTCAATCTGACAGGGGAATTGTTCGAGAACTACCCCCTTGATGGTATAAAACTGGATACGATCCGTTACGGCGGTTCATACATGGGATACACCGAGATCGCAATCCAGAAATACTACGATGAGGGCTGGACCAACTTCAACGATTTCAGGAGGAACCAGATAACGGAGGTCGTGGAACTTCTGTACGGAACGGTGATGGGCATCAGGCCCTGGGCGTGGGTTGGAGCGGATATATGGCATCAGTATTCCTCATGGTATTCCTACGTATTTCAGGATTCAAGGACCTGGGCGAGCCGGGGGATAATCGATTTCGTAACAACAATGAGCTACACAACATCCGTCTCGTACTTCACATCCAATCTCGATGACAATCTGAGAAATTTCAACTGCGAGGTCGTGGCCGGACCGTATGTATACGTTCCGGGAAATACGGCTCATGGAAGCGTTCCCGATGAGGAGACCGGTATCTCGATCCTTCTTCAGCAGACTCAGGCCGCCATACAGATGGGATCCCTCGGTACCTGCATGTTCGCATACAAGTTCCTCAGGGAATTCCCGGCCTACGCGAGAGCCTTGAGGGATGGCCCCTTCTCCGAGCCTGCACTGTGTCCTCTCAAGAAGCAGAGGATACCAGTCGATGAAAGGAGATGGGAATTCGAAAGGGATCATGATACGGAGGGATGGAGGACTACCAGCATGGGTCAGTTCTATCCTGTTGACGGAAAGTGGTCCGCGGTTGATGTGAAGCGCCCGGGTTTCATGTCACCCCTTCTGAGCTTCAATCACGACCAGATAAACGTTGTGGAGATCATGATGAAATCCGAGGGTAGAACCGGCAACATCTCGATCCACTGGTCCCTGTCCCGACCGGTCTTCTCGGAAGAGGAGATGGTTCGGGTTGATGTTGCAGATACCGGGGAATGGAAACTCTATTCGATCCATATGGACAGCTCATCCGCCTGGAATGGCGGGGTCGGATACCTGTGGATCGTTCCCCGGTTCCCAGAAGAGACCAACATAACGATAGACTGGATCAGGATCACATGGATGCCATACTGCATCAGGGACTGGGCTTTCATCGGTCCATTCTTCTCGGGAGAGAGAGAGCGCCTCCTTGACAGGGAGTTCATACCAAACGAAGGAAATCCGCTCCCGAGGATAGGCGATGTGGCCGGGGGAAGGGATTGGACAGGCCTCTCATTGGATCGTGACCAGGTGGACCTGGCCTATTCACTAGGTGAGATAAGGGATGCGGTGATATTCTCCCATGTGTATATCAGATCCGGGATCGAGGAGGTCGTTCAGCTCCGCCACGGGAATGCCGATGGGGCAAGGATCTGGCTCAATGGTTTGGAGATCTTCCTGAACAGAGATCCGAGGGGGGCTTCCCCGGACCAGAACATAACGTACGTTGTCCTGAGGAAAGGGATCAATACCCTCATGCTCAAACAGGCAGTATACGGTGATGACAGCTCTTTCTTCGTTAGGTTCACGACCCTGGACAACAGATCGGTCGAGGACCTGGAGTATTTCGGAGAGATCCCTCCTCTGGGCAAGGTTTCATTTTCAAGGGATCCTGATAAATGGTCGAGTACGGATTCTCCGAAATTATCGTGGGCTCCTCCGGTGAATGATATCGGTCTGGACCATTTCCAATATTCACTCGATGAGGATCCGCCTGTCAATATCTCTGGGACCGAACTCCTGTTCGATGGGCTCTCGAATGGTATTCATCGGTTAAGTGTGAGATGTGTTGACAATATCGGATTCCCCGGACTGTGGCAGTATACACGGGTGAAGGTGGATACTGAGGTACCGGCAGTATCAAGACCGGCATCCTCAGAGACGAGCACGAGAGATGATGAGATACTTTGGAATTGGACCATCGAAAATGATCCGGTTTCCGGTATAGCGGGATGTTCCGTGGATATTGGGAGAGCGCGTTTCGGTTCCGGAGATATCAAGATAATAGCTAGAGATATTCCGGTTGATGAAAGGTCGTTTCGCTTCAAGGACGAACTATGGAACGGATACGTGTACTATCTGACGGTCAAAGTGGTCACGGGTAGCGGACTGGGAACAGTCTCCCAGATATCACCCGGTGTTATTGTCGATAAGTCACCCCCGATAAGACCAGCAGAGATCTCCATCGAACAGGTCCAAATGGGTTCCAGGGAATATCTCATAACCTGGACCGAATCCGTTGAGAACCTGAGGGGAGGGATCGAGCATTACGAGGTCTGGATGAAAGTAGGGTCCGGGGAATGGCATGTATTGACAACCACGAATGCGACCTCCCTTGTTGTGGAAAGACCTCTTGGTGTCTCCATATCGGTGAAGGTCAGGGCGAAGGATAGAACTGGATTGTTCAGCACCTTCACGGATGTGGTCCATACCGTGAACCAGCCGCCGAGGCCTGCGATGCTGTTTCCCGAGGAGATGGTCGAGGGAGCGCCGATCGAAATCACACTCGAGGATAACCCAGATCCCGATGGAATATTGGTCCTTCGAAGATGGTTCGTGGATGACGTTCTCGTTTCCAGTGAAGACCACCTGATGATGACCTTCTTCAAAGGATCTTACAAGATCACGGTCTGGGTCATGGATGACCAGGGTGAGCAGGTTCAGATCTCAAGGGTCCTTGATATACTCGGAGGAGGAAAATACAATCCGGATGGTAGCCTTTCGGAATGGCTTGAGCGATCATCCGTAGTGATGGAGGAGATGCCCCCTGTTGAGGTTGTAACGGAGAACAACAGGACCGTTCAGATTGATGGGACGGATGATGATAAGGTGAGCTCTTTCCGAAACGTGCTCGCAGACGGGTTCATCATGATCGCCACCATCTCTTTGATGGTCCTTATCGCCGCTCTTGTGTTCTTCGTGGTGATATCGGAGATCCTCGATAAGGGGATGCCCGCACCCGAAGACAGGGAAGAGACTATGAAGGAAACCCCCCTCGAGCAGAGAAGAAGGCTCATGGAATCCCTATACGTTCGTTCAATGGCACGAAGGATGGTAGAGAGTGAGATGACCAAAGGGAGCGGCATCGCACCTCCCATGGACAAGGGGCGTTTCCTCAGATCATCAGGTGCCCCTCTCGCGCATTACGGTGCCGGGATGTCGAGGTCTGAATCGGATGAGATCGAAAATGAGGACTGGGATTCCCTAGAGGAATGGGACGAGATCGAGGAGGTGGGCCCATGAGGAGATACAGGGTGATATCCTTTATCTGTGCACTAGCACTCCTCATTCCGCTGCTCATCATACCTGCATATTTCGGAATTTCGATATCCGAGGGAAAGATTGAGATGGAGGATTATCAGAGACCTGACGATCCGGCCGAGTTCCTGACATTCCGCATCCTTGATTCATACTATCTTCTTTTCGTTCTGTTGAATGTCTTTCCTTTCATGCTCCTTGTATTCTGGTCCTTCGGAGCAAGGGCTTCGGAGAGAAGAAGAAGAAAGCAGGCAGAGAAAGGCAGGCTGGTCATTGAGGACAAAGACAGGAAGGGAGCCGATCTTTTCACTGGAACCAGGTTCCCGAAGGTATCGGTGATCATACCCTGCTACAACGAGGCCAGGTATCTCGGAGCGGCCGTTACGAACGCCTACAAGCAAAGTTATGCAGGGGAGATTGAGATTCTCGTCATAGATGACGGCTCAAAGGATAGTACCTGGTCGATAGGAAAGATATTCCAGTCCAAGAGAGGTAAAAGGACTGTCAAGGTCTTTCACAAACCGAACGGTGGTAAGGCATCGGCGATCAGCTACGGTATCGAGAGGGCCGAAGGCAGGATCATCATAACCACGGATGGTGACAGCGAGATGCACGAGGATGCTGTGAAGGAGGTGGTGGAGACATTCAAGAGACATCCAGATGCCGGTATCGTCGGTGGTTTCGTTTCCATTAAAAACACACACAGGGGATACCTAACGAAGCTGCAGCAGCTCGAATATATCATAACACAGCACATGATCCGGATGAATCAGTCAGAGGATGGAAGTGTTCTGATAGCTCCTGGTCCGATCTTCGGGATGAGGGCCGACCTAGCCAAACTCTTCCCTCCCATGGACAGGACAGTCGTCGAGGACTGTGACCTCACAATGTCCGTCCTACCATCCGGATTCACGACAAGGTCCACGACGGGATCCGTATCACAGACCAATGCACCCGAAACCTGGAAATCCTGGTTCAAGCAGAGGAGAAGATGGATCTACGGACAATTCCAGGCATGGCGTGAGAACAGATGGCATCTCAAAAAGAATCCCTGGGGTTTATACACCTATTTCACCTGGGTGTCCACATCGATCTCTGCATTGCTCTTCCTTGCGGGACTTGCAATCATTTTCATGATGGTCGTGACGGGCAGGGAATACTACAGCTACCTGGAGTTCCTGTCAATGAGGACCGCACTGGTCTTCATCTATTACATGGTGCTCAGGTCCCTTGTCGTCCTCTCTTACCGGGAGACGAGAAGATTGATCCTCTACCTTCCTCTGAAGATGGTATACGACATGATAAACGGCCTCCTTACCGGATACCTGTATTTCAGGTACATTTCGGGAACAGGGGTTAGAATGAGATGGGCCGACAAGGAGGTGACCGTCCAGTGACATCCGTTGAGGTCAGGAACGCTCGTGAGCACACCAGAGGACCTGCTTCAACAAGGTCCAAGGGATGCATAGGTTGCGGCAGCGATGTGGAGGTGAAGGGTGAGATCTGTAAGAGATGCGACCAGAGGAGAAAATGGGATGTCAGAAAGCTCACGACACCGGTTCTGTCTTTGTCCATCATCTCCATGGTCCTGGCCTTCCTGATACTGGTCAACAGACAGGAGATCTCCGATTCCTTCGATATCGACCTCTCGCAAAGAACCGATATCGGATACCTTCTGGTCCTTCTTACAATTGTCTCAGGTATCGTGTTCATCTGGGAGAGGCGGACGTCCCTCGCGGTCTGGGATGCTTACAGACCGATATTGCCTGTTCTTGGTATGGTCCTTATACCACTCCCGGTGGCAATCGTGCTCATGGACCCAACATCGATGGTCTCTTTCCTGGTACTTTTTTTAATGCTGCCCGTCATCGGGGTCGTTTTCGTATTCCTCAGAAAGGAGCTCCTTCATCTCGGCCTTGTCTCAATGACCCTTCTGGCAGTGGGCTCCATCCTCAGTCTCTACGGGGTGCTTTTCTCCATAAAGGAGATGGACCTCACAGGTTTTCTCTGGTTCCTTTCCGGCAAGCATGTATCAGTACTCGGGTCCGCCCTGCTCTTCATCGGATCCTATCTTGCCTTCAGGGACGCATCTATCGTATCAAAGGCCATGGCCCCGGTACTTTTCTACTGCATTTCCGCTGTGATGTTCGTCTTCCTGATCATTTTCATCGAGAGCGGTCAAAGCGATGTTCTGGACCTTCTGATGGTATTTCCCCTGCTTTTGATGATAATATCCGCTGCGTCCTACATGGTTGAATGCGTGAACGATGTCGGCATGCAGAGGTCTATGGAAGAGATCGAGGAATCCCTGAAAAGGGCCAGGGACCTTGGAAAGAGGCGGAACTACTTTTATGCGCTGCAGCAGATCGACAGGGCCATGAGGGCGAATCCCGTAAGCGGTTTCGGGAGGGTCCAGGGAACCCCGAACGTCATATTCGATCTCGAGGGACCTCATCATACGGAGGATTTCATATTCGAGCCCGATGAATACGAGATCTCGATGAACGAGAAGGGAAAGATACTGTCATCCCAGGGGAAGTTCCAGGAAGCCATGAAGGAATATCAGGAATTGATCAAACGGAATCCGGATTTCCTTGAAGGCTATATCAACCTCAGCATGGTTCTCAGTTCGGCAAAGGGAAGAAGGAAGGAGGCAGTTAAGCATATTGATTATCTGATCGCCTCCAAGGAAGTATACATTGAAAGATGGATCAGGCCGGGGATGCCCATCCGGTATGTATTCTGGATGGCCGATGCCCTCAGAGAATACAGGACCATGATCGATCAGAAGGCGGATATGCTGAATCAGCTGGCGAAGGAAGGCGATGTATGGGCATATTTCTCACTCGCGAGATATTGAACGGATCCTAATTTGAAAATATCACATCTCACCATGATGACAGGTTAATATTCGGATGATAGTGACATCCCATCCCATGATATTACATGATTTGATCGATAACACCAAAATTTGTTTGCATTATTCCAAGATTTGATCAATTTTTTTGTTAAAAATTTTAATTTTCAACTTCGTTCAACAATTTATTTATATGATTTTTCGGGTAAAGGCATCAACCACCTTGGGGTGATCACTTGAGGAGAATTTCATCGGCGATGATATGTTCATTATTGGTATTCAGCAGTGTTATGGTCATGATCGCGAGTATCGAGAACGTTCAGGCAGCCACATTGATAGTGGGATCCGGCCAGTCCTATACCAGGGTCCAGGATGCGATCGATGCGGCATCATCGGGGGACGTGATCGTGATATACGAGGGTATCTACCGGGAAAATTTGGATATCGATGTTTCTGTTACTCTGCAGGGCAACGGCACTGGAAAGACGGTGATAGATGGATCGGAGTCCGATGCTATCACAGTTTCGGCCGATGATGTCGCGATAACCGGGATGACAATAACAGCTAGCACCACCTCTTCCCCCGATAAGGGAATTGGTGCTGGTGCTGGTATTGATAATCTCAGGGTCGAGAACTGCAACATCACTGATTGTTACTATGGGATTAGGATCTACGCCTCTAGCACATCAGGATCGAATAATGCGGTCGTACAGAATTGTTCTTTCTACATGAACTATTATGATATTTATACCTACTATAGCGATAATATCAAGGTCCGAAATAATACTTTCACACTGAGCGATACCTATTCATTCTATCAATACAGGAGCAGTTATGGAAGGATCGAGAACAACACGTTCACTCATGATGACTACGGATTAAGATTGTACTATGCTGATTACAACCTTGTTTCCAATAACACCTTCGAGAACACTGAAAGCACATACACGTTGTACCTCTACTATTCGGATTACAATCATATCGTGAACAACACCATAGAAGATGTCTACGACGACGGGATGTACCTGTCGACCAGCGCCGACAACAATTTGATCGAGAACAATACGATAAGGAATGCAGGGGATTACGGCATCTACATGTCAAGCGGAGATTACAATATCTTCAAGAACAACACGATCAACCGCACGGAAGATGATGGGATGTATTTCTCCGGTTCAGCCAATGACTATGTGGAGAACAACACGATCCTCTATCCTGGTGATTACGGCATCTATCTCTCCAGTGCCAATTCCAACAGATATGTGGCCAATGTCATCGTGGATTCCTCCAATAATGGGGCTTATCATTCCTCCGGGACCGGTGTTTCCTGGACAAGGAACAGTTTCACGAATTGTGGGTACTACATATCATCCAGCACCTATTCCTCGTCGCTGTCACTTGATGCTACCAACACGGTCAATGGAAAGCCCATTATATTCCATGACGGTGCCTCTGCATTAAACATCAACACTGCTGGACAGGTAATATTGTTCAACTGCGACAATATCACGATCGACGGGGTCAACATATCCGGTATAGAATACCCGGTCATCATCAGGTACTGTGTGGACACCCATGTGAACGGGTCCACCATGAAGGATTCGGATTACGGTATCTACTGCTACGGAACATCTTCCATCAGCAGAGATGGAATTATATTCACCAACAATACCATCGAGAACACAGTGAACGATGGAATATACTACTACTATTCGAACCATGGAGTGTTCAGCAACAATACCCTCAGTAATTGCGGTGATTACGGCATCTACATGTCAAGTTCCGACAATAACCGGATCATCTCGAATTACATCCACAATATCAGCACCGACGATGCGGTCTACCTCTCGAGCAGCTGTGACTACAACGATATTTTGGAAAATATCATTGAAAACATCTCCTCCGGTACTTCGACGGTGCTTCACGGATTGTACATAGATTCAAATTACAACAGGGTCCAGAACAACTCCATCTCGGATACTGACCAATCAATCAGATTGAACTCGGCTGATCACAATCTTGTGAGGGATAATTATCTCGCTCGCCTCTCATCGGGCGGGATCAACCTATATGACAGCGATTACAACGATGTGAACAACAACACGATCAAGGACGGGTTTGCCAATGGTATCCTTGTCGATGGAACAGGCAACAGCATCAGAGATAATGACATCTACAGCTGCGGTATCTCGATATCCGATGATTCCATATCATGGACCGGAAACAGTTTCTCGAACAATCTGATAAACGGGAAGCCTTTCTACATGAGGTACGGTTCCAGCACCCTCTCGGTTCCGACGAACGTAGGTCAGATCATGCTGCATTCCTGCGATAATCTGACGATCACGGGAGTGACCTTGAACGATACATCCTGGGCCATCGGCTTGCTGTATTGCGATAATACTACCATATCCAGATCCGTGGTGTCCAACGATACCGTCGGTATCGGAATCTATTACAGCATTAGAACCACCGTGGATAATACTACCATAAAGAACTGTTGGGGTTGGGGGATCGAGAACGTTGAATCACACAACACCGGTGTCATGGACTCTTCATTCTCGGAGAATGGATATCCTTCCTACGAAGATGGTGGATCCGCACTCTATCTGCAGGATTCATACAATGCGGTGGTCAAGAACAATTATTTCAATGACAGCGGTCTTCTGATAAGGTCCTGGAATGATGACATCACATACTGGAGTTCCAACCGAATATCGGATAACAAGGTGAACGGTCAGGATCTCATTTACCTCGTAGGAAAAAACAATGTGACGGTGGATGGTACGGCAGGGCAGGTGTTCATAATAGATTCCGAGGACATATCCGTCAAGAACAATGACCTTTCCAACTCCTCCATGGGGGTCATGGTTGTGGATGGTCACAGGCTTTCGATCGAGAACAACAGTGCTGATCACAATATGGCCGGTGTGTACGTCTATTCGGAACACTGGAACTCGAACGATCTCTACATAGCGAACAATTCCTGTTCGGCATCGATCCTTTACGGGATCTGTATCATTTCCGACAGGACATTCAACGCGGACAGGATAAGGATAATCAGGAACAACTGCTCCGGTTCGGGTGACGACGGCATCCATCTGGAAGATATCGGAGCGGACTGCGAGATCTCCTACAACACCTGCAACGATAATATCGAGGATTATGGTCTGTATCTGGATATCTCTTCCTCGTCCTACCCAGCGAATGGGCTGGTGGTCCGGCACAATACGTTCCACAGGAACGAGTACGGAGCATACATAGAATATGCGGATAATGGATTCATAGAGGACAACAAGGCGAACGGCAACACCCAGTACGGCATGAGAGCGTATTACTGCGATGACGTCAATATAGCCAACAATACTGCCAACGGAAACGGTGATTATGGGTTCTACATCTATTACTGCGACGGCTCCCTTGTGAACAACAACATTGCCAATGGAAACGTTGACGATGGTTTCTATATCTATTACAACGAT
>JBLIRL010000033.1:0-21926 GCA_049472275.1 Thermoplasmatota archaeon | reverse complement strand
CGTTTCAATATGGGCGCTGCGGCCGTGGACGAGCTCAAGCGCCACGCAGCGGTCGCTATACTGCGGGTGACCGTGCCCGGCATCAAAGACCTTCCGGTGGCCTGCAAGAAGCTCATCGAGGAGGAGGGCTGTGACATCGTGATGGCGCTCGGTATGCCCGGAAAGGAAGCCATAGACAAGGTTTGCGCCCATGAGGCAAGCCAGGGTCTCATACAGGCCCAGCTCATGACGAACACGCACATAATCGAGGTCTTCGTCCACATGGACGAGGCCCAAAGCGAGGTTGAACTCGGGGCTCTCGCTGAAAGAAGGACCCGTGAGCATGCGCTCAACGCCTACCTGCTGCTTTTCAGGCCGGACAGGCTCAAGAAACAGGCCGGGACGGGTCAAAGGCAGGGCTTCCCGGATGAGGGACCCGCTGTAGATGAAGTCAGGAGCGCGATCAAGCATTGAGGAGGAACCACAATGACAGAAGAGAAAATCAGGCTCGGTTTCGTTGTGTCGGAGTACAATTTCGATATAACGATGATGATGCTCGAGAGGGCCAAGGCCCATGCGGAATTTCTAGGCTGCGAGGTCGGGGAAACCGTGATGGTCCCAGGAGTGTACGACCTTCCGTTCGCCCTGAAGAAGATGATCGCCAGGGACGAGATCGACGGGGTTGTCTCCCTTGGCGCCGTAATAGAAGGCGAGACCGACCATGACGAGGTTGTGATGCAGCATTCCACGAGGAAGATAATCGACATATCCCTGGAATACGGAAAACCGGTGGGTCTCGGCATAACCGGACCCGGCATGACCAGGGGGCAGGCCCAGGCAAGGATAGACAATGCCAGGTCAGCGGTGGAAGCCTGCGTCAAGCTGATAAGGAACACGCGTCATCTATGAGACAGGCTCCGGAAAGAACGGTTATCCGCTCTCCTCTAGGGCCTTGACTATCCTCTCTGCGGTGGCCTTTCCTATACCCTTGACCTCGAGAAGCTCGTCGAAATATGCCTTCTTAAGACCTTCGAGGTCCTTGAACCTCTCAATAAGGGCCTTTTTTCCCTGTCCGGACAGTTTCGGGATGCCGTCCAGGAACTCCGAGATCTCTGAAGGGGTCTCTCCGGATTCCTTTTTGTCCTTGCCGGTCTTCTTCGAGAGCTTGATGATGTACTGCTCCATATCACGGGGATCGTCCAGATCGATCCTGTCGTATCCTCCTGAACCGAGGATGTGGATCTCCTCACCCTTCTGGTCGTCCTGGGGGCGTTCCTCGAGGGTTTCCTTGAGAACGTTGAGGGCCATCTGGATGGCCTCGTCCCTCGTCATGCCGGGCCTGTAGCTCCTCTCGAGGAACTCAAGCGCCTTCTGCGACCCTTTCCCGATTGCGGTGGCCTTCCTTTCCTGGAAAACCCCCGAGGGATCCGTCTCGTACAGATGGTATCCGTTGGTGTCCCTTCCGCCAATTATCAAAGCGGTCCCGAAGGGTCTCACACCCTCGTAGCGGGTGTAGATCTCGTATATCCTCGAGATCCACATGACGAGGCTTTTCAGGTCGGGTGTCTCGCCGTACCTCCTCTTCTCCTCCTGGGCCTTCTCGCGGAGGATGTCAACAAGGACACGAGCGTCAGCGATGAGGCCCGAGGCGGCGGCCCCGACCTGGTTCGTGATCTGGAAGAACTTCTCCAGATATTCCTCCTCTATCAACGGGCTGAAGATCGATTTATCAATGGTGAAAAGGACCCCGTCCTTGAAGACGATGCCAAGAGCGAGACCCCCTCGCTTTATGGCTTCTCTGGCGTATTCGACCTGATAGACCCTCCCGTCCGGAGAGAATACGGTGGCTGCCTGATCGTAGTGGTCCTTGTCCATCATCACACCTGCTTCAAGTTTCTTCCTTTCCCTTCTCCTTCTGTCCCTTGACGAGTGATTTCCAGAACGATCTCTTCTCCCCCGCCACGGTGTCCTCGGCCTCGACATCGGCCGAAGGCAGGGCGCTTCTGGGGCGGGTCGCCGGCAGTTCCTTGTCGGGTTTCTCGAAGGGGATCAGGTCCTCCGGAGGTGGAAGCTCCTCTCCGTATTTCGATTTGTAAAGGCTCTTCAGGGATTCGGATGTTGACGATCCCAGGGAGAGAATGTCAATATTCCTCTCTATCTCCTCCGTCGTGAGCGAGGACCTCTTGGCCCATGTTCTGTAGGAGACGGGTGCCTTGACCGGTTTACTTTTCTTCGTGGATTCTTCCCCGGGCTTTCCCTTCTCGTCATCGGACGGTCCGTCATCGTCCTTGATCTTGACCGGATAGCCGAGCTCCTTGAGCTCGTACTTGTAGGGTCTGAGCTTGTCCTTGAGCTCATCTTTGGTGATCTTTCCCTGAGAGAACGCCTTGAAGTTCTTCTCGTAAACCTTCTTGGCCTCCTTCAACTTTTTCTTGTGCTGCCTTTCGTCCTCCGGCAAAACCATACCTCCAGGGAGCGCGCAATCCAACCACAAGGTCACTGTCGATATAATAGTTTTCTTTGAAATCATCGAACCGTCGCGGAAGGAGCTGTTCACCTCCCGTTCCCACAACGATTAAATATGGCCTCCTTTATAGCCGGCTCCCGCTCCCATGAGCGAACGCGTATCCAATCGCGAAATATCGTTCGGTCGAGGTAATCTGATGCCAAATGGTCATATGGAGCTCATTGTTAGTCTGAACCACCTGACAGAAGCGATCATCAACAGCTACAAGGAACACAACATGAGCCGCGAGGATGCCCAGAACATGGCGTATCACGTTCTCAACTTCTTCGGTTTCGGGGACAGGATAGTGGACAACATACTCGAACCGGAGGATAGGGACCTCTTCTACATGCTCGAGGACTTCGGCCTTCTCGTGACCGAGAGGGAGGAGACCACCCTCTACGACGGCAGGGAATGGAGGATCCACTACTGGCTTCTGAAGAAGAACGCCATCAATTCCATGGCCTGCGACGGATCCGAGCAGTGCCCTTCCCCGGAAGAGTACAATGTTTATGAGGAGATCCCCGACGAGGTCTGGTCCCGGGTTGATTGATGGTCCAGGTGACGCTGGTCCTGGCTCAAGTAACCCCAAACCCTTTATAACCCGAACGGACATTGGGTCTATCCGCGGTCCCTTATAGGGATAGTTCATGGTACATGAAACGCAGCTGCTTGGAGGAAAATGCTATGAAGAGAACCTCTCTCTTTGGACTTCTGTTAGCGATAATTCTGGTGTTCCCGGCATTCCCGCTCGTGGATGCTGGGACAACTATGAGTTCCGGAATCGGAATTGATAAGGAAACCGAGGATCACCGATCTTCTGGCATCAATATCATCGAGACACCGGAACCTTCCAATGAACCAGTTATATTCCATGACATCGAGGATCTGGTGGATACAGGAGCAGCAACCGTAAGGAAGATTCCGGTCACCAATATGGATGATCCGTTATCTTCACTCTATAATCAACCCTATCAAAGAGTGGTTCATTCCCCTTCGTCCAGCGTCTGGGCGTCCGATAAGGACGAGAACGATGGGCTCGATAATGCAACATATCTAGAGGACGGTGACAGTTATGAGAACAATGTCACTTCCTACTTCGTAACAACCCCTCAGGGAACGTCGATCGTCCCCTATGATATTGACATATTCACTGTGAACCTAACCGCCGACGGGATCAACAACACCGTCGATCAGCTGGAGCTGACAATAATCTCCACGGATGCCGAGGATAAGAACTCCACACTGCAAGCCACGGTCCTTGAATACAACATGTTCCTTCAAACTGTTTTCGAGATCGATGCTGAGCTAACTGGACAACACCATGGGAATACATCCAAGATAGTATTTGTCCCCGAAGGTGATCCTTCGGTGAATATCGTCTATTCCTTCTTCGTGAGATTGATGTCTTGGAACGATACGAAACTAAACTACACAGTCAAGGCCAAAATCACGTCCACCACCAGGACCGAATGGAACGGTCTATTCGGTGGCGGGACCGAGGTCAATCAAACGAACCGACCGTCCAAGATGCAGAGCATCAACCTGTCCCATGATAGATTCGATTTCTATGACATGACTGGTATGCTCACCGATAATGGGCTCAACGTTGACAGGAACGATGAGGTCAGGTTCAGCGTCAGGATCGATGCTGCCACCGAGGAGAGGGGCAGGATGTATGGATATTTCGGGGATGCCTTCCACGGAGTCAGACTGCCCACCACCACGTTGGGAATAATCTTCCTTGTGTGGCTCAACTACACGGACCAGAGTCTGTATCTTGCTACCGTCGGGCAGGGTCTGCCGATATTGAGCGCGCTGTTCAACAGTGATCCGACAACGGTTGGCTTCCAAGCCCATGCCGATCACGTATGGATGGGGATCATGTCAACGATGCTCTTTGGGATCAACAATCAGTACTACGGGCCAGTCAATAACAATCCGCCTTCCGAGGGCAATGGAGAGATATTCTACAATATCACGACCATCAGTGCTCAAATAATACCTCCCAACGGACCTCCCAGTTTCAACCTCCAGATGCAGAACTACTTCTTCGAGGAGGACGAGGGACCGTGGATGAACCTTACCGACCTAGATGACCATTTCTCCGACCCGGAGGCCGAGCATAATGCCCGGCTCAGGTACGAGGTCATAAGGGTCGATACGGACCCCGAGATACAGCTTGACATCGATCCGGATACGCACATGCTCTCGATACGTGTAACGGAAGAGCACTGGAACAGCGACGGGATATTCTCGAAGTTCAGGATAAGGTGCTACGACTGGGGCCCCAACTGGGTTTACAACGACGGTGATGATCTCTGGATCAACTCGAATGAGTTCACAGTTCTGATCTCATCGGTGAACGATGACGCCTTCATTTACAAGGTGGACCTGCCTGCGGGCTCCAACGATAACGACCATAAGCCGATAAATATCACCGTGACACAGGGACAATCCGTCAAATCGAAGAAGATCTACGCCGATGATTACGACACCGAAGACAAGGGAGAGCTCATATACGAACACAATTCGACCACATCCGCTTTTTCCATTAACACCAACGGGCAGTACAACTTCCTGCCCACCAACGACGATGTTGGGACCACATGGATAAATGTGACAGTGGACGACGGACATTCACCTTCTCCCGACGATTTCTGCATCCTCGTTTTCCATGTGACCAACCGCAATGACAAACCCATGCTTACAACCATAGAATGGAGGGACCGGGGCGTCTCCTACGACAATCTCGATCTGGAGGACGAACCCACCTTCAGGAACGTTGACGAGGACATAGAGATAAACCTCACGGTGGAAGCATTCGATCCTGATATCGATATCGGGATGGCCGACAGCCTCACATGGAACGTGGGCTCGCCAGGTTGGGAGAGCCACCCGCACCCCACCGATCCAATGAAGACATATCTCACCTACTGGCCGACCAACGAAGATGCGATCCTTGGGGTAGCCGAGACCACGCTGTCATGCAGCGACAGTCAGGGTTCCATGAGCCAGGAGATCAGGATAGTCCTCTACGTCGATAACGTCAACGACAGGCCGAGGATCCTGACCGTGAACGGAGAACCTCCGAAGGACGGCAAGCTCACCCTGGACTCGTCCAACGAGCTGAACGGATTCGAGGATGAACCCTATGTATTGACCGTGGAAGCCGAGGAGATCGATCCGAGGGACGATATATCCTTCTCAACCAACGATCCTTCGTGGCAGCAGACACCAGTCCTCGGCAACGAGTTCGCCAGGAACTTCACCATCATACCCAACCAGGACATGGTGGGCGTCCACTCCGTCAGGATAACTGTCAAGGACGAGGATGGCGCCGCCGACACGATCCTGGTGAACTACGAGATCGTCAACACCAACGATCCTCCCGGGAAACCGAGGATCAGGTACGACGAATCGATAATCCGGTATCCCGGCAACGAGATCAGATTCTGGACAGACGATGTTGAGGACCCGGACGGAGACGACCTCACCTATGTATGGAACTTCGGGGACGGCACGGGAGATGTGGAAGGCCAGGAGGTCACCCACACCTGGGCGTCCGACAACGAGTACTACGTGAAGGTTACCGTTACAGACCCGTACGGAGGAATATCCTTCGAGGAGATCCTTTTCATCATCGTGGAGAAGCCCGAGGAGATAGATCCAGACCTTGACACCGACGGCGACGGCATGCCTGATATCTATGAGGAGGAGGCGGGCCTCAACAAACTGGATGCCAATGACAAGATTACCGATATTGACGGGGACTCCTTCACCAATTTCGAGGAGTACGAATACGGTTCGGACCCGCTTGACAGGAACGACCACCCGCCCAAGGTCTCAGAGAGCAGCGACGGGATCTCTCTTATCTGGATAATTCTGATTGTTGTTGTCGCTCTGATCCTCATCGGTGCGGTCGCCTTCTTCCTGTTCGTGGTGATGTCCAAACCGAAACCGATCACACAGCAGCAGATGTACGGCAGTGAGCTTCCCGGGCAGGGATATCCCGGTGCACTTCCGCCTCAGGGCGGCACAGGAGCGGCTCAGATGTCTCCCGCACAGCAGCAGCGGCTTCCTCCCGCACCTCAGGAGAAGGAGGAGCCAGAGGAGGAGAAGGAGGACTTCCTCGAGGGTTTCATGGAAGAGGCCCACAAGCAGATCGAGGAGTCTTCCGCCCAGGGTTCCGAGGAAGAGAATGTCTGGAAACCACCTGCGGAGGAGGAACAGGCATCCGAGGTTGAGAGCCAGGTCGACGATCTCTTCGGTGATCCCCCCTCCGAGGAGGAGACGCCCGTTGAGGAGGAATCATCTTCCGAACCCGCGCCGCCAGCGATAAGGAAGCTCCCTGACCTGCCTCCCCCACCGAAACTCTGATATCCCGAAGGACCATCTGCGGTGGGAGGATATATGGAAGATCCCGAAGCCGCAGCCTTCGAGCTCTGGAAGGGTCTTAGACCCGGCGACGCATATGTGTCAGGCATAGATGATGCAGGAGGAAGGCTTTTCGTTCCGACGAGGGACAACATCAGATCGATCAGGTCCACTCTCGATTCGATCTGGAGATCCACACTGGACGTTTCCATGAGGTCCCTCTTGAGATGGGCCAGATGCGACCTGGACCTCAGGGAGCCCCAGCGGCCTCCCAAGGACATCTACCGCACCCTGGTCGGACACATCATAAAGGGCGGTGTCCATTCTCCGCTCCTTCACCCGTTGATAAGGGATTCATCCGTATACGTCGACCATGCGATATCCGACCTCCGGATCTCCCGATGGCCGCTCGAGGTACAATTCCAGACATTGCGGACCATCGGATCGCTGAAGGATCTTCTATCCGCCCTTCCGTTGAGCTCACTTCTTAAAGAGCCCGTATCGGGTCTCGTCGAAAAGCTAACCGCCTACGAGGAGCTGTTCCCGATCGGTGAGATCATGAAGGCGAGCCACGAGGAAGTGATTTCCGCACTGGAGAGCGGTGAGGGCCACGTCGGGAGAGGCGACATCTATCAGAGGATAATAGGTGAGCTCTACGCATTCCCCGAGAGAACGAACTCTCTCGAGGAGGCGCTCGTCCTGGACCTGTATGGTGAGATACCGAACTTCAAGAGGATCAGGGAGGAGATGTCGGATCTCTACGGCACTGAGGTGGACATGGATGATATCGACATAGAGATGGCATCCCAGAGGAGGATCCGTGTCCCCGAGGTCATGGAGGTGGTCGAGAGGCTCAGGGAGCATCTGAACTACTGGGCGATACGTAGTTTGATAGATTATCCTCATGAAATGGATGTGGGTGTTCTCGAAACACCTTCCTATCTAAGATCGCATGTCGCGGACTGCTCTATGGTGCTTATGGACGGTCTGCCCGCAAAGCCCAGGACGGACCTCCTAATCACGCTGGACCCGGCAAGGTACAGACCCTTCTCCTTCCCGGACCTGGTGCGTTTTCTGGCGGACCAGGAGCTTGGGGCAAGGGCCCAATACCTAAATTCCTACGTGAGACCGCTGGACCCGGTTCCGGGGACCGACCTTCTACCGGATGATATCATATCGTCCGTATCCAGGGGGTTCGCCCTTAACAGGCAGCTCGATGTCCTGGGGATGTTCAAGGACATGTCCGCCAGGAGACCTGAGCTGATGAAGGCGGAGAAGTACCTCGTTGATCATATCGAGGAGGTCTGCACCCTGGAAGAGCTGACTGCGGACCTCGATTTCCTGGTGACGAAGGAGCGGATGATGTCCCTCATCAAGGCCGTGGCGGACGTGAGGTTGAACTCGGGAAAACAATCCATACCCGAGTTCATGAGATGGGCCCATATCATCACGGGGATACGTGAGCCGATCCTGTTCGAGGCCATAATGGAAGCGGTTTCCCGGCCTGGATTCCAGGCCGTCAGCATGAGTTTGTCCTCCGGTCTCCGCGAGCTGTCAGAGATCATGCTGAACAAGGGGGTCTCACTTATCGACTTCAACACCCATTCCACGAGGATGGGTTTCCCTTCGTGGAGGTACCTTAGGGAGAGGATCTTGGAGATCTAGGACAGCAGATTGTTCTCGAGGAACTCTATCAGTTCTATCACCGGGACATCCTGGATCGTGATAAGCGTGGTATTGCCAACGGTTCCCTTGCCGGATCTCTTGGTTGTAATGAGGCCGAACGCATCCATTTCCTTCATGTACTGCCAGAACTGGGTATGGCCGAGCGGTCTCTTGTTGATCTGCTCGCAGAGTGCCTGGTATTCTGACTCCAGCTCTCCCGTGGAGCAGTATGCTGAGTTCTTGAGAAGCCTGGAGGCGGCAAGAAGCATGATCTGCTCGTGAATGTTGAGCTGATGTATTGTCTCCTCGAAAACGAAGGGCTTGACCTCGGCCTTGGCCCATCTGGCATGTTCGGGAACGACCATGTCGCTTCCTTTCTCTTCGGCGACCATTCCCGCCTTCTCGAGGAGTTCTATGGAGAACCTTGCATCGCCGTATTCCTCGGACATCGATGCGATTATCTCGGAGACACCGTCCTCCACCACATTGGGATGGAATGCCAGTTCGATCCTCTGGTCAACTATCATCTGGAGGACCTCTCTGTCGTATTTGCCGAACTCGATTATATTGGTCCTTTTAAAGGTCGACAGGGATGCCCTGTCCATCAGCTGGACAATGGATTTCTGGGATACCAGTATCAGCGAGAGGGCTCCCAGGAGCTCCGCATCCTCCTCCTGGATCCTCGTGAAGGAGTAGACCAGATCGGAACCGGACCTCTTCAGAAGCACGTCCGCCTCGTCAAGGACGATGACCAGATGACATTCCTTCTTCTTCAGGTGCTTTTTCAGTATCTCGATCATCTCGGGGATCGAGAAACCCCTGTCGGGAAACCTGGAGTCGAAATGCGTCAGGATCGAGAGCAGGACCATGGATTCTGATTTCCTGTTTCGGCAGTTGACATGAACTGCATCTATCCTTCTCTTGTTCTCGAGACCCGCTTCCTTGAGAATGTCGCAGAACCTCTTGACAACTGCGGTCTTGCCGGATCCCACCGGTCCCGTTATGAGTGCTGTCTGCCCCATCCTCTCGTAGACCACGGGTCTGAACAGGCGGCCCAGACCGTCAAGTTCCTTCTCCCTTCCAGGAAGTTCGTCCGGCACGAAATCAAAGGAGAGTTTTGACTGGTCCTTGAATATCCTGCTCCGCTTGAGGGCGCTCAGGGATGTTCTCATGAATCACCGTATGAGCGTTGTCGAGAAAATACTTTCGGTGAGGTCGATCAGGTCCGATCCTCCGGTGAAAAAGGTTTTGCCCTCTTGCTCTCCCTTCCGGCCAATGGCCGCTCATTTCCTGCTTCTACCCCCTTCTCAGGTCTCCTTTCCTCGTCCTTCTCCTCGATGTCGAAGGTCGTGTTGCAAAAATAGCAGAAGTTGAGGTCCGATTCTATCATCTTCCCGCAGTGCGGACATCTCATCATGTCATCGGACTCCCTGTCCTTCTTGAAACCCCTCCATCCTGTAAGGATCCACAGTATGCCTACCGTGGCCATGGCCCCTCCGAAGGGGATGAGTGCCGGCCCCCCCACAAGCTCCTCCCCGTTCAAAGACCTTGGTTCTCCGACCTCGGCCTGCCACATGAAACCCCACAGGAGCAGGATTATACCTATTCCCGTCATCGTCACTCCGAGACCTATCGCTATCCAGGACACCCAGGGGACCTTCGGCGCCGTTTGCTCGTTGTCGGGCTCCTTCCTGCCCGGCTGCTTCGGTGACAGGGCCATGCTTAACTCTCGTCGGCGGGAAGCCCCGCCCGGGTACATAACCCGTAGGAGAAATAAAAAAATAACCCAAGTCACCTCTACCCTGGGGTGGAGGTCGAAGGGCTTCACTGCATTCCCAGACCGAGGTGCTGCCGATGTCACTGTTCGGAAAGAAGAAGGAGATAAGGTTCGAGACCATTCTGATCGACAGGGAGAGGGACGTTTTCAGAATGCTCGAGAACAGGGGATGGGCACTTTGCACCGATCCCTTCCAGTTCGATGTTCAGAAATCCCACGAGAAGCTTCGAAAGGACGCCATGAAGATGGCACGCGAGCTCCACGCAGAGCTGCTCGTCGAGGTATGGGACCCGATCTATCAGCACATGCACTGGAAGGGTCTGAAATACTCCGCCTGGAGAAGGGCCACCCAGCAGGAGCTTCTGGAACGTCAGAAGAAGAAAGTCGGCCGCCCCGATTACTCCGACAGCATGGGCTCCCTCGAGAACATTGCCTTAAAACTAGAGCAGAAGAAGCTCAAGGTCGATCAGGAAGAGCTTCACCAGTATGATTCCGTCCTCACAACGGATGCCTCACAGATGGAGGGAGAGGTCTACGGCAATTCCGATGAGGACATGGGTATGGTCACGGAGCATTTCGAGACCTATTCATCGCTGGACCCGTACGATCATCAGGGGAAGTCCGCATCGGAGACCACGAAACGGTCAATGGTGGATCGGGAGGCGGCCAGCCAGGGGCCCATGTTCGAAAGCGGCATGGTCCTCGAGACCGGTGTTCCCGATACCAATGATCCCACGAAGGAGATCGATCCGCTGGCATTGATGATGGAAGCGGCAGTCCCGGACGAGGTTTCCGATAGTCCCGCCCCCGCTACCGATGCTGGCCAGCAGCCCCAACAAGCTCAGCAGAGCACGCAGCAACCAGCCGCTCCTCCTCAGGCGCCCGCACCCGTTTCCGGGGTACCGGGCCCCCCTCCCTCTCTCCAACCTCCGGGGGTCAAGCCCACTTCGGGGGAAGAAGAGGAAAAGGGACAGTGATGCGAAATGGAAGGCCCGCCTGACCTTAGCTTCAAGGGGGATCCCCTTCGTGGTATGGGGAGCTCGAAGGTCCGGGGGGAAGCTCTCGTCTGGGACGGACCCATCAGTTTCCTCGGCGACGTGGACCCCGATACCGGAATACTGGAGAAGGACGGGATGCGGCTCCAGCTTGAGGACAGAATACTCTTCTTCAGGGAGGGAGCCGGCTCTACCGTGGGCTCGTACGTCGTTTACAATCTGAAGCTGAACGGAAAGGCTCCCGGGGCGATGGTGATGCTCAGGGCCGATGCCATTATATCCATAGGCTGTATTCTCGCCGATATCCCTCTTGTGCACCGGGTCCCGGCCGATGAATGGGAACGTGTGGCGTCCGGTGACAGGGTCGAGCTAGATCCACGGAGTGGAGAGATATCGGTCTGGAAACCGAAAACACAATGAAGAACTGGTGGTTCATATGCTTGATGTGCTAAGGGAACTGGTCGTTAACGTGAACGGCAAGATCGAAACCGACCCCAAGGTCAGGGAGATCGCGGAGGCGAAGGACAGGACTCTTCTCCTGAAGTTCACCGATGAGAAGGAATATATCATCGAGATCAAGGACGGAAGGGTCATGGAACCCAAGGAAGGGACCATGGACAATGCCACGGTCGTCGTGAAGACCGACATGGCAACGTTCGAGAAGCTCGTCCAGAAGAAGATGAACCCGTTGATGGCCTATGCGATGAAGAAGATCAAGGTCATCGGTCCCATGGACGATATCATGATCCTGAAGGACTTCTTCTAGGTCAGAGGGTCAATGTTCGGCCAAAGAATTTATATCGTATCCTTTCATAGAACCAGACGCCCATTCTTCGTGCAAGGGAGTGATCCGCTTGGTCAGACGTGCAGATGGTCGGATAGAAAACGCAAGAGTGATGCATATCTATTTTCTGTCAGGTCTCCTTCTGTTTCTCTCCTTCTGGGGTTCGTTGTTCGCTGTACCGATCACGGGCAACGACACGGATGAGGCCGGCGATCCTCCCGTGGCGGATGCCGGTGATGACATCACGGGCCACCTTCTGAACGATGTGGTGATGCTCAACGGTTCGGGGTCCTCGGACGAGGAGATCGAGCTTTGCACATGGGAATGGGAGAGCACGACCCACCCCGAGATAGTTGCTTCTCCGGAGAATTCCTCGACGCCCACCTTCACGGTGACTGTGGAGGAGACCATCACCTTCCAGCTTACACTCACCGATCCCGCTGGCCAGTTTTCCATAGATACCGTGGATGTGATCGTGGAAGCCAACGAACCTCCGCGGATCACCATCGCATCTCCCTCACCCACGGGGAGCGAGGGTCCTTTCTACGAGAGGTCCCGTCCCATCGAGTTCAGTGCCAACGGCACGAGCGATCCCGAGGGCAGGGACGAGGAGCTTACCTATCTTTGGACCTCGAACGTGTCGGGACAGCTTTCGACGCAGAGGTTCTTCACCACTGTAATTCCGGACCTGGGGTGGCACAGGATCACACTCAAGGTCGATGATTTGAACGGGGGCTCGTCCGAGGAGGTCCTCGATATCAGGATAAGGGAAGATCCCTTCTCTCCGGAAGCTTCGATCTTCATCCGCCCGACAAGGAGCGATCTGAGATACGGTAAGTCCGAACTCATCACTTTCGATGCCTCCTCCACCAAGGATGCCAACTCATTCGATACCATCGACACGCTGAACTTCACCTGGATGACCGACCTTCCGGCGGATACCATCCTGGGATACGGGCCGATCGTCCAGGCCGCATTGATCGAAGGGGTGCACAATATCACCCTCGAGGTCGAGGATACCGACGGTCTGACCGACCGGGATTGGATCATCATCGAATCCTTCAATTCCCCGCCTGAGGCGGATATTCGAGCGGTTGACATCAGATTGAGGGCTTCCGTCCCCACCCTCAACGAATCGGAGGCGGGGGAGTTCTCGGCATCCCGATCGAGCGACCCGGACGGTGATGAGCTTGATTACGGCTGGGATTTCGGCGACGGAGATACAGCGGCGGGCGAGGTCGTTACCCATTCATGGGACGAGTTCGGGAGGTACAACATCACCCTTTTCGTCGACGACAGCTCTGATATGAACAGCTCAGGCGAGATCGGCTTCACGATATCGATAAATTCCATTCCCGTTGCCATGGCCGACCAGGGTATCTCCGTTGAGGTCGGTGAGACGTTCTCCATTACCGCCAACGGCTCGTATGATCGGGACAACGACACTCTTTCATACAGATGGGACTTCGACGGTGACGGTCTGTTCGACTCCTCACGTTTCGATCCCTCATGGAAGTTCAATGTCGAGGGGGAATACGAGGTTCTTGTCCAGGTCTCTGACGGGTTCGCCTTCTCCGAGGCCGTATCGACGGTCGAGGTCGTATATCCGAACGAAGCCCCGAGGGCCGCCCTTGCCAACGAGATGGTGGATGGGGAGATAATCGTCAAACTCTCAGATGACAGGGGCGAGGTCGAGCTGGATGCGACCCCGTCCATAGATCCCGATGACGATACCGACGGCAACGGCGAGATAAACGACAGGGAGGAGGACAACCTGACCTACTCGTGGGACCTCGATCCCGAGGAGGATTCCGACGACGATGGTATCGAGGACAATGACGTCGACGATACGGGCAGGAAGGTCACCGTCAAGCTTACCCAGAGCGGGTTGACCACGGTCATTTTGAACGTTTCCGATCCCAGGGGACTCTCAGACTCCATGGAGATCAAGCTCAGGGGGAACCATCCTCCCGACACTCTGTCGATCCGTGTCGGACCGTCCACAAAGGTCCTCGCGGGTGCTCAGGTAACCTTCACGGGCAGTGCCGATGACGATGATCGGGCCGACCGCAACAGGCTGGAATACTACTGGGATTTCGGTGACGGGGAGTCCACATCGACCTCCAACTTCCAGTCCAGGCACACCTACTACGATGAAGGGACCTACGAGGTGGAGCTCAGGGTGTCCGACGGGATCCTGGAGTCGACAACTAGGACCTCGATAAGCGTTGTGGAGATGGAGGCACCTTCCATCTCCTATCCCAGCGAGGGAAGCGAGGTTTCCGGCCTGGTCACCATTACCGGCAGGGTAAGGGAGGTCAGGGGTTTCGAGGTGGACAAGGTCGAGATAAGGGAAGGGGAGAATGACTGGGGGCCCGCAGAGGGAACGACCCAGTGGTCCTACGACCTCGATACGACCAAACATCCAAACGGCGATCTGGCGCTCACCATAAGATATACCGTGAACGATGCCGAGGACATCCAGTCCGAGATCACTATCACTGTTAACGTTGCCAACAATCCCGAGGGCGGAGTGGACTGGTTTCTTCTGATCGCCGGAGGCGCGATCCTCCTTGTCATATTTGTGGTCCTCTTCATTCTCTTCAGGAGGAAACCCAGGAACTGGGACGATCTCCTACCGCCCCCGACAGGGATGCCGGCGATGCCCCCGGTCGTACCTCCGGGCGGACTGCCGCCCGCGAAGGCGGGCCCCTCGCTGCCAGCGGCCCAACCTCCGAAGGAGACCGACGCTCCCAAGCAGGCGGAGCCTCCGAAGGAAGAGAAAGCCGCTCCGAGGACCATCCGGATCAAATGCCCGGCCTGCTCCAAGGTGTTCAAGGTTACGGATACAGGAGAGAGGCCTCTGCACATGACCTGCAAGCACTGCGGCGCCACGGGTTCCATCGACCACGTCCCGGGAGAGGAGGAGCACGGGGAAAAGGAGGCGGATGCCGAGAAGGAGGACCAAGACGAGGAGGCGCCGGTGGAACCGGTCCCCATAGTGTGTCCCTCCTGTCAGAACCTCTTCGAGCTCGAGGAGGTGGCGGAGACGGCGAAGTGTCCGATATGCGGGGTCGAGGGCGACCTGGATGATGATACCGTCGAGCTTTTAAAAGAAAGGTTCGGTGGAACTGATGAGGAATACACCCTGAGATGTCCGAGCTGCTCGGGGACCTTCAAGGTCAAAAGCGGCGATCCGTCCATCATCTGCCCCTTCTGCGGTGCGAAGGGAAGGGCTTCGGCCTGAACTTCGTTATTTTCCGTTCCATTCATCGGTGGACCAATACTATCTGTGGTGATGACCATGCAGGAAGATCACTTTAGGATCCCCTTCCAGGTCCTTGAGGATTTCATGACCGAGGTACTGGTGAGGATAGGGGCTCCGATGGAGGATGCCAGGATATGCTCGAAGGTCGTCGCGGATGCCGACAGGAGAGGGATCCATTCCCACGGGATAAACAGGTTCAAACCGTTCTATTACGACAGGATACGGAAGAAAATAATGAATCCTGGCGCCGTCATGGAGATCGTGAGGGAAAGTCCGACAACTGCCGTCGTGGACGGTCATTTCGGACTTGGACATGCCATAGGTAAGAGGAGTATGGATATCGCGATCGGGAAAGCCCGGAACTACGGCATGGGTATGGTCGTCGTCAGAAACTCGACCCATTACGGCATCGCCGGATACTATGCAATGATGGCGGCCGGGTCGGGTATGATCGGTATGACGGGGACGAACGCCCGACCTGCCGTCGCTCCAACTTTCGGAACGGAGGGGATGCTCGGGACTAATCCCTTCACTATAGCGTTCCCGACGGACGAGGATTTCCCCTTCGTCCTCGATTGCGCGACCTCCATATGGCAGAGGGGCAAGATAGAATACTACGGACGAACTGGGAGGCCTGTACCCGAGGGTCTGGTCATCGGTGAGGACGGGTCCTCGCTCACCGATAGTCAGGAGATACTCGCAGCCCTGGTTGATGGAAGCGCGGCCCTTCTTCCCCTGGGCGGACCGGAGGAGACCGCGGGGTACAAGGGATATGGTTATTCCACGGTTGTGGAGGTGCTCTCCTCGGCCCTCCAGGCAGGACCCTTCCTGAAGATGATAAACGGGGTCAACGTGGGACATTTCTTCCTGGCGATAGATATCGAGGCATTCTGCCCGCTTGAGGAGTTCGGAAGGACCGCGGGAGAGATAATGAGACAGCTTCGCTCCTCGAGGAAGATGCCCGGTGAGGGGCGGATCTATACCGCGGGTGAGAAAGAGCATCGGTACTGGATCGAGAACAGGGACCTCGGTGTTCCCATCGGAAGGAGCGTTCGGGACGAGATCAGGCAGATCATCGATGAGCTCGGAATGGACACGGACATTCTCCCTCCCTCATAGGACGCTGCAAACATGTACCCAATGTTTTAATAAGCAATGGAGAACATCCTTATCCGAATGGGAAAGACTGGAGATCGTGCTGTTCGGGCGTTGTTCATAGCAGCTTTGCTTGCCCTGTCGGTCGCAGTGCTTGAACCCGCTTCATCTGAGAAGAACCCACCGGTGCCCGGAAGCGGAGGCATGTACGAGACCCCTGGTCATTGGACGATCGAGTCCGGGGATGACGTGATATGGGAAAACGCCCTGATACTCGTGAACGGTGATCTCGTGGTGGAAAGAGGGGGACGACTGGTGTTGAACACCGTCGAGCTCAGGTTCAACTGCACCGTCGACGGGCTCTTCAGACTTGTCGTGGAGGATGGGGGAACCCTTCAGGTTATAGATTCTGTGATCACGTCCCAGGACCAGTCCAATCATTACAGGATGGTCCTGAGCGGCTCCGTGGTCTTCGAGGGGGTCGCCGTTTCCGAGGTTTTCGGTGATCCCGACAACCCGTGGGACCACGGAATAGAGCTCCGCTCCAGCAGCATAGAGATCTTGAATTCAAGTTTCTACAGGAACATGGGGGATGTCCTCCATGTCGAATCGTCCTCCCCGCGGATAGTCGGGAACTACTTCTACGAGAACGCCGGAGCCGCGATATACACCAACGGCACCTCATCGCCGATCATATCCGGCAACGAGGTCTACAGACAGAGGTTCGGCATCGTTTCGGGCTTCTACTCCTCACCCGTTATAGACGGGAACCTGGTCTATGACATCGACAACAACGGCATCCTTCTGAACGGGTACATGTATCCCAGGGTCTCCAACAATACCGTGAGGGACTGCCTCAATGGAATGCTGATGTGGTACTCGAACGCTATCCTCGAGAACAACCTCGTCTACAACAACGAGGCGGGTTACAACATAAAGGTGGAATCCAGCCCGACGATCAAGGGGGACGTTGTCCGCAACAACCTCTACGTCGGGATAAGCATAAACGATTCCATGGTGGAGATCATCGATTCGGAGATCTACAGCAACAAGTATGACGGAATACGGGTGTTCAACGGTTCAAGGCTAAGGGTGCTCTCCTGCGATATCGAGAGGAACGACGATGACGGATTCCAGGTTACCGATGCCTATCTGGAGGTAACCGATTCGCTTGTGGACGGCAACCAGGGAGACCAGTTCTTCCTTAGGGACTCGGCGGTTATGGACCTGATTGATTCAACGGTAAGGGGTTCCTGGGGAGGTCCGGCGGGTATGGAGAGGTGGCACTTCAACATCGGGGAAGGATCAACTGTATCGACATTCGATTCGGAATTCGAGAAGATCGCAGTGGGCTTCGGGGATACCGCATCCAGGCTCACCGTCAGCTATACCTGCAGCTTCTTCGTGACTGACGGCAGCTCCTATCCCGTCCCGGATGTGACAATCAACATACTCAACGAGACCGGTTACAGAAGGGCCGTCGGGACCGGTGTCGATGGAAGGGGCGAGAGGTATCTCTCCTTTTACAATCAGAGGGACTCAAACGGTGACGGTGACGGGGAGGACCCGGGGGAGAAGGACCTTCATGATTACAATTTCACCATCTCGCACACCGGATTCCTCCCGTACGAGGACAGCATCGATATTGAGGGGGGAGACCACAAGGATGTGGTGCTGACAGAGCGTCCCTACGTGAAAGTGCTCGGGACGACCCCGGACAACGGAGATATGGACGTGGACGTCGAGACCGGTATCACAGTCCGCTTCGACAAGGAGGTGGACCCTTCCACCCTCGACATGGTGATCTCCAAGCCGGGGGGCGCACCTCTCTTCTTCGATGTGTATTACGATCGAGAGGGTATGTCCATAGAGGCCATACCGATGAATGAACTCGAACACAGCACGACATACACCGTGGAGATAAGAGGAGTGACGGGGGTCAGCGGCGAGAGGCTCAATTCGATCTACTATCTCTCCTTCCGGACAGTCGACCCCCCGGATCCCGACAACGACGAGGACGGAATCCCGGACAGACAGGACCCGGATGACGACAATGACGGGTTTGACGACGTGGTGGAGGAATACTACGGCACAAATCCCTTCGATCCCCTGGAATATCCCCTAATTTCGTCTGATGACGACGATGCAGACCCTGTAGACGACCCGGAGCCGTCCCCGGATGACGACGATGGAGACGATGATGACGATCCCGGGATCGTGATAATCCCCGGGACGGTGGTCGATGACGACGATAACACAGGGACCGATGACGATCTCGATCCCGTTTCCACGAACGAGACCATGCCCGACGATCCCGATGGAAACATGGACTTCATCATCCTCGTGATCGGTACCATCTTCGGCCTGATCATCCTTCTCGGAGTGATCCTTCTGATATTCGCCCGCGGGAGGGGAGGGCACAGGCTCAGAGAGATCGAGTATCGACCTCCTCCCGGGGGATGAGCATTGCTCAGGATAGGACACAGGGGGGCAGCCTTCCACCGGCCCGAGAATACGATGTCTTCATTCCGGAGAGCTCTGGAGCTCGGTGTCGACATGATCGAGCTTGATGTCCGGAAATCCCGCTGTGGAGAGCTCATGGTGATTCACGATGAAACCGTCGACAGGACCACTGACGGGACCGGAAAGGTATCAGAAATGGATCTGGCGGAGATATCGAGGCTCGACGCGGGATCCGGCGAGCGTGTTCCCCTCCTGAGGGATGTGATGGAGGTCTTTGCGGGGAGGGTTTCTCTCGATATCGAGATGAAGGGCACCCGTATCGCGGAACCGGTCCATTCCATCCTCGCGGAGATGTTCGATGCGGGATCCTGGAAGGAGGAGGATGTTATCGTGACCACGTTCCATCCGGGCGAGCTATTTGACCTCAACGAGCTCCTTCCATCGGTCAGGAAGGGTTTCATCTTCGAGGACCATCCCGATATGGGTATCGATTTCGCATCGGGCCTCGGTGCATGGTCGGTGGTTCCGAGGTTCGACCTGGTGGACGAGGGTTTCGTTGAGAGCGCCAGGAGCCTGGATTTGAAGGTCCTCGTCTGGACGGTCAACGATGTGAGGGATGTTCGGAAAATGGAAAGGATGGGTGTCGACGGTATCGTCACGGACGATCCCGGACTGTTCCTTGCCGGGGGCTAGGTATAAATGTTCATATGACCTGGTGTGAATGATGAGGTTCCTGACCGGGGACGCTGCAGCGGGAAGATGGGCCTTACGCGTCCTCATGATTATCATACTCGCTTCTCCCTTCGTCATGCCCCATGCCTTCATGGATCATTTCAGGGCCCATTTCACGGGCGGGATCGAGGGATCGATGATCACCGGACAGTGGCACGTTGTCTTGATCAACATCGTGCTCTTCTTATCATTCCTGGTCCCCCTCTCCTTCAGGAAGAAGATATCATGGAAGGAGTTCGGGCTAGTGACCGCATTCTTCGTCTCACTCTTCGTCGAGATGTACGGGATCCCCCTGACCGTCATGTTCGCTTCGAGGGCTTTCAATACATCGACGGGAGCTTCTGTCGATCCGGTGATGACGATCCGCCTTCTCGGTGTGGACTTCGGGTTCACGGCCCCCATGATCTACGGTACGCTGCTGATGGCTCTTGGGACGATAATAGTCGTAATCGGGTGGGTAACCCTTTATCGGAACATAGATCGGGATGGTCTTGTGACCTCCGGGATCTATTCGGTATCGCGTCACCCCCAGTACTTGGGATTCCTTCTCGTTATCTACGGATGGATCATAGGGTGGACGACCGTTCTTACCGTCATATTCGGGTTGATCCTGTTCCTGGTCTATATCAGGGTATGCTTCAGGGAGGAAAAGGAGATGGATTTGGATCACGATTACGGGTCATACAAGGAGAAGGTCCCCTTCATGATCTGAAATATATATAACTATATATTTTTATGAGAAAATAAATAAACACTTTCGCAGTCATATATTCCTCCGGAAAGAAGGAAGACATATGACGGGAGAGAATATCGACAGGTGTCCTGTCTGCAGCTGTGAGATAGAACATAGGCTCTCCATCGGATCCAGGTTCACCTGCGACAAATGCGCAAACGAGTTCTTCGTGAAGTGGAACAGGGACCGAAGAGACCTTTTCTTCGTTAACCTTGCAGACAGGGGAAGGGGTGAACCTCTCGGACTTCCGAGGGGTTCCATCAGGGCAATTCTGATGATCTCGATATCTGCGATCTGCTGGTACCTCATGATCATCGGCAGAGGTGTTCCGAACTATCTGCTGAACCTCGTTCTGATAATGATCGGATACTACTTTGCATTCAGGAGCGGGGATATCGATCGCATGTTGAACGGATCGAAAGAAGACGGAAGGATCAGGCATCCGCTGAACCTTCCAAGAGGTACCGTGAGATGGATGATCGTCGGAGGTTTTCTCGCTGCGATGATCGTTCAGATCGCGATCGGAAATATCGGAGGCCATGAGTACATCGAGTTCTATTTCATACTCTTCGGTCTAGTGATCGGCCATCTTGCCAGAAAGGCAAGGATCGAGTGGTTCAAGTTGGAGGTACCTTCCGTCATCAAGCATGGAAAGGCCCTGCTCTTGCTTTTCATCGCATTGTTCCTTCTCGTGGTATTTGTCGGAGGAATGGATGAATTTTTACCGCCCCTGCCGCTGAGGCTCTCGATAGCAGTTATCGGGTTCTATTTCGGTTCGAGGCAGTAGGCAGTCCGACAATATTGAAATCCGATGTCGGCACTTCCGTATCGTGGAGATCCTTCAGCTGGACATCTTACTGGTGATAATCATCGTGGTCACGCTTGCCGGTTTCGTTCAGGGACTCGTTGGTTTCGGATCGGGGCTCGTGATGGTCCCTGTCCTCGTTCTGCTGATTGATCCGAGGATAGTAGTTCCCGCTGCCCTTCTGAACGGGCTCGTGATGAACGGAATCCTTGCCGTGGAGGCGAGGTCCGGTATACAGTTCAGGAGGATCACCCCCATCCTCATCGGAGCTCTTTTGGGTCTTCCCCTTGGAACCTTCCTTCTTCTGATACTCCCCGGGGACTTCCTGAAGATCATTATCGGGACCGTTATCGTCGTTTTCGGATCCCTCCTCTTCTCGGGAAGGAGCTTCAGGTTCAGAAAGGAGAGGGTCCTCAGCGTTCCCGTCGGTTTCACGAGCGGTGTACTCAACGGGAGCATATCTATGAGCGGGCCGCCCGTGATCCTGTTCTTTGCGAATCAGGGGGTCCAAAAGAGCAATTTCAGGGCGAACCTCGTTACGTATTTCTTTCTGTTGAACATCATGACATTGATCGCCTTTGCGGTAACGGGCCTCATCAATATTGAGGTCCTGGTCCTTTTCGCGATCTCCCTGCCGCTTTCCCTCCTGGGAATATATTTCGGGACAAGGGCCTCCAGGATCGTGAAGGAGGACATCTTTCGAATGCTCGCACTTGTCCTAGTGATCGCTGCCGGTCTTTTGTCTAT
>JBLIRL010000032.1:0-22068 GCA_049472275.1 Thermoplasmatota archaeon | reverse complement strand
CCCGTCCTGAACTTCCAATCAAGTGATCCATTTCCATCGATGGCATAGAGATATCCGTCCATCGATCCGAAGAAGACCCTTCCTTCAGCGTCTACTGCGGGCGTGGAATAGATACCCCCCTCTGTCCCGAACGACCATTCAAGTATCCCGTTCGGTCTGACTGAATAGAGGTTCCCGTCAAGGGAGCCGAAATAAACTGAACCATCCGGTCCGATAACCGGTGACGAATAGAGCCTTCCCGATGTTCCAAAACTCATGATAAGCTTGCCGTTGTTGCCGGATGTATCGATCTCGATGCATCCCGTATGCTCGCGCCCCCCCCTGAAACATGACCATTTCCCCAGGTCCGATCCGCGGGCATTTATCGGGTCCCTGTCCACGACAACAGCAAAGACGGCAGCTCCGGTGATAAACAAGCCTATGAGTAACAACACCAAGGACCGGTCCATTATCCTCTTTCCCCCTATGGACATCGAACCCTGAGCCATTTCTAAAATAATGTATGGTACAGATGTTGAATCAACCGGTGGGGCTGTGGACGATTTTTCATGATTCAATCGAAACGGTCCCTTGGACCCGGCACTGTCCCACGGGGGATACTCATGGATCAGTGGTCCTTCGACCCAAGAAGGTCAACAATAAGGTCCATATCCATTTCGAACCCTGATACCGGAGCCGAGAGTTCCGTGGAGGAGATGATCCTGGGATGTAACTCACCGAAATGGCCGATCACCACTGCGGAACCTCCCGCAAGTTCCGGGAAAGGCCCGCCCCTCTTTCCATTCCCTTTCACCTTGATCGCGGCTCCCCTTCCCCTTATATAACATCCCATGGAAGCTGATTCAAGCTCATAGACGATTTCAAGGTCCGAAAGCAACCTCTGGACCACTCCCTTTATCTCAGTGAAGGATGCCTTGCTGTCCTCCGATAGACCGGCGATCACGTTGCGGGACCTGTTGCCGACCATGATATCAGCGGTCTCGAAGATCCTCTGAGGAAGGTCCCTGTGCTTGTTCGCCTTCAGTATACCCATCAGTGAAGGTATGGAGGAGAACCTGATCATCGTGTGTTCTGTGGTAATGGGGTTCGTGATCCTCATATGGTCCACTTCCGGCCGGTCCATGAGCACGAACTGGTCCTCCTCGTTGGACAGGGACAAGGTTCTCACCTCGAGGAACCCCATCCCGATGAGCGATCTCCTCAGTTCACGCGATATGGTTGAGAGCTTCCTTTCGTTGCCGGTCATGTTCGCCCTTGGTTCGGACCCGGAGAAGTTATCGAAACCGTAACCTATCGCAAGGTCCTCGGCGATATCTGCCTGATGCAGGATATCGCCCCTCCACGGCGGGACCCGGCAGGTGACCCGGCCGTCCTCGATCTCAATTCCGCGATACCCGCTCCTGATAAGGGAGGAGGTGACCTGCTCCGATGTGAACCCTTTACCGAGCCATGACCCGGCCCAGGATAGGTCGAGGACCACCGGTTTCCATACGAACATCGGCCATTGCCTTGTGGTGAGCCCAAGGTCCATGAAATCCCTGGTTTTCGGATACCTTACCACCACCGGATGAAGCCTCCCTCCTCTATCCAGAAGCTGGGAGCATACGATGTTCACGGAGAGGGATACGGCGTTCAGGTCCCAGCCCGTGCAATCAACGAATATACTGGTGGTCTCCTGTGATACCCTTGTCAGCTCACCGTTGATAATGGGCGGGAACGAGAGTACCCTCTCCTCCGCATCGGTGATCATTGGGTATCTGTCAAGGCCCTCGAGGGTCCATGCATATTCCATGCCTTTCTCGTGCTCCCTCAATATCCTCTCGAGGTTCCATTTACCTTCCTTCTGAAGCGGAACGAACTCCACCTCGTCAGGAGCGGCGGCCCAGTATCTGAACGGGGCCTTTATGGGGCCTGCGTCATGGATGCCGATCGCGACCTTTCTCCTCTTCCTTCCCACCGTGATGTGAAGCTTTTCCTGAAGGTTCATGATCGAGACCAGGGTCCTCTCGTCGATCCTCACATTGGTGAGATGAGCCGCTCCGATGACAGGGCGGACACCGAGGACCCCGGGATCCACCTCAAGCGTCATCACTGGCCCTTCCTCCACCCTCATCCGATCATCGATCCCGGGATCCCCCTTCCCCATTAGGTCCCTGTATGCGCGGGCGACACCCTCCACGCTGAAGAGGTCCGGCCTGTCCGGGAAGAACTCCACTGAGATCTCGTCTCCCTCGACCTTCTCGACCGAGGCGCCTATCATGGGGATCCTTTCCACGAACTCCTCCAATGAGAATCCGTCTCCGACGAGCCTTTCGAGATCGGTGATGTCCATGCTGATTACCGGCAATATTCCACCAGATGGAACAATGCTTCCTCATAAATAATGTTTACAGATGTCAGGCGTGTTTGGGTGAATGTTTATATCCTAACAGGCGTTGGTGTGAAATTGTGAGGACATATGGCTGAGCTAATAACCAAGGACATGGGCATCATGGAGGCCATACAGAAGTATCCGGACGTCATAGGTGTCTTCGTGGCCCACGGACTGGGATGCATAGGTTGCGCCATGGCGAATTTCGAGACCATAGAGCAGGGAGCCGTTGCACACGGCATGGATATCGATTCACTGATGAAGGACCTCAACGAGGCAGCGAACAAGATGGAAGAGAGCAATTGAGACTTCCGCGGGATCCTGTTGCGTTTTCCAAATCTCCCGATGCTGCCTGTTCATTCTCACAATTGTCCATTGATCATTCCATACAGGTGGAAAAAGCCCGTTCGATTGAAAACCTTTTTATACCATATCCTATATGGGCGCTCGCAATTCGCAATTGAGGCCCTCCGGCCAAACGTCAAGGGCAACCCAACGGGACCCTGCATCCGGATCGCTCTTGCAGATATCCTTGATCCGGTTAGGCGTCACGGTCGGACTGGTGAAGGAGCGCGGATTCTTACCCCTGCCTCATGCAGGGTCATCCATCCGTGCCCCGCACTGATGCGAATTTCGGAGGAATACCATGGGAAAAGCGCACAAACCCAGACGAGGTTCGGTTGCCCACAGCCCCAGGAAGAGGGCCAACAGACCACATCCGGTCGTCAAGAGCTGGCCGGAGGGTGGTTCCGAACCTAAGATCCAGGGCTTCGCAGGATACAAGGCAGGGATGACACATGCCTTCGTGGTCGACTACAGGCCGACATCGACGACCTCAGGTCAGGAGGTCCAGATACCGGTTACGGTGGTCGAGGTACCCCCGTTGAAAGTGGCGGGAATAAGGTTGTACGAGGAAGATGCCTACGGCAAGAAGACCAAGATGGAAGTATGGTCCGATAAGACCGACAAGGACCTGATCAGACGCCTTCCGGTACCCGCAAAGGGATCCAAGCCGGACATGAAATCTCTGGAGAAGGAGGACGCGGACGAGGTGAGGATCATAGCCCATACCGTTCCCAGGAACGTCCCTGGCATCCCGAAGAAATCACCTGAGATAATGGAGATTCCCGTGGGGGGCGGCACTATTGGTGAGAGGATAAAATATGCGGCAGGCCTCCTTGGTAAGGAGATACCCTTCTCGGAATTCCAGGTGGAGGGGGCAATGGTCGACATCGTGGCGGTGACCAAAGGGAAGGGTTTCCAGGGACTGAACAAGAGGTTCGGTGTCAAGCTGCTCACCCACAAGAACTCCAAGCACAGAAGGATGCTCGGAACCCAGGGGCCATGGCACCCTTCATGGATAATGAGCACCGTCCCCAACTCCGGTCAGATGGGTTACCACAACCGTACCGAGTACAACAAGAGAATACTCAAGATCGGAAAGGACCCGTCGGAGATCAATCCGAAGGGAGGCTTCATCCACTACGGAAACATCCAGAACAATTACGTGCTGATACACGGCTCGATACCTGGACCGACCAAGAGATTGATAAGGTTCAGGGACCCGACCAGACTTCACGGTCATGTGGAGGTAAAGGCACCTGACCTGACATACGTCAGTACAGCATCCAAGCAGGGGAAGTGATATAGATGGCTGCAACCAAGACTGCAAAGGGAAAGGCCAAGAAGGCCGCATCCGACATCGGTGTTGTAAATATCTACGGCACAGATGGAAAGGTCAAGGGCAAGCTCGAGCTTCCCGATGTGTTCAGAACACCTTTCAGACCCGATCTCATCAGGAGAGCGGTAGTGGCGGCCCAGGCCAACAGGAGGCAGAGATACGGGCCCTCCAAGGTCGCCGGTATGAGACACGCTGTATCCACATGGGGAAAGGGAAGAGGGGTCGCCAGGGTCCAGAGGCTTTCCCAGGGAAGGACCGCAGCGGAATCACCCAACAACGTTGGAGGCAGGAGGGCGCACCCGCCAAGGCCTGAACACTCCTTCGAGAAGAAGATCAACAACAAGGAAAGAAGACTGGCGATCGCCTCGGCTCTCGCCGCAACTTCAGATGCGGCGATGGTCAGGTCGCGGGGGCACAGGTTCAAGGAAGGCCTCACACTGCCCCTGGTGGTGGATGATTCCATGGAGAAGATCGAAAGGACCAGGGACGTTCTTTCGATGCTTGAATCATTGGGCCTCTCACCCGATATACAGAGAGCTTCCGAGGGAAGACACATAAGGGCGGGCAGGGGTAAGATGAGGGGGAGACGCTACAGGCAGCCCCGGTCCGTACTTTTCGTCGCGACCGAAGGATCACCGATACTGGTCGGCGCCAGGAACCTGCCGGGTGTCAATACAATCAGTCCTTCGGGGATCAATGCGGAACTGCTTGCCCCGGGCGGCGATCCGGGCAGGCTCGTTGTCTTCTCCAAGAAGGCCTTCGAGACCTTCGGAGGTGATGGACAGTGAAAGAGGAAATGCCACACAGAATTCTGCTTCACCCGGTAGTTACGGAGAAGACACTTCACTTCATGGAGGGTGAGGTACATGGAACCAAGCTCAATTCGATAGTGTTCATCGTCAAAGAGGGTTCCACGAAACCAGAAATTAAGAAGGCTTTCGAGGACCTCTTCGAGGTCAAGGTCGAGAGGGTCAACATCAAACATACAAGGACCGGCAAGCAGGCGATCATCAAATTGACGGACGACTACTCCGCGGACGATGTGGGGATGAGGATAGGAATATTCTGATGAGGGGTGAACGAAGATGGGTAAAAGGATCATCACAAGAAGAAGGGGCAAGGGGACCACGGTATATCGATCTCCGAGCCACAGGCATCTCACCCCTGCTGTCCTGCCGAAATTGAAATCGGGCAGGGCAAGGGTCGTCGACCTCGTCCACGATCCCGGTCATACGGCTCCCATGGCCAAACTTCTCTGGAACGACGGCAGGGTCAGATACATGCTGGCTCCCGAGGGATTGAAGGTCGGTCAGGAGGTCCTCATGGGTGACAACGCACCGATCCAGATCGGGAACATCCTTCCGCTTAGGGAGATCCCCGAGGGGACGCCTATCTACCACATCGAGGGAATGCCCCTGGACGGTGGTAAGTTCGTCCGCGCAGGCGGGTCTTCTGCACTGCTGGTCTCGAGGGGCAAGGAGGTTACAATCCAGCTGCCGTCCGGCAGTTTCAAGAGCCTTTCGGGCCAGTGCCGCGCCATCATCGGGATGGTCGGCGGCGGTGGCAGACCTGATCTGCCACTGGCTAAGGCCGGGAAGAAATACCATTCCATCAGGAGCAAGGCAAAGGTTTGGCCCATCGTTTCCGGTGTGGCTATGAGCCCGGTGAACCATCCCCACGGAGGGGGCGGGCACCAGCATGTGGGCAAACCGAACACGGTATCGAGGAATGCCCCTCCAGGCAGAAAGGTCGGTAGACTGAGTCCTAAGAAGAAGGACAAGAAGAGGAGGCGGTGATCTATATGGCAAGAGGAAAGACCACGCCGAAAGCAGCGAGAAGGAAATCAAGGAAGCTTAAGGGACGCATCGCGGCCAAGAAGAAGAAGGAGTTCGTATACAGGGGAAAGACCCTGGAGGAGCTTCAGGCCATGTCCATCGATGAGTTCGCCGATCTGCTTCCAGCTCGGTCGAGAAGGACGATCAGCAGGGGAATGCAGTCCAAAAACCCCAAGTTCTTCAAGCATCTCGAAAGGGGTGACGATCTGATACGGACCCATTCCAGGGACATCGTCATACTGCCGGGAATGGTGAACAAGAAACTTGCGATCCACGACGGCAAACAATTCGTGGAGATCACCGTGACACCGGAGATGATAGGTCATCTGGCGGGCGAGTTCGCACTCACGAGAAGACAGGTCAAACATACGGGCGTCGGTGTCGGGGCCACCAGGTCCTCGAAGTACATGCCGCTGAAGTGAGGGATACATATGAGATACTCTATGGAAGCAGATCCGGATACGACGGCCCGCGCACAGGTGATCGAGGTGGATATCTCACCCAAGCATTCGGTGGAGATATGCAGGGAGATCAGGGGAAAGGAGCTCCAGCTCGCGAAGGGTTACCTGAGCGATGTCATAGACATGAAGAGGCCTCTCCCTTTCAAGAAGCACAACAGGAAGGTCGGCCACCGTAAGGGGAAGGGCTTCGGACCAGGCCGCTATCCCCAGAAGGCCGCCAAGGTGTTCCTGAAACTACTCGAGGATTGCGAGTCCAATGCGGAGTACAGCGGTCTTAACACCGATGCGCTGTTCATCAAGCATATTGCTGCACACAGGGGCAGGGTGTATCGCGGCTGGATGCCGAGGGCCCATGGAAGGGCGACCGATTGGGACAACCACACGGTCAATATCGAGGTCATACTCGAAGAAAGGGAGGGTGACGATGGCCAGTGAGAGAAAGTTCGTAGCCGAGAACATCAGAAGGGTCCTCCTCAAGGAATATTTCATGAAGGAGACCGAGATGGCAGGATTCGGCGGTATCGACATACAGAGGACCCCCATGGGGACGAGAGTGACCCTTATAGTTGAGAGGCCAGGTATGGTGATCGGAAGGAAAGGGGCCAAGATAAAGGAGCTCACGAGAACGGTATCCGAGACCTACGGTTTCGACAATCCCCAGATAGAGGTCTCCGAGTGCAGGAACTCGGCCCAGAATCCCCAGATCATGGCCCAGAAGCTCGCTCTGGCCCTTGAGAGGGGATGGCACTTCAGAAGAGCAGGCCATTCCACACTGAGAAGGATCATCGAATCCGATGTGAAGGGTGCCCAGGTGAAGCTCTGCGGCAAATTGACAGGCCAGAGGCACAGGACCGAGAAGTTCAAGTGGGGCCATATCAAGTTCTGCGGCGAGCCCGCGATAACGACGATGGACCGGGGCTATGCCATCGCCAAGAAGAAGCTCGGACTTATCGGTGTCTCGGTGGACATCATGAGGGCCGATGCACATCTTCCCGACGAGGTCAGGATAAGGGACCTTGTGGAACTTGGCGACCTTGCCAAGGTCGAAGGGGACCTTCCCGGAGAGAATGCCCCGGAGAAGAAGCCGTCGGAGGAATCCGGAGGATTGGAGGCCCCCGAGGACGCAGGATCATCAAAGGCCGAATCTTCCGAAGAGAAGAGGAAATCCAAGAGAAAACAGAAGAAGGAGGAGAGGCGCAAGTCCGAGGATGAGGAGGAAGAAGCAGCCGAGGACAAGCCCGAGGAGGAACCTTCGGGAAAGGAAGGATCCATCGAATCCCCTCCAGTTGATATAACCCCGACCGAGGACGAGGTGGGTAAGGAAACCAAACCGGACGAACCATCGAAAGAGGAGAATGTTCCCCCGTCGGGGGAGGGAAAGTCGGAAGATCACGAAGAAGTAGCTGCGAAAGAGGGAGGTGAATGAACTTGGCCCTTCTAAGGCTGGTGGAGATCAGGGCGATGAAGACGGAAGACAGGCACCTCAAGATGAAGGAACTTCGCGATGAGTTGATGAGGGAGAAGGGAGTGGCCGCCATGGGCGGTGCACCACCCAGTCCCGGGAAGATCAAAGCCCTCAGGACCAACATCGCCAGACTGGCGACGGTCATGAGGGAGGAGGGAGAACTCTAATGGGAGAGATCTGCAGCGTCTGCGGTCTGCCTCAGGAACTGTGCGTCTGCGAGGATATCGCAAGAGAACAGCAGGATATCCGGATAACCACTGCCAAGAGAAGGTACGGCAAGGTCGTGACCATAATCTCCGGCATAGATCCTTCGGATATCGACCTGGACGAGCTCGCAAGGTTCTTGAAGAACAAATGCGCGGCCGGCGGAACCGTGAAAGACGGGATCATCGAGTTGCAGGGCGACCACAAGAAGAAGGCCACCCAGGCACTTAAGGAGAAGGGATATACGAACATATCTGAGTGAGGTTGATGAAGAAGAAGTTGTTGGACCCTTACAGGAACATCGGCATTCGCGAATTGATCGGCCTCGAAGTGAAGATCGTGAACCATCCGGACACGACCTTGCAGGGATCGAGAGGTACGATAATCGACGAGACGCGGAACATGTTCCTCGTGAGAATGGAGGGAAAGGACAGGAAAGTATCGAAGAAGGGAGGTCGTTTCGAGGTCATCGTGAACGGACCAAGAGGACGGGTCGTAATCGAGCTGATCGGTGACGATCTGCTGGTTAGACCCGAGGACCGCACGAAGAAACTCGAGAGAAGAAGACCCCCCTCCAACAGGATGATGAAGGACAGAGGGCCCGACAGCGTATCATGATCAATAACTGGACAAGGTGGTAGGAAATGGCAACCAAGAAGGAAGAAAAGATTCCCGTCGAGAAGGACACCAAGGAGAAGAAGGTACCCGAGACGGAGAAGAAGCAGCCTAAGGCCTCGGAGGCCAAGAAGGTTACGAAGAAGACCGAATCAGCGGCCGAGATAGATGTCGTTCAGAGCAAGAAGAAGCTAACGGTCAAGAGGAAGTCATCGGAACCCGTGGTCAAGAAGGCTAAAAGGACCACCGGTAAGAAGAGCAAACAACCCAAAGCCCGCGATATAGGAGTGGATATGGAGCCTCCCGCTAGAACCTGCGAGGATCCCAACTGCCCTTATCACGGAACCCTCCCTGTGAGGGGTTTCTCCCTTGACGTTCAGCTGGTATCCAAGAAGATGGAGAAGACCGTCGTCGTGATGAGGGAGAGAAGGCATTACATCGAGAAATACCAGAGGTTCGAGAAGAGGAGTTCCAGGTTCCTGGCGCATATCCCTCCCTGCATCGATGCGGAGATCGGAGATATGGTCAAGGTAATGGAATGCAGACCGATCTCGAAGGGGACCACCATGGTCGTACTCGGGAGGATCTGAGATGAAGGGACTCGCCGGAAATCAGACAAGGGGACTTCTGATAGGGGCCAAGGTTGCCTGCGTCGACAACACCGGCGCGAAGGTCGTCGAGATAGTCCAGGTATTGAAATACCACGGGACGAAAAGGAGGGTTCCTTCGGCAGGCATAGGCGACATCGTTCTGGTCAGTGTGAAGAAAGGGACCCCGGAGCTGAGAAAGCAGCTCTTCCCCGCGGTGATCGTCAGGCAGAGAAGACCCTTCAGGAGACCGGACGGGACGATGGTGTCCTTTGAGGATAACGCCGTTGTCCTCACGACGAAGACCGGTGAGACGAAGGGGTCCGATATTAAGGGACCGGTGGCGAAGGAGGCTGCCGAGAGGTTCTCAAGGATAGCCGCCACGGCATCCACGATCGTATGAGGAGGCATGTCAATGGATACACGATCAAAGAAACCGAGAAAACAGCACAAGACTCTTGCCAACACCCCGTTCCATAGCAAGAACAAGTCGCTGAAGGCACCCCTGGACAAGAAGAAGTACGGTGATGCCAAGGTAAAGAGGATAACCCTGCGAACAGGGGATACAGTTAAGGTTCTGAGGGGTTCCAGGCAGGGACACGAGGGGAAGATAGCCAACGTGGACCTTAAAAAGGGGAAGGTGTCCATCGAAAGGGCTCTTCTTCAGAAGGCGGACAACAAGGAGGTTCCGCTCTGGTTCTCGCCGTCGAACCTGGTGGTGATTAAGGTTGATCTGTCGGACCCGATCAGAAAGGAGAAGTTCAAGGGGCTGGGTGAGGAGTAAGGGAGGTTGTTAAATGACGAAGGATTCCAAGCATATGAAGAGATACGCGGCACCGAGGTCATGGACCATTGCGAGGAAGGAGCAGGTCTGGGCCGTTAGGCCCATGCCGGGGCCGCACAAGAAGGAACTTTCCATTCCTTTGATGGTCGCTTTGAGGGACATGCTTCATCTGGGGCAGACATCATCCGAGGTCAGGAAGATCCTTGGCAGAAGGGAGGTCCTGGTTGACGGCAAGGTGAGGATCGACTACAAGCATGTGGTGGGTCTGATGGACGTCATCTCCATCCCTAGGATCGATACTCATTACAGAGTGCTCCTGGATCCGAGGGGCAACATATCCCTAAGGAGCATAGAGGCGAACCAGTCCAAGTGGAAGCTGGTCAGGATAATGGACAAATCGCTCGTCAGGGGTGGGAAGGTCCAGTTGAACCTTCACGACGGGAGGAACATTCTCGTTGACAAGGACACCTACAGGACCGGGGACGTCCTCAAGATCTCACTTCCCGATCAGAAGATAATCTCGAAGGTGGACATGAAGGAGGATTCCCTCGCGATGCTCACTGGAGGCGCACATATTGGAACGATCTGCCGGGTCAAGAAGATAGAGAACACCCGGAATCCGATGCCCAACATCGTCGAGTTCCATGAAGGTTTCAACACCATTGTCGATTATGTTTTCATGGTGGGCTCCGACAAATCGGAGATCGAGGCTGCGGAGGTGTCGATAATATGAGCGAGGAGGTACGGGACCGGAGCAGCAACCCGATGAGGGAGATCAAGATAGAGAAGGTCGTCGTTAACATTGGGGTTGGAGAGGCAGGAGAGAAGCTGACAAGGGCCGAGAAGGTCATCGAGCTTCTGACAAACAAGAAATCCACCCAGACGATCTCCACCCACACCAACAAGGACCTTGGCATCAGGAAGGGAATGCCGATAGGCTGCAAGGTCACTCTGAGGAACGAGGAGGGACCCGATTTCCTCAAGAGAGCATTCTGGGTGAGGGAGAACAAGATAATGGACTACTCGTTCGATCCCGAGGGCAACTTCTCTTTCGGAATATCGGATTACACCGATTTCGAGGGAATGAAGTACGATCCCGATATCGGGATCTTCGGTCTGGATATCAATGTCGTATTGAGAAGGGCCGGAAAGAGGGTGAAGCTGAGGAAGAGGGCCAGGTCCCACATACCCCACTCTCACAGGGTCACCAGGAAGGAAGCAATCGAATGGGTAGCCAAGACCTTCGACGTGGAGGTGCTTGAATAATGACCGAGGAACGAGTTAAGAAGACCTTCGGAAGAAAGGAAGGTTGCCACAGATGCGGACGCAGGAGAGGGCTCATCCGACGCAACGGGATGCACCTATGCAGACAGTGCTTCAGGGAGATCGCCCCGGAGATAGGTTTCAAGAAATATTCATGAGGAGTGTGACAAGATGCAGAACGATCCACTTTCAGATGCCTTGTCCGTCATGAAGAACGCGGAAAGGTCCGGAAAGAACGAATGCACCGTTAGACCGGCCTCGAAGCTCATCGGGCGTGTTCTTAAGGTCATTCAGGAGAACGGCTATATCAAACAGTTCGAGTACAACGAGGATGGCAGGGCGGGCTGGTTCAGGGTGACATTGAACGGCAGCATCAACGACTGCGGTGTGATCAAGCCCCGTTTCAGGGTCAAGAGAGCTGAAATGGAGGGCTACGAGGCTAGATACCTGCCGGCCCAGGAGTTCGGAGTACTCATACTGACCACCACCAAGGGGGTCATTTCCAACGACAAGGCCAAGGAGCTTCATACGGGAGGAAGACTTCTTGCCTACGTGTACTGAGGTGATGGACCATGGCTAAGGTAGACGTCATAAACAAGGAGATCGAGACACCCTCCGAGGTAACTGTGAAGCTATCGGAAGATATCCTCTCCGTCAAGGGACCCAAGGGCGAGCTGGTGAGGCGTTTCTCCCATCCCCGTGTCTCGATGAAGTTGGAAGGCAAGACCGTCGTGGTCCATTCTGATGCTCCCAAAAGGGCGGAGATGGGCCTTGCCGGTACATGGGTGGCCCACGTGAAGAATATGATCCTGGGTGTCACGGACGGTTTCCACTACAAGATGAGGATAATATACTCACATTTTCCCATCAAGACATCGGTGAGGGGTAAGGAGCTTGTCATCGAGAATTTCCTGGGTGAAAGGCATCCGAGGACGGCGAAGATAGTCGACGGGGTCACAGCCAAGATCTCAGGGGATTCCATAACCCTGGAAGGGAACGACAAGGAGAAGGTCGGCCAGACCGCAGCCAATATAGAAAAGGCCACTATAGTGAAGGGATACGATACCAGGGTCTTTCAGGATGGGATATATCTCGTCAAGAGAGGTGATCGATAATGGCCAGTGAGACCAGTGAGAAGAAGAAGGCCAAGAAAGAGGTCGAGGGCGCACCGGAGAAGTTGGAGAAGGGAGCCGCCTCGACAAGGAAGAAGCTCAAACCCGAGCTGGATGACGATACACGCTCACTCCTTGAGAAGAGGAAGGAGCGGCTCGAGGACCAACCTGAATTTAAGAGGGGGGAATGGTTCCGCTACAAAAGGCTGGGAACGAGCTGGAGGAGACCCCGTGCGGTCACCAACAAGCAGAGAAAGAACCTCAGATACAGACCACCTAAGGTCAGGATCGGTTTCGGCAAACCCTCCGGGGTCCGAGGCCTGCATCCTTCCGGTTTTGCCGAGGTCCTGATACACAACGTGGAGGACCTGGAAGGCATCGATCCCTCTGTTCAGGCGGCAAGGATCGGGGGAACGGTGGGGACGAGAAAGAGGAGGCTCATAGTGGAGGCGGCCGATGCGAAGGGCATAAGGATACTCAACAGGGGGGTTCTTTGATGGACCTGACGAACCAGAGGAGGATGGCCTCCGTACTGTTGAAATGCGGAAGCGGGAGGGTCTACATGAACCCCAACAATCTCGAGGAGATCGCCGAGGCAGTGACCAGGAGCGATGTGAAGAAGCTCATCAAGGAAGGCGTGATCAAGGCCCGCCAGGTGAAAGGCATATCCACGGGAAGGAAGAGGTCCCGCATGAAACAGAAGGAATCAGGAAAGAGGAAGGGCCACGGTTCAAGGAAAGGCAGCAAATATGCCAGGTTCCCAAAGAAAAGGAGATGGATCCAGACCATAAGACCGATCAGAAGGACCCTGAAGGAATACAGGACCGGTGGCTACATCAACTCGGAGACCTACAGATATTATTACAAGCACGCCTCCGGGGGCATATTCAGGTCCGTTGGGCACATGAAGTCTCATATGCACACCGAGAAAGCATTCCTGAAGATCCCCGAGGATAAGGAGGTGAAGTGAGATGGCACACGGACCAAGATACCATGTCCCCTTCAGAAGAAGAAGGGAAGGCAAGACCGATTTCAGAGCGCGTCTGGCCTTGATCAAATCAGGGAAACCCCGGGCAGTTGTGAGAAGGAGCCTTTCAGGTACGACAGTCCAGCTGGTGGAATTCCACGAGGATGGTGACAGAGTGCTCGTTCAGGCAAGTTACAGGGACCTCAAGAAGCTCGGTTGGGACCATTCGCTCAAGAGCACCTCGGCGTCCTATCTTGTCGGACTGATTGCGGCCATCAAGGCCCAGAAGGCGAACATCGATCAGGCTGTCCTGGATATAGGATTGCACGAGCCGATACGCGGAAGCAGGGTCTTCGCGACCCTCAAGGGACTTCTCGACGGGGGATTGGACATCCCCCACGGAGAAGGCATGTATCCCGATGAAGGCAGGATAACCAGCGAAAGTAAGGGAAAGAAGGAGATTTCGGAGTCCTTCGAACAGATCAAGAAGAAGATCCTGGAGATGTGAACATATGACCGAGGAAGAGAAGCGAAAGAGCGAGGCTCCCAAGAATAAGGATGCCGAAGAAGTGGAAGAAGATCTCACTCCCCCGGTCGACATACCAGAGGATCCCGACGACGACGAGGCCGTTGAGACCGAGGATGAGACCGAGAAGGGAAGGAGACCCCAGATCCTCAAGAAGAAGATCCTGCAGCGGTCAGGTCGTGAAAGGAGGGACGAGGGAGAATGGGCTCCCAGAACCCAGCTTGGGTTCCTGGTGAAGAGCGGTCAGATCAGATCCATGTCAGAAGCGCTAACGTCGGAGCTCCCCCTTCGGGAGCCGCAGATCGTCGACCATCTCATGGGGGAGGAACTTGTCGACGAGGTCCTCAAGGTGAACATGGTGCAGAGGATGACCGATTCCGGAAGAAGGACGAGGTTCTCCATCACGGTTGTCGTCGGCAACAACAACGGCTATGTTGGATTGGGTTCCGCAAGAGGCAAGGAAGTGGGCCCGACCATCAAGAAGGCCATAGATAATGCCAAATTGAACATGATAGAGCTCATAAGGGGCTGCGGTTCCTGGGAATGCGGATGCATGACCCCGCACAGCCTTCCGTTCAAGGTCACAGGGAAGTCTGGATCCACCGAGGTGACGCTCAGGCCTGCACCGAGGGGAGTGGGACTGGCGGTCGGTGACGTCGCGAAGAAGATTCTGAAGCTCTCGGGCATCAATGATGCATGGGGTTTCTCCCGCGGTCAGACAAAGACCACCGTGAACAACGCAAAGGCTGTCATAGATGCTCTCAAGGGAACGAACCTGATGAAGGTCCAGCGTTCGCAGAGGCTTCAGCTGAAACACCTCAGCGGACCAAAGAAGATGGCCGAGGTCAACCTGGACGAGGGAGGTGAGGAGCAGTGACGATCGCCGTCGTCAGGGTAAGGGGAACACTCAAGGTGAAGCCCGATATCAAGGAGACCCTCAAGCTCCTCAGGCTCAACCGGGTGAACCACTGCGTGGTCCTTCCGGAGACACCGGAGTTCATCGGGATGATCAGGAAGGCCAAGGATTACGTGACCTGGGGCGAGATCGAATCCGAGACGATGGAGCTCCTCCTCAGGGAGCGTTCGGAGTACGGCGGGGGCAACAGGCTGTCCGATCCCGTCGTCAAGAAGAACTCGGAGTTCAAGGATATCAAATCACTTGCTCTCGCTGTATCGGAAGGAACCTTCGACCACAGAAAGCTCGAGGGTCTCAACCAGGTGTTCAGGCTCAGTCCGCCCCGCAAGGGAGGATACGAGGGCATCAAGAGGTCCTACAATGTCGGTGGAGCCCTGGGTTACAGGGGAAAGGATATCAACAAGCTTCTGCAAAGGATGATCTGAGGTGATGACCATGGTGAAGAAAACCCAGAAGATGAGAGGAAAGAAGACCCATGGCCACGGGACCAAGGCAAGAAGGGGAGCGGGCAAGAGGGGGGGCCGCGGAATGGCCGGCAACCACAAACACCGCTACATGCATGTGATCAAGTTCTACGGCAAGGATTACTTCGGAAGGCACGGTTTCAAGAGACCTCAATCCGTGGTGAGGGCGGATATCACCATCAACCTTTCGACCATAAGGGAGAACATTGCTTCCATGGTCGAGATGGGGGCTGCCAAGAAGAAGGGAAGCGGTTTCGATCTGGACCTGGACAAGATGGGAGTGACCAAGCTCCTGGGCGGCGGTTCGATCGGGGACATGAACGTGAACATATTGACGCGATCGGCCTCGCAGAAAGCCATCGAGAAGATCGAGGCAGCCGGAGGGACCGTTACGATAAAGGAGAAATGAGATACCTCCTCTGCCGTTCTCTTTAAGTTTTAATAGAAGAACGGTATTTGGGGGAACCTGTCCAGAACATAGGCCGGTGTTGGGAACATGGCTATAGAAAGAGACTACAGAAGGGCCATCTGGGTGGTCATAGCCTACGCGGTGGTCATGGTGGCCATCTACTTCTGGCAATGGCAGGACACCGACCTTGGCAAGGCATCCGAACTTGCTCTTTTCATCCTGATAGGACTCGGCATAGCCATAGCCTTCATACTCATCGGTATGATTGTGACCTATTCCGGAGAGGGTTCTAAGCTATACGGCCTCAAACCGATCTCAGACAAATGGCCTGCGGTAAAGAAACCCGAGGGTCACGTCAGGTTCAGGACAAAGATGCTCTGGACCTTCGGGATACTGGTGCTCTATTTCTTCCTTAGCAATGTGACCCTTTACGGACTGTCACCGGGGAGCCTCGACATCTTCTCCGAGTTCAGGGCGATCCTGGCAGGTGCAAACGGCTCTCTGATGCATCTTGGTATAGGTCCGATAGTCACAGGGTCCATCATAATGCAGCTGTTCTCGGGGGCCAAGATCATAAACCTTGACCTCCAGAAAGCAGACGACAAGGCGATCTACCAGGGGGTCCAGAAGATCCTGGTCCTCGTGATGATATTCGTAGAAGCGATCCCGCAGGTCTACGGGTACCTCGATCCGTCCACGAAGGGATGGATGGGAGACATAGGGGGTGGATGGGCGAAGGTCGTCATCATCGGCCAGCTGATCTTCGGATCATATCTAGTGTTCCTCATGGACGAGGTCGTTTCCAAATGGGGCATAGGGTCCGGTATCTCCATGTTCATAGCCGCCGGCGTATCCCAATCAATATTCCAGGGGACCCTCTCATGGCTTCCCCTGGGTGATGAGATAGCCTCACGATACAATTTCCCTGTGGCGGACCCCGGAGCCGTCCCCGCAGGAACACTGCCCAAGACCTGGTACATTCTCGAGAACCTATCCGGTGGTTTGCGTGACCTTACAGCCGGAGGCTTCGAAACAATATTCCTCAGCCCGCCGAATCCTCTGGTGGCATTGATATCGACGATAGTCATATTCTTCGTCGTGGCCTATGCGGAGAGCTCCCAGATAGAGCTCCCCCTCTCCCATGCCAGGGCAAGGGGAGCAAGGGGCAGATATCCCATAAGGCTGATCTATGCCTCGAACATACCCGTCATCCTTATGTCAGCTCTTCTGGCCAACGTCAACATGTTCAGTCTTCTCCTGTGGAACCACGACAAGATATCCACAATCCCCATAATTGGCAACAACTGGAGGATCGGATTCTACGATCCAGGGTCCACGTCGCCCGTTGGCGGCATCGCATGGTACGTCTCCAGGGTGAACGGACTCCAGAGCTGGCTCCTGCCCATAATAAATTGGGACCGGTATAGTGGATACGTTGGAGATCATGAGTACTACCAGGTCCTCATCCACGTGGTGGTCTATGTCGGTCTGATGGTGATAGGCTCGATCCTCTTCGCAAAGTTCTGGATAGAGACCACCAATATGGGACCCGAGGCGGTGGCGAGACAGATACAGAACTCGGGAATGAGGATACCTGGGTTCAGAAGAGACCCGAGGGTGCTCAAGAAGGTCCTGAACCGCTACATACCGACGGTAACTGTGATCTCCGGCGCTTTCGTGGGGCTTCTTGCAGCACTTGCGGACATGGTTGGTACCGTGGGGTCTACTTCGGGTACAGGTGTCCTTCTGACAGTGGGAATCATCATCAGGCTCTACGAGGAGATAGGGAAGGAGCAGATGATGGAGATGCACCCGGTGCTGAGGGGCTTCTTCGGCCGCGAGTGATGCAACTGACAGCAAGGATACCGGTCTGTCATCACTTTTTTATAGTAATATCCAGATTAATACCGGGGAGCCGTCTTAGGGGTGTTAACCATATGCGTCTCAGGATATTCTCGGCAGGTACTGTATGCCTGATGCTAGGAATTCTTCTCTTGGCGTCCGTACCGATCCCATCCGAAGCTGTTTCCTACGACCCGTATGATATATATCCCGGACCCGATCCGAGATGGTTCGAGCTGCAGGATTTCGACAGGAGAGGCGACAGGCTCGACCTCACGATAGTTTTCAAGAAGACAGAGAACGGTTCGTTCCAGGAGAGGCCCATCTCCATCGCCATCATGGACACAACCACAGCGAAAAGGAATCCCCCGATCGATCGGGCCAGAAGCGAAGCCATATTCATCAGGGAGAACGTTGTGACGAGACTGGAACTGGTCGGGGGGGACAGCATCGTCAACACCAGGAATACCGGAATGTCGATGCTGTTCTACAACGAGATACAGGATGGCGATCTGGTGAACTGGGAAGAATCCGCCGTTAGGATTAGGGTGGATTACACGGTGATCAACAAGACCGAAGAGAAGAGCAATCTTCTGCTGATACTCATCCTCGTTCTTCTGCTGATCCTTATTTTGGGGGGTCTGGTGGGACTTGGATACTTCCTCCTCAAGAGGAGGGTGCGTGATTCTAGGACCTTCTTCAATCCCGAAGGTCATCTCTATTATGTTTTCAAGGATATCGACGGGAGTGTTTTCTACTTCACCGAGGAACAGTATGCCCACATGTACAACCAGAACGCTCTCGTGACCTACGAGTATATGGGTCAGGCCATGAAGAAGGGAGGCCCCGTGATGATACCCGTCGAGGAGCAGGGGATGTACGAGGAGGGACTCGGACCGGTGTTCTCACAGCCCGAGACCCCCGTCCCGTTGGATGCTCAACAGATGCCCCGGCCGTCCATATCCCAACCGGGTCCGGAAGGCAGCTACCAGGGAGGATCGGAGGAGGAAGCCAGAACCATGTACGATCAGGACCTCTATACCCAGGTGGACCCCTATTCGGAGGAGCCCTCCCGGGAAGATGTGGCTCCCCCATCCCCGAGGGAAGGGGAGGAACCTCCAGCGGAAGGGTCGGATAGCGTCCTTGATGAGCTCGTATCCCAAGCCTCGACGCTACAGGAAGAGGCCACCGATGAATCGATGATAATGAGGCTCGACCAAAGCGGGATATCCGAAACGGATGAGGAGTGAACCCCGAACAATCCGTCATCACCTTGAAAAGGTATAAATCGTGAACTCCCCTTTTTACCGGTATGAACACTGACAAGTGTTGGATCCCGATTTTAGCGGTGTTGATGGTCCTTCTGCTCATTCCGGGAGCATTCTCTGTCTCATCTCTTCGTCGGGATGACGTGGCCGTCCGATCGCCGACGGATGAGATCCTGGATATAAACAGGATCGGTAACTGGTCCGTTACAACAACTGAGATATATTCGGATACCACCATCCATCTCTCCGGGAACCTATCCGTGTCCGGCAAGCTCGTACTTGACAATACCACGCTCATCGTTAACGTCACAGGACAGGATCTGAAAACCCTCAAGATCGAGACAGGTGGGGCCATGATTGTCGGCAACCAGTCCAGGATAACCTCCAACGGTCGTGGAAGATACCGGTTCATCTCGGATACGGGTTCTTCGCTCCTGATAAACCGCTCGAGCGTTGAGGACTGTGGAATTCCCTCCTTCACCATCGATGACCAGGGCATCTTTGCCAGATCGAGCTCCCTAAGGATCATAGATAGCGAGATATTGGAAGGGGAGACAGGCATCGTATCGGACGGTGCGGCGGTGACCATCGTTCGATCCAACATCACAAGGATGAACAACATGGGCATACTCGCAACCAACGGAACGGTTCTCAACATATCTGCATCGTTTGTCTCCCAGAATCCGTTCGCCGGTATCGAACTGCGAGCTTCCACGGCCGATTTGTACAGATGTACTTTTGTTGACGTCGAGCGTTCAGTGGTTACCACGGGCTCCAAGGTAACCATCACCTCATCGAACCTCTTCGGTTTCAGCCAGTCCGTGGCCGTTTTCAATTCCTCGATCGTGGAGGTCTGGGATTCAGCCTCCTCCGTGATAGGGGGAGGTCAGATCCATGTCTCAAGACCGGCCTCCGTTCCCTCAAGTGTCTTGATCCTCAATTCCACGTTCCGAGGGGTCAGAAACGACGATGCTGCCGGGGATGTTAAGGAAGCGTATCGCTTCGATGTGAAGGTACTGACCAACGGTATGGTCCCGGCAAAGGACAGCGATGTTGAGATAAAGGATATCACAGGAAGGATCATATTCCAGGGATTGACCGGCATGGATGGTTACATTCACGATATCCCTCTGGCATACCTTACCCATAATGTCACCGGAGGATTCCGCCTCACACCTCACAATTTCTCGGTCATGTTCGAAGGTGCCACTAGATATGCAACCAGTGATGTCACCAGGAACCATTATGTCCAGATCATCGTTCTGAGGTCTGACCCGGAGGTTGTTATAGAGTATCCGGCTGACGGGGAATGGCTTTCCGACAGCAGTTTCTATTTGAACGGCAGGATAGAGGATGTAAGACCCATAACCGATATCTGGATGTCCCTGGACGGAAGACCGGAGATACGTGTCCCGCAATCATCCCCTTTCTCGATACCCCTCGAGCTTCCGGACGGACCCCACACCTTAAGGATCGTAGCAAAGAACGATGACGGAAGGTATGGAAATTCAACGATCTCATTCGGCATCGATACGGTCTTTCCCGTACTCGTCGTGGGATCGCCCGTCTCACCATACTATACCAACAAGACCACCGTGTGGGTACAGGGTTCCTGCTCCGATGATGCCGATCTTACCGTAAACGGGGAGATGGTACCGCATCCCGATGGTGAGTTCAGAACACTGGTGGTCCTCAACGAGGGAAAGAACGATGTCCTTCTCCGGGCGGTTGACAGGGCTGGAAATACGGCGACAGCCCGCATAACCGTTCACTCGGACACAACACCGCCCTCGATACTCGTCTTCTCGCCGACCAACGGGACCAAGACCAACAAGCAGGAGATAATGGTCAGGGGCAAGACCGATTCCGACACATCGACACTGACGGTGAACGGGATAGAGGTCCCTCTCGATTCGGGTGAGTTCGAGATATTGTTGACCGATCTTTTGGAGGGGACCAACAGGATACACATCACAGCAATCGATAGAATGGGATCCCAGACGATGAAGACTGTTGTTGTCATAGTGGACCTCACACCACCGTCCATAACCATCACGGAAGCTCCTCATCTGACCAACGAAAATACGGTCACGATAAAAGGCACCACGGAACCTGGCTCACAGATCATCATTAACAACAGGATAGTACCGCTCGAGGGCAGCACTTTCTCCGGCAGTGTTGAACTGATAGAGGGAGAGAACGATGTGAACATCACTGCGATAGACGATCTTGGCAACAGGAGGTCGGTCCACAGGAAGATAATACTGGACACAGTACCCCCCTCGTTCGAATCCATAGATCCGTCAAGTGGTTCCAGGCTGACCAATCCGATCCTGGAGATGAAAGGGGTGGTCTTCGATGAGAACGGAATAGAATCTGTAAGGGCAAGAACCGCGGACCTGGAATACGAGGAGATATCAAGGGAAGAGGACTTCTCCTGGATCATCAGTCTTGTCAGGGGAGTCAACATAATCGATCTCGAAGCCGAGGACGAGGCAGGGAACATCGCTTTCCTGCAGATAACCTATACCTACGAGCCGAAGGTAACCGGCGAGGACCTGGAGGCTCCCACGATCGTGATCACCGATCCATCCCCCAATTCCACTCTTGAGGTTGGCAGACACACAATCGAGGGGTGGGCAATGGACGATACAGAGCTGGCATCCGTCCATGTCAGGATCGACGAGGGGGAATGGATGGAGGTCACAGGTCTCAACTCGTGGTATGTGGAAGTGGACCTTGATGAGGCCAAGATCTACAAGATCGAGGCAAGGGCCGTTGATTCATCAGGCAACGAGGAGATCGCGAGGATGTGGACCACCGTCGTAAAAAGTTCGTCATCTTCCGCTGATGAAGGTGATGGTCCGTCATCATCCACGGTCATAATGATAGTCGTACTGGCGTTAATCTTCCTCGTCGCCTTCGTTTTCGGTTATCTCCTGATCAGCAGGAACAGGGCATTGAGGGAGCAGCTTCTGGTTGCCAAAGAGAAGAGGACGATCAAGGAAAGGATGAGAGGTTCCAGGAGACCCAGGAGGATCAGGGACCGGAGAGCCTCTCATGATCCCGAGGAGGGATCGGAAAGTATGATCGATAGGAGATCGGACGAATCACCAAGGGAGCTTGGAAGGTCCCGGCGAGAACATTAGCGGCTTGCGGGATCCGGTGACCTTAGAAACGCAGTGAACATATATACATGCCCGCGTATTCCGGCCAGGCCTAGGGTGATCTCATGACCGATGATTTCCAGAGCATAGCCGAGGTGAAACTGCCCCAGAATCAGGGAAAGGAAGTGAAG
>JBLIRL010000031.1:0-22172 GCA_049472275.1 Thermoplasmatota archaeon | reverse complement strand
ATCATGGGGTCCGCGTACGGCCAGTCGATCACCCAGTGGAGCGACGGCAGCTACCCCGGAGCAAACAACACGGAGGACGACCTGGCCATGATCTCGGCCAACGGCGCTCCGCTGGTCGGCGACGACGTGGGGGACACCCCCGCCGCGGGAGGTGCCTGTCTTCGATATGTTCAGGACTTCGGACCCGAACGCAACATTCAACTGGACCGGATCGGCGGATCATGCACAGGACATCAGCTATTTCATCCGCATTGGCACGGAGGAGTTCTCCGGTGACGTTCTTGAATGGAGGGACATGGGTGTGTCCACCCGGATTGAACTTGGCGAACTGGAACTCGGTGTGGGCATCTACTCGGTTCAGATCATGGCCTTGAAGCAGGGCAACTACTCGAGGGTCACGGCCGGACATATCAAGATCAACGACTACTCGCTCTCCACAGAACATCCGGAAACACACGAGGCATTCAAAGGCGAGCGCGGCATCAGGATCACCAAGCCCGTGAAATGCTACATCACGAACCATGCGGCATTCGACGACAACGTCACCATAGAACTGAAAGGAGATCTGGTGGACCAGGATTGGGCATACCTCTCGGCCTCGGAAAGCTCGACCCATACCACACACGTCAACACATCCGCCGGGAGGTCGACCGACGAACCGGTGGAATTCACGATAACCATTGCGGCACCCGACACGGCAAGAAGGGGCGATTATGTCCTCACCTACACTCTGATATCCGAGGACGGGGCAACGATCCTGGATTCGGGGGAGATCCTTGTCACACTTGAGAATGCCCCCGACGAGGGGGGGAGCGAGAACTTCGCGGACGACCTCTCCGGGGTCATCACCGATGTTCTGCCCTTCCTCGAGGGACTCCCTCCCGGATTGGTCATTCTGATATTCTTCGTACTGTTCTTCCTGATAGTCGGAGGTATAATCTTCCTCGGGATCTTCATAGCGAGAAAGAAGGAGGAGAAGAAGAAGAAGGACCCCCTGGCGGAGCAGAAGAGGGTCTACAAGGAGATATACGGAAGGGAGCCCACCGAGGAGGAGCTGCGAATGATGCAGGCACAGTCCAGGGAGGAGTCGGTGGACGATTTCGTCAAGGCCGGTGAAGCGGTGTCGAAGACGGAAGAAGATCTACAGGAGCCTCCCTCCGGATTGGAGGAAGAGGAAGGGGAGTTGGATGCCTCAGAAGAAGACGATGTCGAACCTCCCACAGAGGGAGACGGGATCGAGGAAACGGAAGGCGTCCCCCAGATGGAGGAGAGAAAGAGCTCCGGGGACAGTGAGACGGACGATCTCCTGGAGAGGCTGTTCGATTGAAAGGGTCAGAGATCGATCTCAGGAGGTGGCTGTTTCTTCCTGCCGACTATCCGGCCGGAATCCTTCTCCCTCAGATATATGCGCCTGGAGCCGTCCTCGTCCCTCACGACCTCGAGGTTCATCCGGGCCCAGATACCGACGATTACGAGACCCACGACGATAGCTCCCAGAAAGAAGGGCCACAGTGGTAGAGACTCGTCCCCAACCGTGTTCGTCCCGGTATCGTCATCATCATCATCGTCGTCGTCACCGCCGTTGTCCAGGATGCCCTCGATCCTGACTGTAAGACCTGCCGTTGAGCTGCCGACATCGTCCGATATAGTGTTCGAGAAGGTCAGAGTCAGTGTGTAGGAATTGCTCTGACCTGATTTGGCTCCGGCCTCTATCGTGACAGTGAGGACGAAGGGATAGTTTGTCTGGGTCTCGATATCGGTCCATCTTGTCTGGGAAAGTGTCGGATTCCACCCGGACCCGGTCACCTCCATTCTGGCGGTCAATCCAACGGAATCACGGGGCGGGATGTCGGAAACAATGAAGAAACCCTCCATATCCAGACTGGTGGTCTGGTTGCCCCTGAGCGTTATCGGATTGTCTCCCGGTATGGTTATGGCGCTGTCAACCGTCAGCGGGCCTCCGCTTCCCATCGGAACGAACAGGACTAACCCGAGCAGAAACGAAGCTGCTATTGCCATGGGTCCGAGGTCCCATCTCATCATCTATACCCGGAGAACCGTATCCCAGCTCCCGGCAATTAAAATTTTTGGAAGGACCATGGTCGTGCGGACCGCTCTGCGCTTTCACTCCACGGTAACAGATTTCGCCAGGTTGCGCGGTTTGTCAATGGAGCATCCCCTGAGGTCCGCCGCGTAATAGGCCAGAAGCTGCAGCAGCACGGAGACGGGTATCGGGGAGAATAGCGGGTCCACATTCGGATAGTATAGAACGATATCGGTGTACCTGTTTACCTCCGTATCGCCCTCCGGTGCGATCGCGAGTACCGGACTTCCCCTCGCCGAGCACTCCCCTATGTTGCCGAGGATCTTGTCGTAGGTATGGTCCTCGGCGGTTATCGCCACGACCGGTGTCTCGGGTGTCAGCAGGGCAAGAGGGCCGTGCTTCAGCTCCCCGGCAGGATATCCTTCGCAGTGGATATACGATATCTCCTTCATCTTCAGGGCGCCCTCGAGAGCAGTGGGGTAGTTGATGTAACGCCCGAGATAGAAGGCATTGTCGAACCCGGAGAACCACTTGGCCATCTCCTGTATCTTCGTCGTGTCTTTGAGAATTCCCTCCACCGCCCTGATCGTATGCCTGAGGTCCTCCTTGACCGAATTGAACTCCTCCCTCTTGATATGGCCCATGTGATAGCCCAGGTACGATGAGAAGAGATACATCATCATCAGCTGGGAAGTGAAGGTCTTTGATGCGGCGACCCCTATCTCGGGCCCCGATCGAAGGTAGAGCGTTACATCGGTCTCCCTTGTTATGGTCGAGCCGACAACGTTGGTGATCGCAACCGTTTTCAATCCCCTGGACCTTGCTTCCCTTGCGGCCATGATGGTGTCGAGGGTCTCCCCGGACTGGGTGATGAATATCATGAGGGGATCGTCGGTGGTCGCATCGGCGAACCTGTACTCCGAGGCCATGGACACTATGGTCGGCAGTCCGGTGAACTTCTCGAAAAGATATTTACCCACAAGGCCCGCATGATACGAGGTCCCGCAGGCCACTATCCTGATCATCTTCGTGTTGACGAGGTCCCTTGGTATGTTGTCCTCGTCCGATCTCCATCCGGTCTGCGACTGGTGGAGGGACCTTGGCTGTTCGAAGATCTCCTTTATCATGTAGTGTTTGAAACCTCCCTTCTCGGCATCCTCGAGCGACCAGTCCACCTCTGTCCACTCGTGGACGGCCTCCTCGCCCGAGAGTTTCTCGATATGGATGTCGCTGCGTGTGATCTTCGCTATCTCGCCGTCGTCCATGAAAATGAACCTGTTCGTGTACTTCAGCAGTGCGGTGACGTCGGATGCCACAAAACCCTCGTTCACACCGGCCCCCACAACCATGGGGCTCTTTTCCCTTGCGCAAACGATGACATCCGGATGGTCCTTGTGCAGGACGACGATCGCATAGGAACCGTCGAGCCTCTTTGCGACCTCCCTGACGGCTTCGAAAAGGTCCCCTCCATTCTTCTCGTACTCGTCGGATACGAGATGGGGTACCACCTCGGAATCGGTCTCCGACCGGAACCTGTGTCCCTTCTCGATGAGTTCCTTCTTGAGAGCCAGATGGTTGTCTATGATCCCGTTGTGGATGGCGGCGACGTTCCCGTCGTCGTCAGTGTGAGGGTGGGCGTTTATCTCGTTTGGAACACCGTGTGTTGCCCATCTTGTATGGGATATGCCTGATCTCGAACCCACCGCCTCTACCTTCTTCTCGAGAGCCGATATGTAACCCTCGCTCTTGACGACCATCAGCTGGCCCTGGCCTTCCCTGGGGTCCACGACGGCCACGCCCGAGGAGTCATAGCCTCTGTACTCGAGCCTCTTCAGCGCCTCTATGAGCACCTCGGTCGCTTCCCTGTTGCCAACATACCCCACTATTCCGCACATTTTCCCACCTCAAACGATGTTGGTCCCGTCGGGCATGTTGTCCCTCAGGTTTCTCATTGCTCCTACCCTGCAGCCGTTCCCGAGTATGACACCCGGGGAAAGGGACACATGATGCGATATCTCGCAGTCCGCCCCGATTATCGCGCCGAGAGTCTTCGTCGCCGTGTACCTCTCCAGCTTTATCGTGTATTCTCCCTTCTCCACTCCCAGGAAATCCCCCAGGGTGGACCCGTGCGCTATCACGGACTGATATATGGAGGAGTGTGATCCCATGGTGACATCTCCCATTATCAGGGAGTCCTTCAACACCGAGAAAGGTCCGACGGTGCAGTTATCCCCGATGGAGACGTTGGCTCCGATATAGGCGGACGGACCTACAACGCAGTCCTTGCCTATGGAGATCGGACCGACAAGCACCGAATTGGCCCTGATCCTAGAACCCTCGTCGATCCTTACCGGGCCCTTGATCACGACACCTTCCTCGATGGTGCCCTTGAAATCCTTGGGGGTCCTCATGAGGGTATGTTCGTTGATGGCCAGTAGGTCCCAAGGGTACACGGCGTCGAGCCATCTATCCGCTTTATTGACGCTGATCGTGCGTTTGCGGGCCTCCTCCGTTATGCAGGAGGTGAGGGTCAGCCTCTCACCCACCCCGCTTGATTCCAGCCTATCGAAGATATCGGTGTCCAGGAGGTAGGTGCCCGTGTTGATCAATGTGGACAGCGAAGGATCCTGGTATTCCCAAAGGGCGAGGGCGAACACGGATGGGGTTCCGGAGGATATCAGGTCCTCGGTCAGCTTCTGCCTCTCTCGTATCATCAACAGCTTGTCACCTTTCACCTCAACCACGCCGTACTTCGATGAGTTGGAGGTGGTCGCTACCAGTATGCCCCACTCTTCCTCCGGTGTCGTGAGCAGTGATTTGAATGCATTCGCATCAACAAGCGAGTCGCCGGGAACCACGAGGAACCTCCCCTCGATCCTGTCCCTTGCCTGGAAAAGGGCATGTGCCGTTCCCAGCTGGAACTTCTGCTCGACGTACTCGATATTGAGGCCCAGGTCCTTGCCGTCCCCGAACTGGTTCATCACCTTCTCCTTCTGATAACCCACGACCATGATGATATCGCGGACGTTTACCTCCGCCAGGGCTTCGAGGACGTAGGAGAGTATTGGTCTGTTTCCGACAGGCAGCATTCCCTTTCCCATGCTGCCCGTCAATGGACGCAATCTTCTTCCTTCTCCCGCCGCTAGGACCACAGCTTTCATTTCCACACCTTGAGCGTCTACAAATTCATGATTATAGAAAACTTTCTGCGATATTGCCCGAATATGCGGTACAAGTGATGTCACAGGGTGTCGTCGATTATCCTTGTGATCTCCTTCTCGAGTTCCTTGTGAACATCATCCTGGAGGTCGGCTGGGACGGTCCTCAGACCCAGATGGACGCTTGCCTTGGCAATCTTTACGGCTGCAAGGGTCTGTCTGAGCTTGGCCTTGTAGTACTCCTCGACCGCTTCCTTGAGCTCCGCTTTGAGCTCTGGATTCTCGTCAAGGGCCTTCTGGATCTTCTTCTTGATCTCATCCTTAATCATGTCCCTGGCGACCTCGAAAAGGAGGTCTTCGTCTCCAAGCACCTCCTGCAGCGATGATGAGATCATTTTGCCTAGATGGATCTCCCCGGACATAGGATCAACCTCTTTCCGGAATAGGGGCGTGGGGGACTTAAAACTATTGCCCGCCGGATATCAGGTCCCGGGTCATCTCCCAGACCCTTCGTCCATCGAACCTTGCTCCGATACTTTCCATGATTTTACCCATAAGGGGGCCGAACCTGCCGTTCTGGAAAAGGCCGGCAAGCTCCTCCGATCTGTCCACCGTTTCCTTCACGATGACCTGGACCTCATCCTCGGAGAACGGATCGATCTCCAGCTGCGTGATGGCGGCCTCTATCCCATCCCCCGTATCGGCGGTCCAGGAAAGTACCAAAGAAGCGGCCTTCCTTGTCAGTTCGCCCTCGGACACCTTCGCGAGAATGTCGATGATCTTCCCGAGATCGGTCTCAATTACGTCAGATCCGGACCTCTGGGCGGCCTTGAGGTCCTCCATCAGGAACAGGGCTGTGAACCTCGGGTCGGAACCTTTCTCGACAGCTTTCCGGTAGGCTTCCATCAGAGGCGATACCACAAGTCTGTGTGCTACGACGCGGGGAACGCGGTTCTCCACCATCTCTTCCTCCTCGATCCACCAGGGCCGCGGAACCTGAGCATTCACTCGGTCCACCAGCTCGTTCGAAACCACGATGGGGGGCCTGTCCGTATCGGGATACATCCGATCGGGACCGGGCAGGATCCTCTCGAAGGAGGTCATGTCCGGTGAGATCACCTGACGTGTCTCGTGGGGAATTCCGAAGAAGGCTTCCTTGGACCGGATGTAGACCTCCCTGATCCCCGTGAGGGTGTCATCCTTGGGGCCCCATACGAGAACGATGGTGTCATTCTCATCGGCGTCGAGCCTCTTCCTCACCAGGGCAATATCCTCCTCAGTGACTCCTCTCAAGGGCTCGTCGTCCGAGGTCAGCATATTGGGCATCCTGTCCAGACATGCTATCACCCTCAACCTTCCGCCGACCTCGTCGGCAAAGGTCTGGTCTCCGTGGGTCGGATGGGAGAATATGTCCTTGAATCCGGGGACCAGTACCGCCTTCACATCCAGATCGTCCTCCTCCCCGACCTTCCCCTGGAACCACGGATCGAACAGCTGGACCTCCCTGCCCGAGAATATATCCGTCATATCCTCGAACCTCATGGTGGTGAAGTCATCCGCATCCATAGCGCCGGGATCGAGCCCCCTGTCGAGGAGCTTTCGGTTAATCTTCAGCAGATTATCCTGGCGGACGGCCTCTCCCGCGGTTATCGTCGGTATCAGCTCTATCTTGGGTACTCCTTTGATCTCGACCCTTCGGCCTCCCTCTACGGAGACGTTGACATCCTGCCTGGTGGCCCCCGAACCCCTCCGGACCAGTCCTGTTGAGCGCATGACCCGTCCCAGTACCTCGGCCATCTCACCGGCCTCCCTGGGGTTCTTTGCATTTGGTTCGGTGACCACCTCGATGAGCGGTATGGACAGTCTGTCTGTTCGAAAGATTATCTCGTGTCCGCTGTCCCCCATCTCCCTGCAGGCGTCCTCTTCAAGGGATATCTGGCGTATCTCGATCTCCCTTCCATCTTTCCAGGGAACGTGCCCTCCCAGGGAGATTATCGCGGTCCTCTGGAAGCCGGTGGGGATCGATCCGTCGAGATACTGTTTCCTTGACACATGGACCTCGTCCACGAGGGCGCACTCCATGGCCTTCGCAATCACCATGGAGATCTCGAGCGCCTTTGGGTCCATCTCGAAAGGAGGGGTGTCATCTATCTCGTAAGAGCACGTGGTGTCCCGGAAGAACTGATAGGTAACGTTCTTCTTCGTCTTGAATTCCATGAGGGCAGTTCCGTCATAGGTGCCCATCTCGGAAAGGGTGGGTCTCATGTGACGGATAATCTCGTAATGGGGGGAGTCGTTGCGGTACACGGGGGGGCATCTGCAGAAGAGTTTCCTGTCTGTGAGAAGCTGCTGGTGGATCTCAAGCCCACACTTGAAACCCAGTGCCTCGAAGTCCTCGTCGTGCATGCTCACGGGATCCATCTCCTGAAAGGGTTGGACCCCGAAAATCGGGGACCTATATAAAATCGTGGTCAGAGGCGGAACCTTAAATGTTAAATTATCCTCCTGACCAGAACGAATAACCATTCGATCTGAAATAAGGACGGCGGATAAAATAAACCTTTTTCGTTCTTTATTCATTAAATATCATCATAATTTGCGATAATTGAGTTGAAAGGACCCGTTCCTGAACCCGTCGCCGGGTATGTCCAATGTACTGGAACCAGGGTAATAAATAAATAATCAGGCGATGCATTGGGCAATTAATCCTCATAGTCGAGGTATCCCTTACTCTGGGTGATATACATGAACCGATCAAGAAAGATCCTACCCCTGTTAGTCACCATGGCACTCCTGACAGGAGCCATGGCCATCCTTCTCCCCGCAGGGACCGCAGCGGGCGACCCTCCAACGAGAGGGACCCTGTACCTGCACGAGGAGAACTACAACATCTCGTTCAACAAACCGACATTGTACGATTCGGACGATCCTTACTATACCGAGGACGTCGAGGCGAACACCTGGGACGATGTGTCCATCGTCGTTTTCTTCCAGGACATGAACAAGTTCAGCAAGAGCGCGGGTTCCTATACTCTGACCGTCGCTGAAATGTACCAGTCCGTCTTCGTGCCCCTAAACGGCACACAGAGGTCCACGGGAACGACTAGGACCGTCCTCTTCGAGGATATCACCGCGGCCTGGTGCGGTCCCTGCACGGGAGTGATCGGGGCCATGGATCGGCTGAACCATGACTCGAGCTACTTTCCCGACAAGTACATAGGCATCGAGTACCACGGAAGCTCATCCGGCGACGTTTATTACAGAGCCGCCTCCGGTACGAGGGCGACATACTACAGCATCCCGGGCTACCCGACCGTCGTGATCGACGGGACGGACGCATCCGTGGGAGGGAACTCCAATGCCAATGCCACCACCCTCGATACTCAGTTCAAGACCAGGATCAACACTGCAGCCAACACGGCCTCGCCCCTGTCGATAGTGGCGGTCGGAGGGCATGACGACACCAAGGCATGGGTCAACTTCACCGTGAAGGTGGAGGACAGCACCTTCGAGAACATCAAGGTCAACGCCAACGTCGTTCTGGTCCAGGATGCCCATCCGAGGAGGCACAGGGCGAACACGGACGCCCGCCTCGGGTGGATCGTGGAGAACATGAACATCTTCCGGGTCTTCAATCTCCAGGGAGACCCCCCCGTGATTTCGAACGTCCTTCCCGCCGAGGACAGCGTTCTATCGGGCTCAGTGGACATCTCCTTCGATGCTACCGATCCCGATGCCTCCGATGACAAGATCGCAAGCACGGTCGAGGTCAGGAAGGTGGGTGCAATGGACTGGACCGGTATCAAGAAGAACAACGACAAGTACACCTGGCACACCGCCGCGAAGACCGGCGACGATTACATCTATCCCGACGGGGATTACCAGATAAGGATCACCTCCAAGGACTTCTGGGACGAGGAGAGCTCCCATACCATCAACGTGAAGGTCATGAATCCAGACATACCCACGGTATCGCTCAACTCCCAGCTGATCCAGGACCAGTTCGATGATAATGCGGTGGAAGGTGTGCTGAACATCCACTGGCTCGCACAGGACGACGAGGACGGCAGCGATGTCACCATCGACCTCTTCTACATGAGGCCGGGGATGGAATGGACAACGATCGCCGAGGGGCTTGAGAACACTGGCGTCTACGCGTGGGACACATCGAACCCGAGGATCCCGGACGACGATCGCTATATACTCAATATCAAGGCGACTGACACGGATATGATGTCGGCCGAGGCCCCCTCGAACTTCGACTTCATCATCAACAACCCGGACCCGCCCACTCTCGAGATCATCGCGCCCAGACAGGAACAGGAGCTCAGCGGAAAACCCACGATCAGATGGAGCGCCGAGGACGACGAGGACTCCCAGACCAAGCTTTCCGTGGAGATCTTCATATCCGAGGACGGGGGAGCCAACTACTCACCCCTTACTCCCGGGCCGATATCGAATACCGGATCCTACCAGTTCGATTCCACATACCTGGCCGACGGGACCGATTACCGGGTGAAGATCCGGGTGACCGACACCACCGACCTGTACGTCGAGGTCGAGTCCGATGTGTTCTTCATCTACAACAACGACATCCCGGAGTGCAGGATAATGGAACCAGGCGAGGAAGATATCGTCTCGGGGACCCTGGAGATCGAATGGTCATCGAACGATGAGGAGGACGAACCTGAGGATATGACCTACGATCTTTACTACATGTTCTCCGGAGGCACCTATTGGAAGGAGCTCGCGACGAACGAACCGAACACCGGTTCCTACGAGCTCGACACCACCGAGCTCGAGGAAGGGGACGGCGTTTACAGCCTGAGATTGATCGTCAGGGATTCCAGGGGTGAGCTCGCCTCTCCCTCCACGGTCTATTTCACGGTATACAATCCGGACTCACCGGAGATTATAAGCGCGGCCGGACCCACATCCACCGTCTCCAAGGCAGCAAGCTTCACCTGGTATGCGGAGGACCCCGACCCTGCCGAGACCGACGGACTGAAGATATGGTTCTACTACTTCGACGGTACGGACTGGGTGACCGTTGCCGAGGGACTTCCGAACACGGGATCATACACGATGGACGTATCCGGAATGGAGGACGGCACATATTCGGTCAAGATGGTGGTGGCCGACTGTCAGCCCGGTGAATTCAATATGACGGCAGAGCATGAGTTCCCGGCCATCACTGTGGATAACAACGATCCTCCAACGGTGGAGATTACAAACGCACCCGACCCGAACATAGAACACGAGGATTCGATATCCTTCTCATGGACCGCATCGGACCCGGAGAACAACGACCTGACCTTCACGGCCTATTATCACCTTGTGGGTGATTCGGGCTGGACCATGGTCCCGGGGGCCTTCAAGATGACGACCACGTCCTTCACATGGGACATCTCTACCCTGCCCGCAGGGGATTACGAGTTGAAGATCGTCGCCCTTGAGGATACGCGTGACAGCTTCGAGGCAGAGGTCATAACCACATCCTTCAGGATAAAGGACAAGGGTGAGATCATCGATGACGACGATGATGATGACGACGTCACCCCGATCGAGACTGATGACGAGAGCAATCTCGGCCTGATACTAGGGATCGTGATAGCCCTGATCGTCCTGCTCGTGATAGGACTGGTCGCCGCCGGCCTCGTGATTATGAACAGAAAGAAGGCCGCCGCCACTCAGCTCCCGCCCCCGGGAGGGCTTCCGATGCAGCAGGCCGGCCCGGGCCTCCCGGGAGTCGAAGCTGGAGCCCTTCCCGGTGCCGCCCAGCCTCCGAAACAGGAACTCCCGCCGGCACCTGCACCCCAGGTTCCTCAGCAGCCTTGAACCGGGGAAATTGAAAGGGGGGTGGTCGAGGGCCACCCCCTTCATTTATCTTAATCATGCTTCTTTCACAAGTCTAAAATAGCCCGTTCCCGCATTCCTATCAGAACGCTCGGCACGAGAGGTGTTACAATGAAAGAGATCAAGGTCCTGTCCGCACTGGTAACGATACTGTTCCTCCTTCCCGGATTCACTATCGCTTCTGACGGAAGCGAGGAGGCCGGTGGGGATCCCCCGGTCCGCAACGGTCTTCAGGGATACCAGGAAACTGTCAATGTCTCCCTGCCTAAGCCTGACTTCTACGGAACTGATGATCCGCACTACACGGAGGATGTCGAGGCCAATACCTGGGAGGATATCGCCTTCGTGATAATGATCCAGAACTCGGAAAGAACGACGAAGGTCGAGAACCAGGGCGCCGGAACCGAGACCGCCGAATGCGCCGACATATACCAGGCTGTGTTCGTGCGTCTCGACGGAAAGACAGTATCGACCGGAACGCAGCAGAGGATAATGGTCGAGGACTTCACTGCAACATGGTGCGGATACTGCACCGCGGTCATCGGAGCCATGAACAGGCTGGATCTCGATGAGACTATGTTCCCTGACAAGTATATAGGGATCGAGTGGCACTCAGGCGGCGGAACCTATGGTGACGGTGTACCCCTGGACGCCGCTCTCGAAAGACGGACATCCTACGATCTTGCGGGAGGCATCCCGAGATATGTGATCGATGGGATGGACCCGTGGGTGGGTGGAAGCACATCCGCCAATAACACCGCCATAGACAACAGGATCAGGGATTCCATACAGAGACGCACCGCGGTGGCCCCGATCAGCATCACGGCCCATGCGGGGCACACCTCGACCCAGGCATGGGTCGAGTTCACGCTTACCGTCGAGAGCGATACGTTCAACAATCCCAACGTTGACGCCCACATCGTACTCGCCCAGGATGCTTACCCCCGGAGACACGGTACCAATCCCGAGGCGAGGCTGGGATGGATCGGTCAGGACATCCATACGCAGAAGGTACTTCAGAAGGAAGCCCCGATGGTCCAGCTGAAGGAGGACCCCATGTCCGACGATATTGACCTTAAGGGTCACGTCGAGGGAGAGTTCGAGATCAGGTGGCAGGCGCAGGACAAAGAGGATGGCAATGCCCTTACCGTTGACCTGTTCTATGCCCAGGGAAGAGGTGAATGGATTCTGATCGGATCGGGTGTCCCGAACACGGGTTCGTATCTCTGGGACACCAGCGATCCCAGGATACCCGATGGCGAGGAATACCGGATCAAGGTCGTGGCCACCGACAGCGACAACATGATAGGGGAAGCCTCTCTCTCCTTCGAGTTCGAGATCAACAATCCTGATCCCCCATCGATATCGGTGAACTATCCAGACGCGCCCGGTGAGACAATGACAGGCACGGGTGAGGTCAGATGGAGGGCTTGGGACGACGAGGACGACCCTCTCGACCTGAGCATCGACCTCATGATATCTGACGATCTGGGATCGACCTACGAGGTCCTCGCCGAGGGGCTGGACAATACTGGATCCCACGAGTTCCAGACAAAATACTTCGGGGACGGAGACGAATATGTCCTGGAGATCACCGTCTATGACCCGCTGGGACTCAGCAGCACGACCGTGACGGCACCTTTCACTATTTTCAACAACGATCCCCCCTCCGTCTCCTTCGTCAAGCCGTCCTCGGAGAAGCTCTCGGGAACGGTCGAGTTCGAATGGGACGCCACCGACGAGGAGGACGTTCCGGAAGACCTCGTCTACGACCTTTCATTGATGTATGTGGACGACGGGATATGGACCAAGCTCGCATCTTCCCAGATGAACAGGGGGTCGTTCGAGATAGACACGACGCTCCTGGAGTTCGGCGACGGCGAATACCGGTTGAGGATCGTTGTGAGGGACAGCCTCGGAGAATACTCTGAGGAGGCCTTCATCGACTTCGAGGTCTACAATCCCGACATGCCCGAGATCCTGAACACGCAGACCCCGCGAAGCCCTCTTGAGGGTACCGTTCAGTTCTATTACACACTCAGCGATCCGGATGCGGGAGAGACCGCCTACCTCACACCGAGCTTCTTCATATCAGGCGACGGTGTGACCTGGGAGCCCCTGGGTCAGAAGATCACCAATACCGGGATGTTCGAGCTCAACACGATTGAATTGGAAGACGGGACTTACCAGCTCAAGATCCGGGTCGCCGATCCGATTCTGACGGATCAGTTTACGGAGTACATCTACCCGGAGGTCGAGATCAACAATCCCGATCCTCCGTCGGTCACATTCGTCGGATATCCTCTGCCGGGAACCAACAATACAGGAGAGATCTCCCTCTCCTGGGACGGGAGCGATCCCGACGGGGACACCATTCGATACTATCTCTACTACAGCGATGCGTCGATCACGAGCTGGATACCGATCACCGAGGCCCAGGGTATCACGGCCGGCTCCTTCATCTGGAACACATCCTCCATGACCTCCGGAGATTACATCCTCAAGCTCGAGGCAAGGGACGGGTCAAAGGCGGACCTCAAGGCAGAGGTCCAGGTCCAGTCGTTTCACGTCCATGTACCCGAGGCGGATGACAGCGATGGCACCGGGGGGGACAAGGACGTCACATCATCCGGCTCCGGTGATGATAACACCCTCCTTATCCTGCTAGTGGTGGGTATGATGGTCATAATCATACTCGTCGCACTGGGCTCTGTAGCGGTAATACTGAAGGGTAGAAGTGCTCAGGCGTCCCTGCAGCAGCAGATGGCTGTTCCCCCACCTCCTCCGGGAACCGGACTGGGTCCCGCACAGGGGGGCGCTCAACTGCAGCCTCCGGCCGGCCAGGGTCAACAGCTGCCCCCGCCATCCCCGGAGCAGCTTCCTCCCGGAGGGCCGCCCTCGAAACCCCCGCAGAATTACATACCGCCGGCTGCACCTCCCATGAACTGATAAAGTATCGGTCCCGTGCGTGATATTTTTATATCTCGTCGGATTTGCCACTGAAAGAAGGGGCGGTAAATGGATTTCATCGACTCGCAGATCTTCACGCTGCTCGTGATACCGATATTGATCTGTCTTGCAAGGATAGTGGACGTCACCATAGGAACTTTGAGAATCATCTTCATCTCGAAAGGATTGAAGTACCTGGCCCCCGTCATGGGATTCTTCGAGGTGATCATCTGGCTTATCGCAATCGGACAGATCATGAATAATCTCTCCAACGTCATGAACTATATCGCCTACGGTCTGGGTTTCGCCATAGGCAACTATGTCGGGATCATGATAGAGAACAAGATCTCCCTGGGGTATGTTCTGGTAAGGATAATCACGAGGCGGTCGGCGACCAATCTCATAGAATGGCTCGAGCAGAGCGGGAGGAAGTTCACCATCGTTGACGCCCGCAGCGACTGGGGGCTAGTCAATATCATCTATATGCCGCTCAAGAGGAAGGAGGTCAGGGAGGTCGTCTCAAGGGTGAAGGCCTTCAATCCCCATGCCTTCTACACCGTCGAGGATGTTCGGGCAGTAAGCGGGAGCACTTTCAAGGATGATATCGTACCCCCTGCAAAGAAGAACATATGGAAGTCCGTGGTCCCGATGATGAAGCGGAAATGATCCAATTATTAGATACCACATCTATGGCCGTGAGCTAATGGAATAAGTGCTTACTTTTATGGACGGAGGTGGATGTGACCACCTCCCACCAAATTTGAAAATATAATTAAATACAGTATCCAGTTTTCCTTTTTTCTGGATAGAACCTATTGATTATTAAAATGAATATGAAGACCCATATTATTAGCGATATTATGAAAAATATCGGTACTGAAATTGCTATCAATATTACAGATGAGTATAGATCCATAACATTTTTTAAAATAAAAATATTTAAATATCGAGTTCCGAAGAAGATTCCAAATAACCACATTATTGTCATTGATATAACTATTATTAACGGTGGTATATCCTTTCTTTGCACTTATATCAAGATCCATACTTTTCATTTATTAGAAATACCTTTCTCACTCTTGAATGAAGATGTACTATACTTCCTCTCCCCCCCGAAGTATGAATTATTAATGATTAATCTGATAATTTTTCTTTATAATATTGAATACATTTTTCAACATCACCTTTGGGAATGTTTTTCCCTTTGAGGTTAACTGATATGGAATCTTTATCCTCTAACATCTCAATCTTTTCGACATGTTGATATGCCTCTGTTTCACACTCACATTCTCCCTGCATACATAATGCGATACCTTCTTTCAATGCATCCTTGACATTAGCGATATCTTCAAATTTTACTACTAAGCCCTCTTCCGTCTTCTTTGCCTCTCCTTTCATATCAATCATCCATACAAGATTTAACAGATTATTATCATTGGTGCTTCACATGTGAACAATAACCTCGTGAGTTTTCTCTTCCCAGGTCTTAATGGTAACCGGATGTTCAAATACCATTAGAATCGGTAAATCCCCAGAAACGACCATAGGACCGTAAGAATTATTCCAATACCCAATAAACATCCACTCATTTTCCCTAAAGAAGAGCTCAATGGAGTTCTTGCTTCCTCTATTCCATGATTTCTTAGAAAGATAGCTATTTTACCTTCAAATAAACCTGCAATACCGTCTGTGATTGAATCCCCAACTGCTCCACCTACAATCGCACCGAGAACTCCTGCAAAGCTTGCTCCGATGATCGTTGCAATCCCAAGAATTCCCGTATCAACAGCACCGAAGATGATATCTGCGCCGCATGATCTGATCGATCTACCGAATATTCTCAAAGGAATCCATGGCAGAATTCCAAGTATTATTAAAATCGGGCCGATCAATATGATATGATCAATAACGAATACGATAGTTGTGATGATCACAATCGATAACACCACCAGACTAATAAATGACGGTATCAGTCCTTGCTTTTTCATAAATAATCAATTACCATCCTGATTGAAGTTCTTTTCTTTTTCGGATGGTTTCTCATTCTCCCCCCCTTAAACGCTGATAAAATATTCAAAAAATCATGTTTTATTTAAAAGATCAAGTGTTTTTTCAAGAACTCCAGGAAATACTCGATCCTATTTCTTGCTCCGCCACAAATTGGAAAACGCTTCGTTTTTCCAAAACGAGTATAATCGCTGATTTTGCTGATGAGTCGAAATATTGATTGACATAATTTTAGGCATGGCAGGGTGGAAGAAACAATATGCGAACCATGGAAAAATTCTTTCTCAAAAAAACAACCTTACAGGTCCGTTTCGTCGAGCTCTTCCTTCTTCCACTTCGACGTCAATCTGTACATTATCGGGGTAAGAAGTATCGTTATCAGGGTCACTATTATGACGATAGAGAACTCGTCAGCAGAGAGCAGCCCCTCCCTGAGACCAGATTTGATCAAAATGAACTCGAGCGCCCCCCTTCCTCCCATGGCTACACCTATGAGGAGCGCCCCCGAAGGGGCTATCTTCTTCAATCGGGCCCCCGAACCGCATCCGACTATCTTTCCCATGAACGCAAAGAATGAGAAAAGGAGAACCCCGATCAGGATGTAGGGGATCGAATCGCCTCCCTCGCTCACGAGGTTGGAACCCAGCAGAAGCCCCACGACACCGAAGAATATCGGTGAAAATAACGCCTCCATCATGTTCGTGAAGGATTCCTTGAACTTCATCCATGCGATCCCCCTGGTCAGCATGGGGTCCGGCATGACCCCCCACTGGCTCAGTATCAATCCTGCAAGATAGACACCGATAACCTCGTGCAGCCCCACCCATTTCGCGAATATCCCGAGCCCCAGGGCGAAGAGGAACCCGACGGAGAGTATGACCTCGAACCTCCTCCCCGCGAACCGATCCAGCACCTTGTGGGATATCTTGCTCAGAATGTAGAACGTCAGAAGCAGGAAAGCAAGGACCTTCAAAGAGGTCCACCCGAGGTTAAGGACCGACGATGCTATCCCGTCCACCTCCCCCACTATCGGAAGGAGTATCCGCGGGGTCGTCTTGACGAATGATAGCACAACTCCGAGCACGAAGACCGCCAGTATGTCATCTATGAAGCTGGCCCCGACCACTATGGTCCTGAGCTTGTCGTACCTCGTGTTCGCAAGCATGGCCGAGGAAACCTCTATGGCTGAGTTCGACAGGATCGCGCCGAGGAAAAGCGAGGTCTCCAGGGAAAGGCCGAACACCAGGAAGGATAGACTGAAGATCAGAATGAACGAGGCCACCACGCCGAGTGCCCCCACCATTATCGAGGTCCACTTGTGCTGCCTGAAGGAGGAGAAATCGGTGTAGAGACCTGAATGGAACATTATCACGATGATTGCGAACTCCGAGAATATTATCAGGTCGGGGGTCCCCTTCCCGGGGGTCTCGGATAGAAGGTTCAGGATAAGGGGGGACAGGATCACCCCTCCGAGGACCTCTCCGGCGATGGGTGAGATCTTGAATCTGTGGAAGAGGAGGCCAAGAGACCTGCTCAGAAGCAGCAGAAGTAAAAGCGCGATCAGGATGTCGTCTATCGGCTGGAATATCGCCAATGCGGTTCAGGCCTCCGATATCAGTTGAGGTCCTCCTTGAGGACCACCTTTCCGTTGCGGAATATCCTTATGGTCCCGGATGAGGACAGAGCGAAGGATATGGAATTCGTGGTGTGCGTGATCGAGGCTGCGGCAAGGTGCCGCCCTCCCAGACCCCCGGTGGTCTGGACAGTGGGGTCCACCAGTATATATCTGCCGGCATTCCGTATCTTTCCCTTGGAATCGAGGATGAAAGCACCGTCGAGAAGGGCGAACTCCTTGATGGATTCCCAGTTCTCCTTGTTGAGGATCGAGCAGATCTCGTCGTCCTGGTTGTGATAGGGATTGAGCACCAGCTGCTTGGAGTGCTCCAGGACCTTCTCGACGTCCCCCACTATGAAAAGCGTTCCTATGTGCTTCCCTTCCCTGCCCTCGAGGTGGATCTCGAATACGATCTTCAAGAGGGCTTCCATGACCTCTCGGTCAACCACGTCCGCCAGATCGTTCATGACGTTGTAGAAGGGCATCGCCGAGGACTGGAACTCCAGGATGAACTTGAAGGGATAGTCCGATACCAGAAGGACATCCATATCCTCTGTGATGTATCCTCCGAGGAATATCCGAAATATCAGTCTCTCTATGAAATCCATGAAGTAGATGGAGTTCTCGAGGTTCCTCGCATACGTGTAGTATATTACTCCCTCGCGGACGTTCACGTCCTTCCCGCGGGAGGTCAGGACGATCGTCCTGTTGGCCTTCACCGCGTCCATTATATTGATGAGGAAATCGTCATCGTCGGATAATATTATGGACAGATCGTACTCCTTCTCTCCGTCGAATATCAGGTCCGCTGCAGGGAACATCGATTATCGACCGTTCAATAAATGAGCCCCGATATAAATGTTTCATACCGAGTATGCCGCTTGACGGAACGACGATGACGAAAGGATTATACCCGCACCGTCACTTAAGGGGGTCGGTCAAGATGGTTGACAACGATGATTTCAGTGTCTTTCCATTCATGGAACTTCCCCGGGGAGTCCTCATCAAGAGAGGAGCGGTCATGGAGGTAGGCAATGTCTGCAGGAACCGATTCCATCTCAGCGGAAGGGGATTGATAGTATGCGACCCCCTCACCGAGAGGATCGCCGGGAAGGCCGTGGAGGATTCTCTTTCGGAAGCCGGGTACGAGACGGATATCATCAGGATAGAGGGTGCCACCGACCATTCGGTCGAGGTCGTGACGGAGTACGTGAAGGAGCACGGGAAGTACTTCATCCTCGGTGTGGGCGGCGGGAGGCCGATAGATGTCGCGAAGTACGTGGCGACTCTCCACAGCATGGATTTCATATCCGTTCCCACGGCCGCTTCGCATGACGGTATCGCCTCCTCGAGGTCCTCCATCGAGATGGACGGACGGAAGAAGTCCATAAAGGCAGTTGCCCCGCTCGGGGTGATCGCCGATATAAGCATCATCGCGGAATCCCCCTACAGACTTCTCGCATCCGGTTCCGCGGACATCATCTCCAACTACACGGCCGTCCTGGACTGGAAGCTTGCACACCGGTTGAAGGGCGTGACCTTTTCCGAATATGCCTCGGCACTATCGGAGATGACCGCAAAGCTCGTCCTGGACCGCGCCGCCGATATCAAACCCGGACTGGAGGAATCCGTGAGGATCGTCGTGAAGGCCCTTGTGAGCTCGTCCGTGGCGATGTCCATCGCCGGTTCCTCGAGACCCGCGAGCGGGTCCGAGCATATGTTCGCCCACGCACTGGATGTCATCGCGGAGCGTCCGGCATTACACGGGGAGGAAACGGGGGTGGGCACGATAATGATGATGTACCTACACGGGGGGGACTGGAAGAGGATCCGCAACGCCCTTGCGACCATAGGGGCCCCCACAAATGCCGGTGAGCTCGGCGTGAAGGACGAGGAGGTCATATCGGCCCTTCTGGAGGCACACAAGATAAGGCCGGAGAGATACACCATCCTCGGGACCGGACTCGAGGAGAAGGCGGCAAGGAAGATAGCCGGAGATACCGGGGTCATCGATCAATGATCTTCCTTTTGGACCTTGGCCAGATCGGGGTACATAAGCGCGAAGGCAATAACTCCCGCAGGAACCAGCAACAGTGCGAAGGGCCAGAGGAACTCGTATCCAAGATAGATCAGCGAGAACAAGTTGAAGGTTCCGAATACCAAGGTGATTATCACCAGTTGGACTGTGATCCTGCCCTTCATCTCACCTCTCGCAAGCAGCAGGGCCATCGCTCCCCTCATCGTGGATACTGCGACGGCGAAATGGAAGAAGCCCAGAAGCTGCTCCGAGTTTGTGTCGAACTGGGAGAAGAGCTGTCCCGACGTGAAAAGCAGGAAGAGCCCCGATATCCCAAGGGACAGGGAGAGAAGTATGAACGGTCTGTCCGGACGTTCCTTGAACTTTCTCCTCTTGATGTATATGCGCCACATCAGGGCTTCCGCGAGAGCAAGGAGATATGCCGATATGACGAAGGGACCGGTGTTCTCGGGGTCCAGGGCGGATATCACGTAGAGATGTGCAAGAGTGACCACTATACCGAGAAATATCCCGATGATGAAGGTCTTCATGGTGTCCTCCTCCTCGATGACTTTCTCGTAGCGGCTCGTGATGAAGTAGAGGAGCCCGAAGGTGGGAATGAACCCCATGAGGGTTCCGAGCATGAGGGAGAAGAAGACGCTCGCCATACCGGGGGCCATGAAGGAAGGTGTTATTTTACCTTTGTCATATCGCGACTGTTATCAAAAAAGCCTTAAAGGTAGAAGATGCTGGACTCGCATGAGCAAGGACGGATGGACGAAGTACCTGCCGGTGATTCTTGTACTGGTGCTGTCCATTCCCATAGTCACAGTCTCGCAGTGGACCGACTTCAAGGAAGCGAGAAGGCTTGCCGACGATGTGGTGGAATCCTCCGGTTTCTTCTCCGGTTTTTCAGAATCCACCACAACCACCATCGACGTCATCCCGGATTCCGTGATAGACTCCACACTGCCCGACGCGCAGGAGAACGTGACCTACACCGATTCCGAGGGGAACGTCCAGAACATCACCCAGGACACGGGGAAGAAATCGGTCCTCACGGGGATCATCACAACGGCGATCATGCTAGGCCTCGCCGTTGCAGCGGCCTTCGGCATCTTCTTCCTGTTCAGGAAGAGGAGGAGGCTCACCCTGAAGCTGATATTCGCGATCGCGCTGGGCCTTTGCTCCTCGGTCGCTGTGATGCTCTATCTCTATCTGATGAGATTGTTCCTCAATGATGTATTCGACCTCGGTATGGAGGAGACCGGGGCGTTCTTCGGGATAATCATTGCGATAGGGGTGGTCATCGGTATAACAATAGTATACAACATGGTATTTCGGTCCCTCGATCCAAAGAGGAAGAATCCCGCCCTCATTGCCTTCTGCATCGCACTGGGGCCCTTCCTTGCCATCGTCCTTCCTGTCTGGGTGGTCATCTTCCTCCTGGCCGGAGTCGCCCTGTGGGACCTCTGGGCTGCCAAGCGGGGGATAATAAAGGATATGATCAACCTCTCCGACGAGCACAGGAAGGAGGAAAGGAAGAATGCGAGGCTCGCCCCTCTCTCCCCCCCCGACTGGCATGATGTCCAGGATGCGGGGGGTCCCAAAGCAAGTAACTACGTTCCGGCTCCGGTGAAGAGCCCGGCACGAAGAAAGAAGCTGATCGATGTAGGCGTGGGAGAGGATATCACATCCTACGGCCTGTACGAGGGTAAGTATTTCGCCCTCGGGATAGGGGACTTCATCTTCTTCTCCGTTCTGGTCTCGTCCGCATTCAAGTGGATGATGCTGAAGATGCCCTACATGGGGTTCTACGTTGACGGTTGGGGGGAGGTCCTGGTCGTCCTTGTCACGATGGTCGTCATGATGGCCGTGATGATCGGGTTGAAACAGACCCTTTCGTACCTCGACAAGGAGAACCATGTGATGCCGGGACTTCCACTGTCCGTCCTGTGGGGCCTTTTGACCTTCTTCTCACTATCGGTCTTTCTCCAGGCGGTCAACCTCATCGGTTACGGTTCGGTCGTCAATCCGTTCTGACCTGTGAAATATTAAATTATCGATGAGATGCATAAGGGAAAATATGGGTACTTCGAAGAAGGGGATGAACTTTCTAGGTGATATTGCCACCGGGTCCTTCATCAGCAATCTCAAACTCTTCAACAAGGGAGAGTCGGGAAAGGTGGGACTTCCTCCCGGATCCCTGATTTTCACCGGTGAGAAGAGGACGGAGAAGGTCACCTTGGACATCATGGAATTCGATGATAAGTCGCTGACCGAGATGGAGGTTAAGGATGTGGTCCAGGCCATAAGGGGCACTTCGCGGGAGAAGGTGACCTGGATAAACATCAACGGCCTCCACGATGTTGAACTGCTCGGAAAGATCGGCGATTCCATCGGGATCCACCTCCAGCTTGTCCACCGGGAAGGGACAGTAAATCCCGCTGCCGCGGTTGACGTGGGTCACGACGTGCAGTTGAGACGGGACCGTAATGCCCAGAGTCAGCAGCGCTTTCGACGCAT
>JBLIRL010000030.1:0-7044 GCA_049472275.1 Thermoplasmatota archaeon | reverse complement strand
GGTTCGAGCTCGACAAGCTTTCGGGACGCGATCTCATAGGAAGCGTTCTCGGAAAGAACGGGATATCCCTGAATGAATGCCAGATGTCCGATCTGATGGGCAGGATCAAATCCAGGGAGAAGGGCAGCTTCTCAGAGGATGAGATACTTGGAAGCGCCATTGAGACCTTGAAGGGACAGTGAACCAATCATGTCTACGAACTATTTTCACTATTTTGCCATTCAATACGAAAATCGAAGAATTATTCCGAATAAAGATAATTTTATATATCTGGTGCGATTACAGTCGCAAAAAAACAACGAGGTGTAAAAAATGAACAACGAATGTCCGATGTGCGGATGCGGGTTTAGCTACGAGAACGTGGAGCTCAACGAGCTCCTTCCCTGCCCTGATTGCGGGAGCGACCTTGAGGTGACTTCCATAGACCCCTTCACCCTCGAAATGGCGCCCCTCGAAAAAGAGGACTGGGGCGAGTAAGGAGGATGGACCGGTTGAAACTTGCCATGGGGTACACCCTCATCAGGAAGGATGAGAAGCTGCTTATGGAGGCAGCTGGACAGAAGGGGATAGGGCTTGAGCCCCTCAGGATACAGGATCTGGCCTTCGAGCTCGGCGGTAACGGATTCGAGTTTGACGGACTGCTTGAAAGGGGCATGAGCCAGTTCCAGTCCTTCTATGTCCTTAAGATGATGGAGGATCGGGGTATCCACACGCTCAACAACTCCGAGGTCCTCACCAAATGCGGGGACAAGGCAATTACAACGGAGATCCTCAATAGAAGTGGTATTCCCACCCCGCGGACATCCATCGCCTTCGATACAGAGACGGCTATCAGGGAGATGGAGAGAATGGGATTCCCCGTTGTGATCAAGCCGGTGATCGGCTCATGGGGGAGGCTCCTGGCAAAGGTGAACGACAGGGAGGCTGCAGAAGCGATCCTCGAGCACAAGGAGGTGCTTGGCGGCTTTCAACATACCGTGATATACATCCAGGAATTCGTGGAGAAGAACGGAAGGGACATCAGGGCCTTTGTCGTTGGTCCGGAGACAATATGTGCGATCTACCGCGATTCACCACACTGGATAACGAACACAGCGAGGGGAGGAAGGGCGAGCAACTGCCCCGTGACCGACGAGCTGAACGATGTCTGCGTAAGGACAGCCGAGGCCGTGGGCGGAGGTGTCATCGCCATAGACCTCTTCGAGAACGAGAACGGTTTCCTCGTGAACGAGGCGAACCACACGATGGAGTTCAAGAACAGCATCGAGCCCACCGGGGTCGATATCCCGGGAAAGGTGATCGAGCACTTCGTCGAAACATCGAGGCGATGAGATATGAGAACCGTTTCGATAATAGGTGGCTCCGGTTACGTAGGTGGAGAGCTGGCAAGACTTGTTCTCATGAGGGATGATCTCGAACTCCTACAGGTCACATCCTCGAGTGCTCTCGGCGAGCACATCCATTCGGCCCACCCCAACCTCAGAGGGAGGACCGATCTTCGTTTCACCTCTCCGGAGGAACTGAAGGATGTGGATTTCATCTTCTCGGCGCTTCCCCACGGCACCTCCGACAGCAGCATGATAGAGATCCTTTCCCATGCTGAGCATGTGATAGACACGTCAGCGGACTTCCGCCTGAACGATCCGGTGGTATTCAAGAAATGGTACGGGCACGACCACGCTGCCCCCGATCTCCTGGAAACCTTCCCCTACGGACTTCCTGAACTTCACAGGGATGAGATCCGAGAAAGGGGGAGAGCAGCAGCACCGGGGTGCGTTGCGACCTCGACCATACTAGGCCTGTTCCCGTTCAGGGAGATCGCCGAAAGGGTCATCGTGGATTCAAAGATCGGTTCCTCTGCTGCCGGCAAGACTGCGTCCGATTCGTCTCATCACCCGGAAAGGAGCGGTGTCATCAGGCCTTACGCACCGGTCGACCATAGGCACAGGGCCGAGATCCTCCAGGAGACCGGGCTGGATGTGATGATGACGGTCCATGCGGTGGAGATGGTAAGGGGCATCTCGACCACGATCCACATCGAGACAGGAAAGAAGCTTACCGAGAAGGATGTCTGGGGATACCTGCGCTCAATCTACGGGAAGGAGCCATTCATCAGGATCATCAGATCCCAGAAGGGGATATTCAGATACCCGGAGCCGAAACTTATAGCGGGCTCCAATTACTGCGATCTCGGCTTCGAGATCGATCCCAACAGCAACAGGCTGGTCGTTTTTTCGGCTATCGACAACCTGATGAAAGGGGCCGCGGGAAGCGCCATGCAGTGCATGAACGTGATAATGGGATGCGAGGAGACCAGGGGCCTAGAGTTCACCGGTCTCCATCCTGTCTGAGGTGGTATCGATGATGGTTGTGAAGATAGGGGGTGCGGTCGGCACTGATCTTTCGAACCTCGTCGAGGACCTCAAGGGAATGAAGGAAGTTATCCTTGTCCACGGCGGTTCCGACGAGATGAACCGTCTTTCGGAGCAGCTCGGGAAGCCTCCAAGGTTCGTTACGTCCCCCTCGGGGCATACGAGCAGGGTAACCGACGAGGACACCCTGGACATTCTCAGGATGACGTACTCGGGATCCGTCAACAAGCGTCTTGTCCAGATGCTGCGGATGATGAACATTAACGCCATCGGTCTCACAGGTATAGACGGGGGGCTCCTCAAAGGCCGGAGAAAGGAGGCGATCAGGATAATCGAGGACGGAAGGATCAAGGTCCTCAGGGGTGACAATACGGGAACCGTCGAGAAGGTCCACGTGGAATTGCTTGGAAACCTGCTCGGGTCCGGATACCTTCCGGTCATAACCATACCCATAGAGGCTGAGGACGGGGGAGCCCTCAACGCGGATGCTGACAGGGTTGCGGCTTCGATCGCGGCGGCGGTCAGGGCTGACCAGCTCGTCCTGCTCACGAACAAGCCGGGACTCCTCCGCGATGTTGACGATCCGTCATCCCTGGTCAGGTCCGTTGGACGGGATGCGATCGAAGGGGCGATGGACATCGCCCAGGGCCGGATGAAGAAGAAAGTCCTGGCGGCGCAGGAAGCACTCAACGGAGGGGTCTCAAGAGTGATAATATCCGGCGCAAACATCGAGAGACCTCTTACACAGGCCCTCGAAGGAGGGGGGACGGTAATATGTTGACGGAGGAGCAGCTCGAATCCGGTGCAGTTTCCAAGAGAGGCATCGAGATCGTCCGGGGCGAGGGAGCGACCATATGGGACTCCGGTGGAAAGGCATTCCTGGATATGGGTGCAAGCTACGGTGTGTGCAATGTCGGACACCGGAACCCCTACGTCCTGGAGGCAGTCCGCAAGCAGCTTGAGAACCTCATCTACGTCTCGTCGAGCTATGACAACCCGGAGAGAAGGGAACTGATGGAGAGACTTATCGAGATATCCCCCCCAGGTATGGCAAGAGCGTTCCTCTGCAACTCCGGTACGGAGGCCGTGGAGTCCGCCCTCAAGTTCTCCCTCAAGTACACGGGGAGGACCGGGGTGGTCGCTGCAAAAAGGGCCTTCCACGGTCGGACGCTGGGAGCACTCTCAATGACATTCAATCCCTCGCACAGGGAAGGTGTCGCAGACAAACTCTTTCCTGTCGATTTCGTTGCATACGGGAATGCCGGGGAACTCGACAGTGCAGTGACCGAAAAAACGGCGGCGGTATTTCTCGAACCTGTCCAGGGTGAAGGAGGCGTTCACCTCCCGCCCGAAGGTTATTTCAGGGAGGCGAGGAGGATCTGCAACGAGAGGGGGGCCCTCCTGATAATAGACGAGGTCCAGGCAGGCATGTGCAGGACCGGAAGGATGTTCGCAATTCAGCACCATGACATCACGCCCGACATCATCTGCCTAGGCAAATCCGTTGCCGGAGGTCTCCCCATGGGAGCAGCAATTCTCCACGAAAAGCTCGGTCAGATGCCGAAGGGGTCCCACGGGTCGACCTTCGGCGGGAATCCGCTTGTGTGTGCCGCCGCCAACGGGGCGCTCAGGTACATGGTCGAACAAGACCTTGCCGGAAGGTCCAGGGAGCTCGGTGATAGGTTCCTTCAGGGTCTGAGGAAGATCGACTCTCCCCAGATCCGTGAGGTTAGGGGATTGGGCCTGATGGTCGGCGTGGAACTGAAGACAAGGACAGTACCATATCTCACTGCCCTCCTCGAAAGAGGTATAGCTGCGATCCCCACAGGGACCACGGTCATCAGATTCCTCCCACCGCTGGTCGTCAACGAGGAGGAGATCGACCGGACCGTAAGGATCTTCTCGGAGGTCATGGATGGATGATCATACGGAACTTCTGATGGACCTTGTGGCGACCCCTTCCGTCACGGGAGATACCGAGGATGCCGCAGTGCTGATCCGGGAATGGTGCATTCAAAACGGAATGCCTGCGAAGATAGTTGACGGGGGTGTCGTGGTGAACCCGGAAGGGCAGGACCTTCTGCTTCTAGGACATTTCGATACGGTTCCGGGATACGTCCCGGTTAGGCTCGATAACGGGGAGCTCTGGGGCAGAGGGGCGGTGGATGCGAAGGGGCCGCTTTGCGCCGCTCTCATCGCTCTTTTGGACCTCCCGGACCTTCGGGACCGGGTTTCACTGATAGGCGTCCCGGATGAGGAGGGGAGCTCCGAAACGGCTTTCCGATTGAGAAGGACCATGTCGGAGAGACCCTGCGTCGTGCTCGAGCCCAGTGGTTGGGACGGAATAACCATCTCGTACAATGGACGGTTACTTGCCGAAGTGGAGGTGACCACCCCTCCCAGCCATTCCGGACATGACAGGCCCTTCGCAACGGAGATCGCCCTGGATATCCTGGACTCCATCAGGGAGAGGTCGAACCCAAGAATTGTCAGGATCGCAGGGGACATCACGAGAACAACCATGAGACTGGATATCAGGTACCCTCCCGGGGAGATTCCGCAACTTCCCCACGAGAGCGAAACGATCCGGATCAACATCCTCGAGGATGTCAAGCCCTACAGATCTGACAAATCCTCGAATCTCGTCCGTTCGTTCATGAGGGCGATCCGGAGAAACGGAGGGGAACCCGTTTTCAAGAGGAAGACAGGAACCGCGGACATGAATGTTCTCGGCGAGGTGTGGAGCACGCCGATCATTGCCTACGGACCCGGAGAAGGGAGATTGGACCATACGGACGAGGAGAGGATCTCGATCCTGGATTTCAAAAGGGGGGTCGAGGTTCTTAGGCAGGCAATCGTCGACCTTCTTCCATGAGATCGACTATTGGCCCTCTCTCCTTGTCCTGATGATCTTCCTTCCGATAAGTGCTGACCCAGCCACCAGAAGTATGATCACAGCAACGATCATGATCGGTGTGAGATACGGGATGGATGTGATGGAGAATTCCTTCTCCCTGGTGATGACCTTGAAGGTCAGCCGGATAGGGCCCTGGGTGCCATGTGTGCTGTCCTCGGCTGTCATCGTTATCGTGAATTGCCCCTGGGAACCGGAGGCCTGACCGGCGGTCAGTCCCACCTGGACCGTTTGATGTGGTCCTATCTCCGTGCTTGTCCTTTCAAGCACAACCTCCATTCGATCATCATCCGCGGAAGCGGACAGCGAGACCGTTGCGGTCTCTGTCCCCCTGTTCTCGATATCGACCGTGAAGGTCGTCTCCTCACCGACCTCTATGGTGGCATTTTCGCCGTCAGAGCTCAAAACCAGATAAACGTACGGAAGAACTGTGACGAAAACATTCTCGGTTTCTGTCGTACCCCCCTGCGTGCCGGGCGAGTACATCCAGGTCCCGGTTATCTGGATGTCCCTTGATTCGTCAGGGGGTGTGAAAAGCGGGACCTGAACGTTGATGGTGAAACTCTGCTGGGTCTGGGAGTTGGAGAATGCCAGCTGGGGAGGATTCGAGCTCGGCCAACCCCCTGTACTGGCTGAAAGCTGGACGACGCAGTAGACGTTCGACGGGATGTACGGGGGGACCTCGCAGATAACCGTTCCCGATATGGTGACGATACCGTCATCACCCGGCCCGACATGTGCTTCATGCTTGGCAGGAGTGATCTGGATATCGATCTCGGGTTCGCCCTGCAAAGGCCCCAGCCTGTCGCCGATGCCTTCGACCGCTGATATCACAGATGGAAGCGCTATCGAAACCAATATGGCAAAGATGGACGCTATCAAGGTCCATTTCCTCGTCCTCCTCATATGTATCCCGGTGTACCATAATAGGTGTAATATAAAAAATTAACAGAGAGAAGTTGAAAACAAGGGGGCAGCGGTTGAGCCCCCTTTCAATGATAATTGCATTCAGATCTCGAGGTCGATGCCCAGCTTGTCGGCCAGCTCCTTGTAGCGGTTCCTTATGGTCACCTCGGTCACTCCGGCGACATCGGCGACCTCCCTCTGGGTCCTCCTCTCGTTGGTCATGATGGAGGCTATATATATGGCAGCCGCGGCCATTCCCGTCGGACCCCTTCCGGAGGTTATCTCCATCTCGTCGGCTTTCTTCAGTATTTCCATGGTCTTTGTCTGGGTCTCGCCCGAGAGTTTGAGTTCCGAGCAGAACCTTGATATATAGTCCTGGGGCGAGGTCGGCATGAGCCTCATATCGAGTTCTCTGGTCATGAAACGGTATGTCCTTCCGATCTCTTTCCTCCCCACTCTGGAGGCCGAGGCTATCTCGTCAAGCGTCCTCGGGACGTTGCACTGTCTGCAGGCCGCATATATGGAGGAAGCCACAACCCCCTCTATCGAGCGGCCTCTGATAAGGTTCTTGTTCACTGCGTTCCTGTATATCCTGGCCGCGGTCTCCCTGACGTTCCTCGGGAGTCCTATACCCGCAGCCATTCGATCAAGTTCGGAAAGCGCGAAGGCCAGGTTCCTCTCGGTGGCGTTAGATACCCTTATCCTCCTCTGCCATTTCCTGAGCCTGTACATCTGGGCCCTTGACTTTGAGGATATCTTCACGCCTCTGATGTCTTTGTTGAACTGGTCTATTTCTGTGGACAGCCCTTTGTTCGGCTTTGTGAATTTTATCGGCGCTCCGGTTCTGGCTCT
>JBLIRL010000003.1:0-7495 GCA_049472275.1 Thermoplasmatota archaeon | reverse complement strand
CTTCCTCCGGTACATTGCCACTTTCGCCCAGAAGCCGCTTGTGATAGAAGAAGACAACAGGGTTGTTATCCCTGATTGATGTCTTCAGCAGTCCCTTGGCATCATAAGGATCGGATGGTATCACGACCTTCAGTCCAGGTATGTGGGCGAGTATGGACTCAAAGCTCTCGGCATGATGCTCGAGAGCCCTGACACCTCCGCCGTAGGGGGCCCTGAGGACCATAGGGACCGAGAACCTGCCCTGGGTCCTGTTCCTCAACCTCGAAGCATGTGAGGACAGCTGGTCCAGAGCGGGCCACAGGAATCCCATGAACTGGATCTCGGCAACAGGTCTCATTCCTGCCAGTGCCATACCGATGGAGAATCCCACTATACCCGACTCTGCGAGCGGTGTATCGATCGCCCTATCCTCACCGAACCTCTCATGAAGTCCCTCTGTCAACCTGAAGACACCGCCGTTGATCCCCACATCCTCACCCAGCACGATGACGGAATCATCCCTTTCCATCTCGTTTTGGAGAGCGCTGTTGATGGATTCCGCCATGGTCATCTCTGTCACGGAAAACCCCCCTGGATCTCAGAGGCATCCTCCTCTATCTCCCTGCCCGCCAGGCTCCTCTCGAGATATTCCATCTGTTCCTTGAGTGCTGGTGTCATCTCCGCATAGAGGAACCGGAAAAGGTCCATGGGCTCCAGGTCGGGAAGTGATTCCGCTCTATCCACTGATTCCCTTATCATTTTCTTTGCCTTCCTGACGAGTTCCTCTTCCCATGTAGGGGTCCATAGGCCCTTCTTCTCGAGATACAGTCTGAACCTCTTCAAAGGGTCCCTGTCCTCCCAGTCCTTCTCCTCTTCTTCGGTCCTGTACCTGGTAGGGTCATCTGCGGTCGTGTGCATCAGCCTCCTGTAGGTGAAGGCCTCGATGAGGGTCGGACCCTCTCCCTTTCTGGCCCTCTCCAGAGCTTCCGAGGTGGCTTTGTAAACTGCCATGACATCGTTGCCGTCAACGTATATCCCCGGAAAACCGTACGCCATTCCTTTCTGGGCGATCGTCCTCGAGGCCGTCTGCCTTTTCCTCGACACCGATATTGCCCACTGATTGTTCTGCACGACGAATACCACCGGAGCGTTGAATACCCCGGCGAAGTTCATTCCCTCGTGGAAATCCCCCTCCGAAGTCCCACCGTCACCGAGATAACAAAGGACAACGGATCCCTCCTCCTTGACCTTCCTGGCAAAGGCGAATCCGGCAGCTATCGGCACCTGTGTGGAGACGGGGACGAAAATGGGAAAGGTCCTTGAATTTTCAGGAGCCCTGTTGCCCCTGACATCACCCATGAAATAGAGAAGATTGTTCTCGAAGGGCATCCCTCTTATCATGTAAGAAGGGAGTTCCCTGAAAGAAGGGAAAAGCCAGTCCTGATCACCCATGGCCAGCGCAGATCCGACCTGGGCAGCCTCCTGCCCAGTTCCGGGTGCGTAGGTACCAAGCCTTCCCTGTCTCTGTAGTTTTATCGCCTTATCGTCGGCCATCCTGCCGTAGAGCATCCACCAGTACATGTTCCTGAGAAGGTCCTCATCGAATCCTGGGTCCTCGGAAACGAGATCGCCTTCCGTGTCTATGATCTGATAGAACTCACATTCCTCAGGTATGCACTCTCTTGGTTCCATTATATGCCTCCATCTCCTGATATCGAGGGATCGGACCTCGGGTGAAGGGAGCTCTCACTCTCGAAGTGCCCACTCCTTCAATCGGTCGTAGGTCACCTCTCCGCAGAGGAAGCTATCGTTCTTCTTGTTGTAGAGGAAGGGAACCCCATTGCACCTCCCCTTGGAGTACTTCATCATCAGATTCTGGTTCTGGGAGTTATGCCAGACCTCGTACCTGGTGATCGCGATGCCTTCCTCCTCCTTCAGTCTCTGTATGTACATCTCGAGCTGTATGCATGGAGGACATTCTGCTCCGTAGAAATCCAATAGGTGTGATTCTTCTTCCATTTTCTTCACCTGCATCGACATCCAGATCGGAAATCCCAACTCCGATCGCTGTAAAATTTCCTATCCCATTGTCGGTTATTAATTTAACACCTGATAATTCATGAAGAACAATAAAAAAAGAAGGGGAACCCACAGGTCCCCCTTTGGAAATCCTGTTCTCTATTCTTCCGGAACTTCCTCGGAATGTCTTCTGGTCATAACGAAGATCAGGACTCCCAGAATTATCAGGACCAGCACAACGAGGATAATAATCACTGCGAGGTTCGGTCCGTCGCCCTCCTTATCGAGGTTCATCCCACTCTCGGCATCGACGGTTCCGTCAGTACCGACGGTGCCCGCTCCCATCAAGTCCTCGTAACCATCCTTCGAGATCTCGTACTGGATCTGCATGCCTTCCCAGTCAGCGGGAAGGGTGAACTCGGCGTAACCCATCTGATCGGTCTCAGAGGTCTTTGTAACCCCCCCGTACATAATTTCTACCAGAGCACCTTCCAGCGGTTCATCTCCTGACATCACGGGCCCGAACCTGACGGTGATCTCGGTCGCAGGTTCGGGGACCGTGAAGTGGATCATGAACATCGCGTCGACACCGAGCGGCGTATGATCGTTGTTGCGCAGCTCCACCCTCAGAACGTGCTCACCCGGAGGCAGCTCTGACAATGACACCGTCAGGTTGGTGTGCGGACCTTCCAGTTCATCGTTGATATATATGTGGTAGTGGCCCTCCCCTGGCATGTTCGATCCTCCCATCGCCGTCGAATTCAGGATGAAATCCGATACCTGTACCTCGAGATCTAGAACGTTCCCATCCAGTGTGGTGCCGTTCTCCGGTGATACGATCGATATGGATGGTACTTCAAGCAATGTGAAGCTCGCCATGTCTATGAAAGTCGGTATCAGAGCGGTGTGGTCGTTGTTGCGAAGTTCCACCTTCAGTTCGTGGGTCCCAGAGGGAAGCCCGGTGAGGTCGACCATCATCTCCGTCTTCGGACCCATGAGGTTGCCGTTGATATAAAGATGCCAGTGGCCTTCTCCAGCGGAATTGTTTCCTCCAATGGCCGATCCGTTCATCTTGAAGCTGCCTATCATAACCTCGACTTGGAGCATGTCCCCGTAGAAGTAGGCCCCATCCATCGGCTTGATTATCTCGATCGAGGGGATGGCATCCACTATCGTGAAATGCACGATATCCATTTTGTATGGCATGATGGGTGTATGGTCGTTGTTGACGAGCATGACCTTGAGCTCGTGGGTCCCTGCCTCCAGGTCCTCGAGCACCACGGAGAGATTGGTGTACGGGCCAACCAGATCGCCGTTCAGATATATGTGGTAATGACCCTCACCCGCCATCGAACTTGTACCAATGGCAGAAGCATTGAGAGAGAAGTTCTCCACCGTGACCTCTATGTCAAGGCTATCCTTGTAGAGAATCGCCCCCTCCATGGGATGGTATATCATTACAGAAGGTCTCTCCTCGAGTATTGTGAAATGGGCCATATCCGCGGCCTCGGGCATGATCGAAGAATGATCGTTGTTTACGAGAAGGACCTTCAGAACATGCTCCCCTGCGGGAAGGTCCTCGAGCAGAACTGTCGTGTTGGAATAAGGACCGACGAGTGCCTCGTTGATGTAGATATGGTAATGGCCTTCTCCCGCCATCGAATCCATGCCGTAGGAGGAACCGTTCAGGGTGAAATTGTGGACCATTACCTCGAGTTCCAGCATATCGTCGTATATCATCGCGCCGTCTATTGGCGACACTATCATTATCATGGGCCTGTCTTCAAGGATGGTAAAATGTATCATATCCATTGCAGGTGGCATAAGGGGTGAGTGGTCGTTATTGACAAGTTCGACCTTCATGACATGATCCCCCGTGGGAAGGTCGTTCAATGTCCTCATCAGGTCCACGGATGGTCCGATGAGAGCATCGTTAATATATAGATGATAATGTCCCTCGCCCGGTTTGGACATCATACCGACAGATGATCCGTTCAGCATGAAATTTGATACGGACAGCTCAAGGTCTATAGCATCGGAGTAGAACATATCCCCGTCCAACGGCTTCATGATATCAATAACTGGCATCTCCTCGATTATAGTGACCATGAACTCGTATTCTACGGGCGGATATAGCATCGAGTGGTCATTGTTACGAAGCTCCAGCCTGAAGATGTGGTCTCCCTCGGGAAGGTCAGTCAGGTTGATCCATTCTGAAGAATAGGGTCCTATCAGAGCATCGTTGATGTAGAGATGGACATGACCCTCCCCGGGTACGTTGGAACCACCGTAATCCTCCGACAGGGTAAGGTTCATCACACCGATCTGCATGTTTAGCATACCGCCGTACCCTGTGGCATGCATGGGTAGGTTCTTCACCACGAGCTCGGGCATCTCCTCGATCACGGTGACTGTTATTGAATCCTCGGACGGTGGGCTTATCGGTGTGTGATCATTGTTGCGAAGGTCCACCTTGAAGGTATGAACTCCGGCAGGCAGGTCCGTGAGGTTCGCCCAGTGATCCGAGAACGGGCCCTGCAGGGCGTCATTTACGTAGAGATGCCAGTGGCCCATTCCCTCAGAATTCTCTCCTCCGTAGTCGCTTGAAAGCATGAAGTCGGTCACATCAACGTTCAGGTTGATCATTCCGTCATAAAGGACGGCTCCCTCCATGGGTGATGAGATGCTGATGGTCGGATATGCGACCTTTATGTTCACTGAAGCTCTGACCTGGGGGTCCAGAGTGGAGTGGTCGTTGTTGACGAGTTCAACTTCGATCAGATGTTCTCCCTCGGGAAGACCGGTCAGCTCCAGGTCCTCAACCGCATAAGGTCCTTGCAGCTGTCCGTTGATGAAAAGGTGCCAGTGGCCCTCTCCCTCAACGTTCGCACCGCCTATGGCGGATCCGTTCAGTGTAAAATCAGAAACCGACAGGTTCAGATCCATTCTATCCCCGTATATCGTCTGCCCTTCCGCTGGGTGCAGGATCGATATCATCGGTGCAGCGCTCACATAGGGCGCGACCAATACGACCAGACCCAACATGGAGGTAAGGACGAGCAGGACCATCAGAGAGTATGCTCCGATGGTCCGGCGGGAGGTAGATTCTATTGTCTCAGAATTCATTGTTGTGCCTCCAAAAGTATAATCAATCCAGAGTTACGGACTATATGTATATTATCCATGAAATATCTTTAAAAAAATCCTTTTTTTCTTGTAATTATGCAATTTCCCTGACATGTGAGGCGCCCGTGGAGCTCACAAAGCTTCATGAAGAGTTTGCATGATATTCCGAGATCTCCTCGTTCGGAATATCCCTGAGCATTCGGAAAAGAGCGCCGATGGCATGCTGTGTATAATCGATCCTGATCCATCTGGACTGCCACTGCATGTCGGTATTTACCCTGTCGAAAAGGTCATGTCTGTAACCTCCGATGGAGAGATGAGGGTGGGAGAGGTTGTATACCTCATCCATATCATACATGAGATTCAGGATGAACCTGGAGGAGTTCAGCAGTACGTCCTTGTATTTGATTATCCTGTATGTATCGTTGGCAATCATTGCAGCATGGAGGACATCCCCGAGACCTTCCGAATAGGTGCAGCTGTTCATTGATGGATAGGTCCTGAAGGATCCTATCAGCTCCGGGTTCTCATCCATCACCTGCTCCCTGGGTCTGCGCTGTGTCGAGAAATAACTGCCGAAATATCTCGATATCAACCAATCCGACAGCTGGTAGGATGCTTCCAGGTAGGTCCGGTTGCCTGTCAGCTCATAACCCTTCGAGAACGCGGAGGACATCCATGAATAATACGCCGTTGACATGTTCTCCATTCCGTTCGATGTCAGTGTTCCGATATGATATACCAGGCTCCTCTCGAGACCTTCCAGAAATTTCTCCTTCCCTGTGAATTCGTATGCGAGCGCCAGTCCGAGAAGGGCTTCCCCCGAAGCCATCAGGTTCTCGCTGAAGTCATCGGGAAACAGCGGGTCGAACACATAATCGAACCTTCCCCGATCATCGAGGGAATCGTAGCAGAGGTTGGCGAGCCCGATGAAATTCTCGTAGTGGGCTCCATCCGAAGTGGTTTTGTACAGATATGCAAAGGCTATCAGTGCGAGCGCGTTATCGAAAAGCCTTGATCTGCCGTTGTTGAGGATGTAGATCCGATCACCATCTTTCCTGAGGAGGTCCCCTATATGATCGGCTGCATGTTCCGCTACATCGAGATACCTTGGGTCGCCCGAATATTCGTAAGCCCAGACCAGGGGATAAATCGCTCCGCAATGTCTGGCAATCGAATAGGGGTACTTCACGATCTCGGTCCCGTTGTCAGGATCGAAGATGTAGATGAAACTGCCATCGGTCCTCTGGACCCTCCCGAACCAGTGGGCACCCATTATCGCACCCCTTTCCACCGGATCTGAAAACTCCATTGTCTCGATCTCTGATAATTTGAACTCGTCCTTAAGCGGAGCCTTCTTCTCCCAGAACGGGTAGACCATGGATATGAACATTGTAACGAGGATCAAGAGCAAGACCGCAAATACGACCAGTATCGTCCTGTAGACATTCTCCCTGTCCATAAGGATGCCCGGCATCCAATATCAGGTATTGGCTAATAAGTTCATCGACCATCAGAGACCGAACCTCTCACGTTTCCATCGTCCTTTGATACCTTGGCGAAAGAAAATTCCCAGTACCAGCAGAGACAAGGACACCACCAACATCATCAAAACGGGCATCCATGATCCCTGTTCGAGAGAGAAGGAGAGAATGACAAGCAGTATCAGAGGCGGGGTCACGAGAATTGCGAACTTCGTCAGTGTGACAGCATCAAGCAGCATGGTGTTAGTCTTCAGCCCTGTCAGCCTGGCGGTAACGTATGCCACATAGAAATTCGTGGATAATCCCACAAGCAGGCCCAATGGTATCAGGGCGACCTCGTCCCCGATGATTCCTAATACTACGATGTAGACGCTTGAGATGACCGTTGTGAAAATGAAATAGAGGTGAAGCTTCACTCTAATGACCTCGACTACAGTGATCGGGAGGATATCGAACGTCTCGTTCAGCTCCACATTGTTGAGCCATGAGTAGGTCATCACACCGAAAAATCCTATCAGGGAACCGAAGAAAACGACATTGAAACGCAGGTCCGATCCCAGTCCCTGATCGATAAGATATACAAGCCCGTATACTGCCAGGAGAGGTGCGATGAACCCGATGACAATAGGAGCCAGGATTCCAGATCTCCAGAGCTCCAGGCATTCCTTTCCGATCAAGGTGCGTTTCCTCTCATCCCCGAAGAAGAAGACAGGTACGAGGAGGTTCCTGGTCCTGAACCTCCTTACGGGAGCGATCACCTTCTCCTTCATCGATAGGATGGAGAACAGGGAGAGTATGGATATCTCCAAGAGGGAGGCGACCAGATACAAGGGTTCAAGTGTTCTGTGGAAGAGAAGTGGATGCATGTATATCGTGATTTCAACAGC
>JBLIRL010000029.1:0-15506 GCA_049472275.1 Thermoplasmatota archaeon | reverse complement strand
CTCGGATGTCTTGAAGTATTTCCCATAATCTAAACTAGGCGCCTTGGCCAGGATCTTCTGCCCCGTTTCAGATGCGTCGCCCCCCTCCTTAGGGAAGTAGAAGTTCCGGGTCTGGACGGAATCGAAGGCCCTCCATTCCGGGCCCATATCTATCTGCAGGTCATTTATTACGATACCGCAATCGCCGCAAACGAGCTCGCCCCTCTCGTAGTCCCGGATGATATGCTCGCTTCCGCATTCGGGGCATTTGGTCGTTTCCTCTATCTGAACCCTCTCGCGGTTGTCTCGCCTCTTTCGCCTGTCGGGGGAACCATCTTCGATTTCCATGTGAAATTCCTCCATCGTATACCTTTGACACACCCCTTCGAAGGGGTTTGGTCATTGGATATAAACCTTTCTTCCCGTGGAGATGCGTTTTAGTATATAAAAGTTACGAAACCGTTAATATGGGATGGGATCTTTTTGTTCGGGGGTACACTGGCTCTACAATTTTTCATATAATTATTGTTAAATTCGAAATGAAATCCGATCCTTTCAGGCCGCAGCATTCTTGATATTTTATACTATCCCGAGATGTCCCATGGTGCTGATATTTATCCTTTATCCAGCCGGGACAGAATAGGATTATATAAGATCCCAGGAATTCCGAAGCGTGATATCATGGTCAATCAAATAAGGGCAAGCCACATTCTCGTGAAAACCAAAGCAGAGGCCGACAAGATCCTGAACAGATTGAGGGCCGGGGCCAGGTTCGAGGACCTTGCCAGGAAGCATTCCCAATGTCCGTCGGGTCGAAAGGGAGGAGATCTGGGTTATTTCGGCAGGGGGCAGATGGTGAAACCCTTCGAAGAGGCCGCATTCTCCATGCAGAAGGGACAGATTTCCCAACCGGTGCAGACCCAGTTCGGCTACCACCTTATCATGGTCACGGACCTGAGATAGGCGACCTGGCCATTCACTCAATACAAATTGTGTACTACATCTTTTAAATATACTGTCCGGGGATTGGACGTCAATGAAAGAAGCATATGTACACGTCGTCGTCATGATGTCCGTGATACTGGTGCTGGGATTCCTTGGCACACTTGAAGTATCGTCCGAGGCATCACCCACGAGGGCCACCGGCACTGTGGACCTGGTTCCGGACCCGCAGGACGAGATATCACCGACGGGCAGCCCGGTCAAACACGGGACTCCGGGTTCCGATGTGACGTTCACCATCTGGATCAGGAACACACACCCATCCGAACAGAGGGTGGTACTCAATATTCTCGAGGGGCCTGACTGGTTGATATCCGCAAGGGGCTCCGTCGATGTCGAACCGAACTCCTCGGAATCCGCAACCATCATAGCTTCCATCCCGGATACGATACTCGATCCGAACGATAATTATGCGATCCTGGTGGAGGGGACCGGGAACCTCACCGGCGACAGCGACTCCCTTCTTCTTCTGATTACAATAGATATTACCATAGACCATGAACTCCTGCTCTCCCCCTACAACACCGATCGGCGTACATTCCAGGTCTATCCCGGCGAGAAGACGTTCGTGGACGTGACCCTTTCGAACCTCGGGAACATGAACGCAAGATTCGAGATGACGATACAGGACAATCCCCTGGGCTGGGATGCCCAGTTCAGGGAGGGAGAAGAGGTCCTGTCTTTCCACCTCGGACACGGAGAGACCGATTCCGAATACAGGACGAGGATCATGGTAACCGTCCCGGCATCTTCCACTCCCGGTGAGCTGCTCGAACTGACCGTGATCTCGAAATCCTTGGACTCCGAGGAGTTCTCGGCAGGAAAGATGTCGGATTCCATCGTGATCGGATTCGAGGTCGTCAAGGGCTCGACCATAACCATCTCGCCCCTTCAGACACTCGTTAGGGGGGAGGATTACGTTGACGTTACCTACAGGATCCATCATTCCGGTGTCGTGGATTCACTGGTGGAGCCATTGCCTTCCGTCTTCCGGGAAGGCAAGATCCAGCAGGGATGGGATTTCCTGATCTCCCCTGCGGGCAAGATCCTGGTGAAGATAGGTGAGACCAGGGAGATGACCGTGAGGGTGACAGCACCCGAAGAGGCCTTCGGATATTTCGATCTCCTCATGGACGCTGCATCCTCGAGCGCTGATGTCATTTCCGGTGAATCGGTGATCTACTTCCTCCCAAGGTCCGACATCACGATCTCGGAGCTCACAGGCGGACCCTTCGACCAGGGGGATGATGTGGTCCTCCAGACCATAGTGGCCAACAACGGGGACCTTCCCACACAGGGTCTGGTAACCATCTCTGGAGTCCCCGCGGGATATTCCTTCGAGGTGGATCCCTCCGTAGACCTCTCACTGGATCCGGGAGAGACCGTCCCGCTGACACTAAACATACATTCGATGGAGGAGGTCCTCTACGAACCTTTCGATGTAACGGTATCGATCCACGCCCCCATGGATGACGGGAGCGGTCAGTGGGCTTCGGTGGCCGAGACAACCAGAAGGATAGATTACAGACCCCTCCCCGATCTCGAGGTCAGAAGGGTATACCTTTCCCGGGACCTTGTCTACGAGGGAGAGGAGATATTCATCAATGTCACCGTGGCCAACATCGGGAACATCCCAGCGGGAGGGGTGGAGGTCCTGATCTACGAGATAGCCTTCCAGCTGTCCAACAAGTTGATCGCCACCAACTCGACCTCCCTCGCACCGGGTGATATCGAGACCATCTCTTTCAGATGGACCGCCAAGGTCTACACGAAATCCATCCGCGCCATCGTCAAAACGCCCTCGGGCATGGAGGACATGGACCCGGAGGACAACGAGATGAGGGTCGATGTCTACGTGGAAAGGCACGACAACAGACTTCCAACGGAAAAGGAGGATGACGGGATCTTCACGCCCGAAACCGCAGCGGCGGGAGGAATGGGTCTGGGTATCTTCGGAGCCGTTCTTATCTTCTTCGGGTATCAGGACATCGTCAGATACCCGTTCTGGGTGGCCGTTACACCCCTTTACAGCAAGCTAAGACCGGAACACCTTCTCAACAACAGGCTTCGAAAGAGGATCTATGTATACGTCCAGAACCATCCGGGAGAGCATTTCCGTTCCATCCTGACCCATCTGAACCTCACCAACGGAACCCTGGCGCATCATCTTTATACACTCGAGAAGGAGAACCTCATCCGGTCGCAGAGGGACGGACTCTACCGCAGGTTCTACCCCGCCGGCTATCAGATCGACCAGGGGCAGGTCAGCCTTACATCCATACAGCAGCGCATAGTGGATCTCATAAAGGAAAGACCGGGGCTCTCCCAGAAGGAGATCTCCCAGAGGCTCGAGCTGTCGAATTCAACCGTCAACTACAATATCAAGTCGCTCAAGGACAAGGGACTGATCGAGGTAAGGAAGGAGGGCAAGAGCACCAGCATATATCCTTCCCAGGACCTGAACTCCTGATCCGCCTATCTACTGCCGGATTCATGTCGAAAACCATGGTCCTCGAGACCCTTGAGTATAGATGGAAGGTATTTCAGGTCGGTAAACATCAATATGTCAAGCTCCATGGTCGGGGCCGGGGCCGGCTTGTATCTGACGATGTCCCTTCCGTCATTGACCTTCAGCAGACCCTCCCTGTCAATAAGCTCCACGTTCTGAAGGACGTTCCTCTTTCCCTCTCCAACCTTCCCGAAGAGATAGTACACGTATGGCTCCAGTATCAATCCCTGCTCCTGGGCTGTGAGCCTCTTGAACACGATGCGCTCCTTGTTGTATATCTTCTCCATCAGGGACCTCGCCATCTCCTTCGTCTGCGGATTGTTGTGATTTATCCTGGCCTTACCCCTCTTGATCGCCTCTATGGTCTCGTTGAACAGGCCCTTGTCTATCTGGAAACTGTAGATCAGGTCGATACCGACGGGACCTATGTTCTCCTCCTGAAGATGGGGGTCCACGAACCGCCCCATATGTGCGTACATGGCTATCGCCGCGCACCTTATGGTCTGGTTGATAACATCCCCGACGGCCTTGAGATACCTCATCTTCGATAGGACTATTCCCTGCTTGGTTACCTCAACGACCATCGCCACAGGAAACTCGAAACCGTTGAGTAGTGCATCTTCGAGGGGATACTCCTTGAGCATCTATTGCCTCCGGGGGAAGTAAAGGGGTAGTACTCATCTATCACCGTATGGTAGATAAGGTCTTCGCAATCTGGAGACTTTCACTTTCGGGTACCCCTCCCGTGTTATTAAATCCCAGGAGGCATCCTGAATCAACCGGCAGTCATCACCTCGAAGGGGGCTTCAGTCCTATTGAGACATGTTCTCATATTCGATACCACCCTGCGCGACGGGGAGCAAGCGCCGGGCATACATCTAACCCCAGAGCAGAAGCTCAAGATAGCAAAGGCACTTGAGAAAGCGGGAACCGACGTGATAGAGGCTGGTTTCCCGGTGAACAGTCCATCCGAGAAGGAGGCGGTCCGCGCGATCGCCAGGGAGATCGAATCCTCCGAGGTAGCGGTCCTCTGCCGCCCCATTCCCTCGGAGATCGACCTCTGCGAGGAGGTTCTGTCAAAGGCTTCCCGCTCGAGGCTGCACCTATGGATAGCCACTTCCCCCATTCACATGAAGTTTAAGCTGAACATGTCGCCAGCAAAGGTGATGGACAAGACCATCTCGGCCATAAGGTACGCTTCGGGCAAGTTCGATTCCATCCAGTTCAGTTCGGAGGATGCCACAAGATCGCATATGGATTTCCTTGGAAAATTGATGAGGGAAGCCGTCAGAGCTGGTGCTTCAGTTGTCAACCTCGCCGATACCGTCGGATGTGCGCTGCCGGAGCACATGGCGTTGATGGTGAAGGAGGTCAGAAAAGCCGTCAAGGACCGCGTCCCGGTAGGTGTTCACTGCCACAACGACCTCGGACTCGCAACCGCAAATACGATATCCTCCATCAGGGCGGGTGCGAGACAGGTCGACCTTACGGTCACCGGGATAGGCGAACGATCGGGGAATACCTCCTTCGAGCAGGTGGTCGTAATCCTGATGTTCCACAGGAAACACTTTCATGTCGAGACGAACGTGAAGACCCAGGAACTCGGCAACCTCTGCGATGTGGTTATAAGGGAGATGGGAATCCGGACGGGGCATTATCAGCCCCTCATCGGAGAGAATTCCTTCCGCCACGAATCGGGCATTCACGTCCATGGAATGCTCAACAATCCGCTCACGTATGAGCTTGTGGACCCGAAACATATCGGACTGACCGGAGGAAGCATCGTAATAGGAAAACACACCGGGAAGGCGGCGGTAAGGCATCTCCTTGAGAAGAACGGCTGCTCCCTGGATGATAACGACCTCTCGAAACTGACGGAGATCGTCAAGGAGAGGTCCGTGATCTCCGGCCCCATCGAGACCGAGAAGGAGCTGCTTGACCTGGCCGTTGAGAATGGTTTCAAGCTAAATGGAAGGGAGGGGGAATATCTTGCCAGATGAGTTCATCTCCTCCCTCGGTTTGAAGATACTCGAAGAACACAGGGTAGAGGGCGATGTGGTCCCAGGATCCTTCACCGTCTTTTCACCTGACCTTATCATGGGTCACGACGTCACCGCCCCCCCGGCGGTGAACAAGATCAACGAGGCGGGACTGCCATATCTGAAGGGTGCAGGACGCACCGCCCTCTACCTGGACCATTTCACACCCCCGAAGGACAAGAGAAGTGCGGAGGCATGCAGGGCCCTCTCGGAATTCCACAGCAGATACGGCATCAAGGAGATGGTCAACTGGGGGGAGGGGATATGCCACGTTCACCTGTTCGAGGGCGGCAGAGTATTGCCCGAGCAGCTGGTCATCGGAGCTGACAGTCATGTAACGACCGGCGGGGCCATCGGAGCACTGTGCATCGCCATCGGGAGCACGGACCTGGCTGTTGCGATAGCAAGCAACGAGTTCTGGCTCGAGGTTCCCAAACCTCTGGGGATCGTTTTCGACGGCACCCCGGACGTCTGGTGCGAGGGAAAGGACCTGGCTCTCCGAATGGTGGGATGGCTGGGATCAGGGGGCGGCAGGAACAGGATACTGGAGATCGACGGGCAGATACTGAACTGGATGGGTGACGACAGCCGGTACACCATCGCCAACATGGCAGCCGAGACCTCCTGCACTTCAGCAATCATGACGAACCAGTTCCCGGACAAGGGGCCGCTGTCGCCTGATTGGGAATACGAGGTCGAGGAGATCGAGATAGATGATATGGGCCCGCAGATCGCAACACCGGGATCGCCGAGCAATGTCGAGAACGTGGAGGATGTCACGGGCAGGATAATCGATCAGGTCTTCGTGGGTTCCTGCACAAACGGAAGGCTCGATGACATCAGGGTGGTCGCTCAGATCCTCAAGGGAAGGAACATCCACCCGGACGTTCGAATGCTGGTAATTCCGGGCTCGCGAAAGGTATATTCCGCAGCGGACAAGGCCGGTTACCTCAAATCGATAATCGATGCGGGAGGGGTCATCTCCATGCCCACCTGCGGACCCTGTGCGGGAGGTTTCCTTGGAGTACTCCCCGATGGCGAGGTGACAGTGGCCACCTCCAACAGGAACTTCAAGGGCAGGATGGGGGAGCCCACGAGCAAGATATACCTTTCCGGTGCAGCCGTTGCTGCCGCAAGCGCAGTGAACGGTGTCATCACGCATCCCGAGGAGGTGGTGGTGAAGTGACGGTCCTCGCGATGGGCAGGGTCTGGAAGCTTCCCGATGATGTGGACACGGACATGCTGGCTCCCACCCAGTACCTCTCACTGGACGCCTCCGAATATTCGAAGCACTGTCTCGAGGACCTGCGTGGGGATCTCGCAAAGAGGGTCAGGAGAGGGGATGTGATTGTGGCGGGAGAGGATTTCGGGAAAGGGTCGTCCCGGGAGCACGCGGCCATGGCCCTCAAGGAACTGGGCATCAAGGTCGTGGTGGCCCGGTCCATCTCCCCTCTAATGAAAAGGAATCTCTTCAATCTCGGCGTACCGGCTTTCGAGGATGAGGACCTGCCGGACGTGTGCGAGGACGGGGACAAGGTCGAGGTCACTCTTGGCCGGTTCAAGAACATTACAAGGAAGTTCACAACAGAGATCAATGACCACCCGGATTTAATGATAAGGATACTCGAGAAGGGAGGTCTCTTCGAGCTTATGTTGGAGAAGGGGGGTATTTCAAGTATGTCTAGGCCTCTAGAGGAAATGAGCGAGATAAGGGAGGTGGGTAGCACGAAGGTCTATCCAGCTTACGAGAAGTATGTTGACGTGGTCATCGACAGACTGGAGAAGGGCGAGGTGCTGTGCGGACCGTTCGATACTACCTACGGACTGTTCGCCAGCATAAAGAGGCCGGATGCGGTGAAGAAGGTATACGACCTCAAGAAACGGAGCGATGAGATGCCCCTGACGATGATCGTTCCCCGGGAGAAGTTCGAGGAGTACGCGGAGATACCGGACAGGGTCAAGAAGATCCTATTCACCGAGCTGAAGGGGCCCATATCCATCATACTTCCGAAGAAACCCGACAGGGTTCCCGATTACGTCACCTCTGGGCTCAAGACAGTTTCTCTTGCCGACGGTGAGAACGCTTTCATGAAGCGCATCATGGAAAGGATAGAGATCTGCGGGACCTCTGCGAACATCTCCGGGATGCCTCCTCCGTCAACCCTGAGCGGAGCCCTGAAACAGATAGGGGAAGGGCTCAGTCTTGCCGTCGACGGCGGACCCTCTCTTTACCGGATCGGCCACACGGTCATCGACCTCGCATCGGACCCGCCCAAGCTTATCAGGGCAGGCCCCTATCACACCAAGAAACTGATCCAGCTGTTCCCCGAGCTGATAGGCGAGGAGGAGGGGCTTCCGGATGAACTTGTCAAGGGTCATTCAATAATCGACCTGTCCCCCGAGGTGGATATCAAGGCCACCAACAAGGGAGACTGAGAGGATGGAGCTTCTATCTTGGAACGTGAACGGTTTGAGGGCCGTACACAGGAAGGGATTCCTTGAATGGCTGGGTGGCAGGAGCCCCGATATCCTGTGCCTCCAGGAGACCAAGGCCAGCCCCGAACAGCTGCCGGAGGACCTGATGGAGTTCGGTGACTACCGCAAGTTCTTCTCCTCGGCAGAGAAGAAGGGCTATTCCGGGGTTGCCACCTTCACTAAGATGGAACCCCTTGAGGTGGAGAGAGGTCTCGGGATCGAAAGGTTCGATCGGGAGGGGAGGGCCCTTGTCACCCATTTCGAGGACTTCGTACTCTTAAATATATACTTCCCCAACGGGAAGAAGAACCAGGAGAGGCTATATTACAAGATGGACTTTTACGAGGCATTCCTGGATAAGGTCGAGGAGTACCGCGGCTCTGGGAAGAACATAGTGGCCTGCGGCGATGTCAACACAGCCCACAGGGAGATAGACCTGGCAAGGCCAAGGGAGAACTCGGACGTTTCCGGTTTCCTCCCCATCGAAAGGGAGTGGATCTCGAAATTCCTCTCAAGGGGATATCTGGATACCTTCCGTGAGTTCCACGATGAGGGAGAGCAGTACTCCTGGTGGGATTACGTGACAAGGGCCAGGGAGAGGAACGTTGGCTGGAGGATAGATTACTTCTTCGTCAACAAGGAGTTCGGACCGAAGCTCGCGGACGCGTTCATACTGCAGCAGGTGACGGGATCCGACCACTGCCCCGTAGGTATCGAACTGCGACGATAGTGCTCACGGAACCGGACACTTCACGGACCGATTCCACGATTTTCGCGGATCAGCCGCATACCCTCGCCGAAATGGAATTTCGACCGGGTGTAGTTTTCATATTTCCGAGTATATAAGCCGGTCCTTCCGGATCAGTGCGTTTTATATACAACCTTTTTTTCCTCCGATTCAATAACAAGGGACCGCGCAGAGATGACGCAATCCAAATGGTCCGCATCGATTTTTCCAATAAAACAGGGAGGGTCAGCCTTGGCAGCGACCTCGCTATCCGCAATGACAAAGATCGTGAAGGGAATAGACCCGAGCATCCGGGTGGGCAACCAGGCGAAGGACGAACTCCGTTCCAGCGTTGAGGATTACGCCACCAGGATCTCGGAGCTCGCCATCAGAACAGCCAGAAATGCGAACAGGAACACGGTTCTTCCGCAGGATATCATCGCTGCCAGGGAGCAGTTGATGATCGGGGTCAAGTTCCATCAGAACCAGACCTCCAGATGAGGCCGGGTGGTATCATGGAAGATAATGAAGCGATCTCCGAGACCGGCATCCAGAAGACCGAGGATCTACTCGTCGGGATGGGAGCTGTTGCGAGTGAGATGAACAGGGTCAAGAGACGATACCCCATGAAAGTTACTCGCTACTACCTGTCCTTGATCAAGGAGAAGAACGACCCCATATGGAAGCAGTGCGTGCCGGACATGGAGGAGCTGAGGGACACACTGAATGTGGAGGATCCTCTCAAGGAAGAGGAGCACACTCCCGTTCCGTACCTGGTGCACAAATATCCCGACCGGGTACTGCTGCTTGCCAGCTCGAAATGTGCCATGTACTGCAGGTTCTGCACCAGGAAGAGAAAGGTCGGCAGGATACAGCAGATCCCCATGGAGGACATAATGAACGCCATTTCCTATGTCGAGGAGCACACCGAGGTCCGCGATGTCATAGTTTCGGGGGGCGACCCTCTCATGAGGACCGACAGGGAGCTCGAAATGATCATCTCGAAGCTTCGCTCGATACCCCATGTGGAGGTGATACGGCTGGGAAGCAGGATGCCCTGCGTGAATCCTGCGAGGGTAACGAAAAGGCTTGCCTCGATGATAGCTAAGTACCATCCGGTATTCATGAACATCCACTTCAACCACCCCTCCGAGATAACGAAGGAGGTGAAAGACGCATGCGCCCTCCTGTCGGATGCGGGTATACCCCTGGGCAGCCAGACGGTCCTCCTCAGGGGCGTGAACGATGATCCCGCAGTGATGAAGGAGCTCATGAGGAAGCTTCTCGGGATAAGGGTGCGTCCATACTACATTTACCAGTGCGACCTGGTGAAGGGTGTCGAACATTTCAGAACGGAGGTCGAGACCGGTATCGAGATCATGAAGCACCTGCAGGGATTCACATCGGGTCTCGGTCTTCCTCATTTCGTGATAGACGGACCGGGCGGCAAGGTGCCGATCTCACCCCAGTATGTAAAGGAGATCACCTCGGACCAGATAATCGTGACGAACTATCTCGACCAGATGTATTCCTACCCTGGCCTCAACAGGACATTGACAAAGAGACTCTCCAACAAGCGCGTGAACGTCATCGGTATCGCCTACAATCTCAAGAAGGTACCCCAAAAGGGGGAGAGGCAGGACAGATATGCCGAGTATGATGACCTTGATACCATCGATGCCATCCGGAGGGTTTTCGAGAACAACGGCTACGAGGTGAAGCTGCTGGAGGCGGACATGGACTTCTTCGAGAAACTGAAGAGCTCGGAGGTGGACTTCGTCTTCAACATAGCAGAGGGGATCCAGGGAGAATCGAGGGAATCGCACATTCCCTCGATCCTCGAGATGCTCAATATCCCCTATTCCGGTTCGGGGGTTTTGACCCAGGCGATAACACTCAACAAGAGCAGGAAGAAGGAGATCCTGAACTATTACGACGTTCCCACGCCGAGGTTCCAGCTCTTCCGCAACGTCAATCAGAAACTGGACCCGACGCTGAGGTTCCCCATGATAGTCAAACCGGATGCCGAGGGATCGAGTGTGGGCATCACAAACGATTCTTTAGTCTACGATGCGGAATCCCTGAAGAAACAGGTGGGAAAGGTCCTGAAGGATTACCAGCAGAACGCCCTTGCAGAGGAATACCTCGATGGAAGGGAGTTCACCGTATCCCTTCTGGGAAACGGAAAACCACAGGTGCTTCCAATTATTGAGGTGGATTTCTCGCATCTCCCCGAGAACATTCACCATTTCGACTCATTCGAGGCAAAGTGGACCTACGATGATCCCGAGAAGCAGATGGACGCGATAATAGTTCCGGCGGACCTGAAACCGAGGTTGAAGGCCAATATCGAGAAGGTGGCGAAGAAGACCTTCTCCACCCTCGGCATCGTTGATTTCTGCAGGATCGACCTGAGGCTTGACGCCAACGAGGTTCCTCATGTTATAGACGTCAACGCGCTCCCCGGAATGATGCCGGACCCCAGAAGCAATTCCAGGTTCACCCGTTCCTGTTTCGCATCCGGGATGACCTACGAGGACATCATCATGTCGATATTCAAAGCCGCATTGAAAAGATACAATCTAGCCATGGTGGGATGATCCTATGCGTGTGGGTGTCCTCTACAACAGATCAGATGAACTGCCCGCGGGAAGGGAGGCCGAGGCGGCATCCGTCAACGAGGGAGAGATCATCGCGGATCGTATAATGAGTGTCCTATCCCCCAAACATGAAGTGATACCTATCAGGACATCCCTGGATATCGGAAAGAGGGTCAGCAACGGGAAGTTCGACATCATCTTCAACCTGTGCGAAGGCTACGGTGGGGACTCCAGGGGAGAAGCCTGGGTAGCTGCCCAGCTTGAGATGGCTGGCATACCATTCACCGGATCGGACAGCATGACCCTTGCCCTTTGCCAGAACAAGGCAAAGACCAAACAGGTACTGATCTCCAAGGGGATACAGACACCGAGGTACCAGGTGCTCCACTCCACGTCGCAGAGGCTCGAGGACGGGTTCGTCTGGCCGCTCATCGTCAAACCCGTCAGGGAGGACGCGAGCGAGGGCATATCTCAGGCTTCGGTGGTGAAGAACAAACTCGAGCTCAACCGTATGGTCGATCGGATCACTGACATCTACGATCAGCCGGCGCTGGTCGAGGAGTACATAGATGGAAGAGAGCTGAATGTTGCGATAATGGGAAACTGGCCCTGCCTCGAGGTTCTCCCCGTTTCAGAGATCAAGTTCGATTACCCTCCTGGCGAATACAATATCGTGGACTATGATTCCAAGTGGTCCCCGGAAACCGGAGCATTCAAGGGATCCTACGGAACCTGCCCTGCGGAACTGACGAGGGAGGAATTCAAGACCGTCTCTGAAGCATCCAGGATGGCCTTCCGCGTACTCGGGTGCAGGGACTATGCCAGGATAGACATCAGACTTCGCGAGGGGATCGCATACATACTGGAGGTCAATCCGAATCCGGGGATCAACGTCGACAGCGGTTTCTGCAGGAGTGCCGGTCAGTCGGGACTTGATTACGATCAGATGGTGCTCAGGATAATGGCCCTTACAATGAAGCGCTCAGGTGTCAGGGACAGGGGTCCTTCCGGCCCGGAGGAGATATTCCGATCAGGGAGGCTAGCTGCAAGATACGTCAGACCGGCAGATATGGACCTGCTCCTCGAGTGGTTCAACGACAGGGAGACAGCCAAGATGATGGATGAACCCTATCTCAGCTATACAATGGATGACCTCTATGAAGCATTCAACCTCAGGGACAGCAATGAGATCGACATCATCTTCACGGATATCGGCGACGGGAATCCTGTTGGTTTCGTTTCGATATACGACATCGATGACGGAGCCGGCAATGCGGAGATCTCATACCTCATAGGGGATAAGTCAAAAAGGGGAAGGGGTCTGGGAAGGGAGATACTCGAATCTTCGGTCAGATACGCGTTCGAGGACCAGAAGATGAACAGACTGGAGGCTACAGTGCTTCCGGATAACAAACACAGCAGGGGGCTCCTGCTTTCCGCTGGTTTCACGGAGGTCGGCATCCTCCATTCGAGGTTCTTCGACGGGGTCCAGTTGAAGGATGAGGTCCTGTACGAGAGATTGAGATGATAGGGGCCTGTCCTTCATCAAACATTTAAATATCTACCCTGCATAGTCGACCTTGCATGAAGAAGGAGGGAAGGATAAGGTTCTGGTTCTACATAGTATACAGGTTCCTTCTGCTCGTCGCCCTCGGGCTATCCATCCTTTACGGAGATCTTCTGAACTCCGCACTCTCGGTAATGACCCTCGTGATCACCTTCCTGCCTCCCATCATAGAGAAGAGGCTCAACATCAACTATCCCTCGGAATTCGAGATAGGGGTAATGATATTCCTTTTCCTCTCGATAATCCTTGGCGGTGTGGCTTCCTTCTATGACAGGATAGCCTGGTGGGACCTGTTCGTTCACACCCTATCCGGGATCATAATAGCACTGATCGGTCTTTCCCTTGTATACCTCCTCAATCGGAGCAGCTGGAAGAAGATCAGGCTCAGCCGGGCTTTCGTTGCCATCTTCGCCTTCTCTTTCGCGGTCACGCTGGGGGCCCTCTGGGAGATCTTCGAGTTCGGAGTTGACCAGCTCTTCGGTTACAACATGCAGCGGTCGGGGCTGAACGATACGATGACCGACCTGATAGTAGATTCGATCGGAGCCTTCGCTGTGTCCCTAACCGGGTATATCTACATGAAGGGGAACCTGCGGGTGTTCGAGCGGATAGAGAAGGGATTCATAAAGGCTAATCGTAGAAGAAGGTCCGGGACCGATGAGGAGGTCACCCAGTGATCGCGCCTATGACTGGTGAGGTTATTGCTATTAGCAGAATTCCCGTGAAGCCGACCAGCAGGTTCACGGCCTCGGGAACGGAGGTATATTCCATCAGCGCGGCGGAAAGAAGGGCCAGACCTATTCCGAGAAGGAATACAGCGAGGTAGGCTCTAAACAACCTCCTCGGTCCGTTCATGGGTCCTTCCTTGTCCATGGTAACACATGTAGCCGTATTAAGAAGGGGTTTATGGTTGGGTTTCCTTACAATATTATAAATCTTGCAGTGGGGATCGTTCGAAATTGTCCCGTGAGCCGTTGCAGGTACGGCCTGCCATGTCCGTCGATCGACCACCGGTGAAGGTGCTCGATGACGGAACCGGATCTCCATCCTCAGCTATGCTTGGCGCGCGGGGAATCCAGTGAAACTCCCCTCGTGTTCGCTCCCCTGAGAACAACCGGGATCTTGTTCCCGCAGTACGGACATTGTACCAGATGCGTCTCTTCCATCATCTCACCAGAAGGTAATCCAACTTCTGTTGATTAAAATATTTCCTCGTTTATAAGAATCCCCGATCATTCTTCCATGAAGTCCATGTCCGCCACCGAAGCTCCGGAGCTTTCCAGAACTCCCACAGGGAATGCCGATCCATCGCTCCTTCTTATGTACATCAGATTCAGGAGCGCCAGAGCGATCAGGACCAGGGCCAGGACCACCACTGCAACGATGATCGTTGCGCCCGATCCCTTCTCCCCCGGGGAGCGGATCTCGAACGATGTCGGCCCGGCCACGGCTGTGTTCCCGGAACCGTCAGCGGCATGGAACGTGGCCTCGATGCTGCCCTCGAGGTCCCCGTTCCGGTATACAGTTTCGTAGGAACCATCCATGAGACGGGCCAGGGTCAGATTGAAGATGATCCCGTCCTTATCCCTGACGATGACGAAAGCTGAAGTGATACCCCGGTTGTCCGAAGCCGTGAGGGAGAAGATGATGCTGCCGTCCTTTCCCGTATCAATCCCGCTTCCGATGATCACCGGAGGTGTACCATCGAGAACCTCCATCGTTGAGTTGACATAGGTCACGAGGCCGCTCGAGTCCTTCGCTGCGGCGATCAATGTGAGTTTTGCGGCATCCGCCGGAACGTCTATCGAGTAATTCCCGTTCACATTTCCCGCTGCAGGCTGGAATGGTGCATCGTCGATGATATAATACAGATACTGGGCCTCCACCTTCCTGTTGTCATGAGAGATGAGCCGAACGACCAGTTCATCGGAGGTATAAGGATCCCCATGCTCCACCTCTATTGAAGGAGGGGTGCCATCCATAACCTGAAGGACCCTCTCGATGATGTTCCAGTTCCCGGCATCGTCCACCGCTCCCACCCGGTAGAGAAGTTCCAGGGCCTCATTTTCGATCTCAGGGATCACGAGTCTGTCGCTGAGCCTTGTCTCGTTCCCCCGCTTTCCGGTGTCCAGCTTCCACTCCATGAAGCCGTCGGTTATCCCAAGATTGTCCCGGTAGTGGAAACTGAGTTCGAAGGACGCTCCCGTATGGGGATCTCCCGTGGTAAGATCGATTATCGTCGGAGGTGTGACATCAACGACCTCCATGCTGCCTCTGAGTTCCGCTAGATTGTCCGCCTCGTCCCATCCCATCAGTTTGTACCTAAGCTCGGAGGAATCCGGAGGGACCTTGACCACGAACTCCAGGACCTCATAGAAGGGAGGTGACGCATGGATCACGGCGCTTTCGAGGCCATCCACAAGGACGGTCATTCTTACCCCTGTCATACCTATGTTATCGTACTGCCCGAACCTGAGCGTGAAGTTCCCTCCACCACCGACCCTTTTAGGATTGAGGTCGGTCAGAACGGGCGGGAGGATATCAGCCACACCGACGGTGCTCCATGCCGAAACAGCAAGAAGATCCTCGGAATCCCTCACCAGAATCC
>JBLIRL010000028.1:0-22688 GCA_049472275.1 Thermoplasmatota archaeon | reverse complement strand
GGCAGGAAGCAGGGCGGGCATTAAAAGTATTCTGACGATCCATGAGATGAGTCCGGATGGAAAAAGAGTGCTGGATAACGGGGTAATGGTATTTGACGGACACAGGGACCACAGGACGGTGGAGCTCTTGGAGGACTTCGGCTTTCACGATTACGATCTTGGTGAGACGTTCTTCGACCCGGACCCGTGGGACGTTCTGAGCTACTTTGTTTGGAACGGTACCGCCTACACGAACGTTACGACCACAAGCAAGGTCAATGTAGAGATCTTCGGAAACCTGCTGAACCTGACATCGGTTGAGAATGCGGACGGAAGCGTCCAGATCAGGATCAAGGCCGTGGACTGGTCCGGGGAATCGAACGTCACTTTGATCGTCGTGAACCTCACCGGGATAAACGACCCGCCTCTCGGTAGACCTATGGAAGAGCTGGTTTTCTCCGAGGGGGGCTCTCCTTTCTTCGATCTATCCTATTACATCTACGACCCGGATGACGATTTCGACACACTCAAACTAGAGGTGATCGAAGCACCCGGATTGAACGTTTCCGCAAACATCTCCATTTCTCCCTATATGGTGATCTTCGCCGATGATGTTGACTTCAACGGCCAGACATACGTATTGATGAGATTGACTGACCCCCACGGAGCTAGCTCGACCTTCGAGCTTCCCGTGAGGATCCTCCCCATCAATGACCCTCCTGTCCTGAAGGCACCGGCCGAACTTATAATGGAGGAGGACTCCTTCATCAATGTAAATTTCACGACTTGGGCGGAGGACAGGGACGACACGGATCTCGAATGGAACATCACCATATCCGAGCCTGACAATGCGGAGCTCATCATCGACAACCGAACCCTGACAATAATTCCGGAAAGGAACTGGTTCGGCGGTTTCATACTCCGGTTGAACGTCTCGGACGGTCTAGATTTCGACAGCATGGACATTCCGGTTACCGTGACCCCGGTCAATGATGCTCCCATCCTTGCGGCGCCCGGGGACTTATCGATTCTCGAGGACCAGGAATTCTTATACAATCTGAGCGATCTCTCACCCTACGATCCGGACGGTGACACGTTGTACTGGTATCTTGACAACGCGTCGTCGTTGATCAGATCGGTGGCGATCTACGATAACGGAACCATACGGATACGACCCCTCTTGGACGGATACGGGACCGGAACCTTCACTCTCCGAGTCCAGGACGGGAGGGGAGGAAAGGCCTATGCGAACTTCACCATATTGATCGAGGCTGTAAACGATGCCCCTGATTTCATCGCTCCCGAGGACTGGTCCCTTGAGGTGGAGATAGGGGGGAGCCGTACGGTGGACCTGAGGTTCGTTCCCTACTTCGTTGAGGATGTGGATGATCCCATGGAGAACCTCACCGCAGTTACCGATTACTCGCTTGCAGCGATCGATGGGCTCGTTATGGTTGTCTCGGTTCCATCGGATACGGCTTCGGAAAGCTTTCAAATGACCGTTGAGGTCCGGGATCCGCACGGCGCAGTTTCGGCCGCCCACGTTCTGACAATCGAAGTCGTCGATCCCAATGACATTCCCTCGGACCTCGATGTTGGCAACATCACCGTCACCAATCCGGACGGATCGGTCGTGGTCACGGCGGAGGGGAGGTCCGGACAGACTATATGGGTAGTGTTCACGAGAGCGATAGGTGAAGCGGAATCCTACAGGATGATCGAGAATGTCAAGAACCCCGGCAACTACTCTCTGGACCTAGAGGGGCCAGGTTGGGAGGATGGAGAGGTGCTGTTCATGCATCTCTCCCGGACCAAGGGAGGACCTAACGATTCCGGAGAACTTCCATTGACCTTCACCTACAGGAAGGGGGGAGCGGATGATGTGGATGATGAGATCGGTATCTATCCTTATATCATAGGTGTCGCCTCAATGCTGGTCCTCGTCATCCTTGTGGGGACTGTCATCGTGGCAAGGGGAAGGCGGTCCAGGGTATCCGGGTTCGATTACGAATCCCTACTCGAGGAATGATCTGTAAGAAGCTTCGTACTTATCCTTCGGGATGCGGCTGCGGGTACGCCTATGGATCAGGATCATTTGATATAGCCGTAGGAATAGCTCCCCACAATGTCGATCCCCTTCTCATCGAACCGGTATCTCACCCAGTCCCTGCCCTTGACATCCTTCAGACCCTTGACCATCATATGATGGCCGCCCTTCTGCTCGTTGAGAATCATGGAACCGTCCATCACGTGCTCAATCGCATTGATCTCCTCCGGTTTGTGTATCCCTGATGCCAGATCGAAGAGGGCGATCCCGTTGCAGGCCTTGGTCTTTGCACACAGGTTGTTCAGGAATGATATCGTTCTGTTGATCCCGTGGGCCCTCAGGACCGAGGAGAGAGAATCGAAGATCAACCTGTGGTAGAAGTAGTTCTCCCTGTATCCGCCCTGGAACCTGTCTATCGCCTTCGAAAGCGCATCCAGGTCATTGACGCCGTTTATATAGAGGGCGAAGGGATTCTTTCCCATGAGCCCGACGGTCTTTGCATGGCAGTCAACATAGGACAGCAGGCCGGACCTCTCCCTTTCCTCGAGCTTGTAGTCCATTTCCACGAGCATCTTCCTGAACTTTGAGGTTGTTGACTGCGTAAGTATCACAAGAGCCGGGACGCCGTACTTGATGCCTTCGGCAACGAACTGGGACAGCAGTATGTCCTTCCCGATGAACGCGGGACCATGAACGATTGTGCAGCTTCTGAAAGGGAAACCGCCTCCGAGAAGTTCATCTATCCTCTTGCCTCCCGACCTGGCCTTGGTTGGTTTGCTTCCCATGGGCCTCTTGACCGAGATCCTCTTCTGACCCATCGAAGCAGGTCTGACCGGAGGTGCTCCACCACCTCTGCTGGCTTGATGGGACCTTCCACCAGTGCTTCCTGAATGCATAGAGTGACCCCTAGTTTTCGACACGCTGGTTCCACGCATCGTCAACCCGTACGAACAATGGTTGGTAACTATATAATCATAACTGGAGTGCGACCAGAACCCGGCTACAACTCATGTTCTGTTGCATTTCACTGTATTCCCAGTGCCATGTTGGTCTTCGCGATGGACTCCATGTTATCACTGGTCAGTTCGAACATTGCACGGATGCAGTCGATGTTCTCGGGAACTACATCCGATTCCTGGTGGATCGCCTGATAATAATAGAGGGTGTCTCCAATAACGTGAACGCCGTCCTTCCAGACCGCGATCTCGTTGAGATCGGAGCGGCCCCGCTTGAGGTCCCTTGCCATCTCGATTATCTGTGCCGTCGAAAGGACCCCTTCGCCGCCGCTAACGAATTTGACCCGGGGAGTCCTCTCCCATATGGAGATGACCTCCTCCGTGGTGGAGGGTCTGTCGAGAAGCACGACGTTGCTGTGAAGATGCATGAGTGTCGTGGGAACAGCGACGGCCATGGTGTCGATATCGATACCGTCAATGACCGTTTTAAGGTCTGGGCCATGATGTGAGGGCACCTTAAGGACAGGGATGATCGCATTCACTGGTCCCTTCTTGGAGTCGTTGGGATCGGGGCCCCTTCTGACCATCGTCGCGTATACCTTTCTGATCCCGATATCCCTGAACAGAGGAAAGATGGTCCTTGCGAGACCGGTCGTGTTACAGCTGACGACCCTGGTGTAGTCCACACCGAGGTTCTGGGCATAGTTCGAGAGTGAATTGAACGAGCATCCTATGTTCTCATGCTTCTCCCCTCCCTGAAAGATCGCTTTCACACCCGCTTTCCTGTAGGTCTCGAGATTCGTCACTCCCATCTTTCCAGGTGTGCAGTCGACAACCACATCGGCGATCCGGAGAAGATCGTCCAGAGTACCCTTCACAACTATCCCCGCTTCCTCGAACTTCGGTATGTTGTCAGGTATCGCAACATACAGGTCGAATCCCTTTTCGACCGCCATCCTTGCTTCGAAAGTTGGTCTGGTCTTGGTCACTCCAACTATCTCCATATCGTCCTGAAGGGTTACGGCGTCCGCAACCCTCTTGCCTATGGTCCCGTACCCATTGATGCCTACCTTGACAGTCATCACAACACCCGATTACCCTTATCGTATAGTAATAGATAAATATTGGTCACAACGGCCGTTGACCCATAGAGAAAGTATTATTCATCCCCATTACAATTAGGTCAGGGGTTATTCAGATGATCATCTTCAAAACGCGTGTCGGTACGATCCACATGATCGTTGCGGCCCTTCTCATATTCCTCGCTTTAGGATCAGGACCCGATATGGTGGATGCTCACGCTCCCGAGAGCATGGAGCTCTACTACGACTTCTTTTCCCAGATACTGAATGTCACCATCACTCACACAACACCTGCTCCAAGCCAGCATTACATTGAGAGCGTGGAGGTCTTTCGAAACAATGTGTCAATAATTCAGGAGGAATACACAGAGCAGCCTTCACTTAGGGTCTTCTACCTGGAATTCGATGTATCAGCGGAGGACAATGATGTTCTGAGGGTGAATGCGGTCTGCAATATCGTGGGCGACCTCGAGGAAGAGATCAGGGTGATCGGACCGAAGGACAGGATGTACATAGAGGTAAATCCGGAGATAGAAGGTATCGAGATGGGTGAGGAACAGGATTTCACTGTCAACATCTACGAGACCGCAAACGATGATCCTATCGAGGGTGTTTCAGTGGAGGTTTCCACTTGGCTCGGAACTGCTTCCGAGGTATCTGACCTGGGCCTCGGCGGGTACTCCTTCACATACACGGCACCGGACCTCGAGGATGACGACCTCGAGGTGGTGAACATAACGGCATTCATGAACGGTTATCACACCACCTATCTCGAGTTCGAGTTCGACATCCTGCTCCCCGTGGACCCCGACAAGATAATCGAGGTCGCGCTCTCGCCCAGGTTCTCCACCATCGACGAGGAAGAGAGCAAGGATATTACCGCCACAGTGGAGGCGGGAGGGGATTACCTAGATGTAGAAGATATCAAGGTCGAGCGTTCGGGCGGGACCTTTTCGACGGAGAGGACAGCTGTCGGGACCTTCACCGTCACATTCAAAGCCAGCGAGGTCACAACGGACAGACAGGGATGGATCAAGGTAACGGCCGAGAAGGAAGGATACAGGAGCGGATCGGCCCAGATGTCCTTCACCATAAAGGACACTGGTGTATCTGATGATGATGACGACGATGATACGTCGGTATCAAACGAGAAGGGATTCTTCAATGCCACGACAGTAACGATACTGGTTGTAATACTGGTTGTCATCGCCGGAATAGTCGGGTTCTTCATCTACCGCAGGAAGAGCAGGAAGGAAGAAAATAACACAGAAGAGCCAAAGTATTAAGGTGAAGAAATTGGGATTACATTCTACCCTGGACCCTCTTGGTCCCGGTGATATTGCGATCGAGGTCGATCCATGAACAAGTTCGCTTCATTGTCCATGTGCCTTTTGGTCATGATATCGCTGGCGGTACATCTGGACCTGGGGATGTTAAGCTCGACTTCGATGAATTCCGAATCTCTCTGGGCTCCTGGGGATCCCATACGGATCGATTCCGATGCAGATCTGATCTCCCAGGCATCCTCGAGCGACTGGACCGGCAGCGGTACAGAGGGCGATCCCTACCTGATCGGGAACATCTCCCTAGACGTTGATGATTCGGGGGGAGGGATCTATATCGGGAATACGACCCTCTATCTGCTCTTGAAGGATTGTCTTCTCGAGAATGGTACGATGGACACACCGCTGGAATTGTGGAACGCAACTAACATCGAGATCAGAGGCGTGACAGTAAACAACAGCTATTATGGCGCATCCATAGAGCAATGCAGCCAAATCAAGGTCTCTGACTCCAACTTCACAACTTCCCGGATGAATATTCTGATCGATGACTCTGTCTCGATAGAGCTAACCAATAACACGATTTCATCAACGGGAGGAGAGGTGGTAAGAATACTCCATTCCATCGATATCGATATCGACGAAAACAGCATATTCTTCGACACCTACAGCGGGCTTACGGTTGTGACATCTTCATCCATAGATATCCATGACAATCATTTCCGCAACTGGGCGACAGAAAGCGCCGGCCTGATAATTGTCGACTGTGATGAGGCCGATATATCGAGCAACACTATCCAGGGAGGAGAAGAGGTGGTCATAGACAACTCCACGGGGATTACCTTCACAGGCAACAACATCACCTTTGCAACCCTGGACCTGCGAAGAGCCCCCATCTTTGCCAGATCGAACATCTTCCATCATTCGGGGATTCTCTTCTCATGGTACTATCCAGACACCGATTGGATGACAAACACGGATATCGACAGGACGAACATTGTGAACGGCAATCCCATCGTGGTGGCAACAAGAAACGAGGATCTTGATGCCCTGCCTCAACGGATAGGTCAATTAATACTATACGGTATCATGGACCGGTCCCTCACCTTCTATTCAACCGAAGCGGTCACGGTCCCTCTCCAGGCTGTAGGATGCGAAGGGCTGGTCATCGATGGACTGCAGCTGGATAATCCCTACTACGGGATCGTGATGTACGAATGCAGGGACTCCGTCGTGAAGGGATGCAATATTGAACAGGCCAGGTCCTCGGGGATCCGCCTTCATTCAAGCATGAACATCTCCCTGATCGACAACCTGGTGCTTGATACAACCGGCGGACCCGGCATCCTGATAATAGAATCGGACAGCGGGATAATAACCGGCAATACGATCTTCCACAGGCACTGGGCTTTCTCCGAGGAAGGATTGTACCTGTCGTTCTCAAATAACAATCTGATCTGGGACAATTACTTCTTCTACAACGACGGGAGCAGGGACGAATATCGACCGAACATATTCCAGGGATTCGACATGATCGGGGACAATTCCTGGAATAGCACGGATGGAAGGGGCAACTACTGGAGGGACTGGAGGTCACCGGATTCCGACGGAGATGGCATAGTGGACCTTCCCTACACGATTGGCGCGAGCGGAGCAGTGATGCCCCAGGACAACTTCCCGCTGACGACTTGCCCGGTGGTCGCTCCTCCAACGAACCTTTCTGCCTCGACCAAGAATGGCATGCTCCTGATATCCTGGGATCCCCCGGTGCAGACGAGGTTCACAGTGATGGTCTCGAACAATATCTACAGGGGTATGAATGGAGGTCCGCTTTCCCTCGTTGGCACCGTAAATGGCAATGCTACCACCTATCATGACCTGTCCACAACCGTCGGGAACAACTACACTTACCAGGTGACCGCTGTCAACCAGCTGATCGAGAGCGACCGTTCCGCAAAGGTCCAGGCAACACCGGTCGTTCTACCCACTACGGTGAACATCACAACTCCTTCCAACGGGTCCTTCCTCAAGGTAAATGAAGTGACGGTCGAATGGGAAGCGAACGAGAACGGAAGCGGATTGGACCATTTCGAGATCGTGCTTGACGAGGGTTCCTGGATCGATGTCGGACACAATATGACCCATACGTTCCCCGATCTTGCCGAAGGCTCGCATTCGGTGCGTGTCGCCGCTGTCGACAATATTTCCAACATCGAGATCGATTCGGTCGAGTTCATGACAGATATGTCCGCCCCGGACCTCACCATTTTGACACCCAAGAACGGAACATTCATCAGGACAAGGAAGGTATTCGTGGAGTGGAGTGGTAACGACGGCCTTTCCGGCATCTCGGGATTCGAAGTGAGGGCCGACTGCTGCAACTGGACCGCGTCGGAGGACGAGAACGGACATGCGTTCGAATTCACCTCTGACGGATTCCATGCAGTCGAGGTCGCGGCCATCGATATGGCAGGAAACAGGGTAGAAAGAGGAGTTTCATTCACCATCGACACCTATATTCCGGAGTTGAAGCTGCTTTCTCCCGACGACGGAGGCTACTACAGGACCGGCGATATAAAGGTAGAATGGAACGGGAGTGACAACGGGACCGGGCTCGAAGGATACAGCTTCCGCGTGAACGATTGGAACTGGACCTCACTGGGAACAAGGACGGACAGGTCCCTATGGGGAATGCCGGACGGTAACTATTCCATACAGATCATGGCGCTCGACAGGGCCGGGAATTTTCGAATCGAGACCGCGGACATCATCATCGATGGCACCTCCCCCAGATTAAGGATAATCGGTCCGTTGGACGGCTCCTTCATCAGTTCGTCCCCGGTAACCGTGAGGTGGAACGGATCGGATGAGACATCGGGATTGGACAGGTACGAGGTGAAGCTTGGCGGTGATTCTTGGAGGGACGTGGAGGAGGATACGACGTTCACAATGGTCAACCTTAAGGAAGGAGACTACCTGTTCAGTGTCAGGATGTGGGACAGGGCCGGAAACGATATCACCGTCTCCACCTCCTTCACGCTGGACCAGACCGTTCCGGAGGTTCTGACCTATTCACCTGTTGGTGTAGATGTCGATGTTGAGACGGTAGTCTCGGTGACATTCAGCGAGAGGATGCATAAACCCACGTTCCAGTTCCGAATGGAAGATGTCAACGGTAAGCTGGAATGGAAAGGTGACAGGCTGATATTCGTACCGGATCGTAACCTCTCTTTCGGGACACGATATTCAGTCACAATAGTGGGATGGGACCTGGCGGGAAATCGGCTTCCCTCCTTCATATGGGAATTCACAACAACCAACAAGGGAACTGTCACAGGTTACATCGTTGACAGGAAGGGGAGACCGGTGGATTTCGCAAGAATATTCGTGGAAGGGGAGAACGAGACCAGGTCAAGGGAGGATGGTTTCTTCACCCTGGATATCGAAGCGGGTCCATCCATTATCGTCGTGGAGGCAGAGGGATACCGGACGGTCAAGGTGGAAATGGAGATAGAACCGGGTAAGGTTCATACCATTGACAGGCTGGTACTTTCAAACGATGATAGGGACCTGTTCTCACCTGCCTCTTGCCTCCTGTGGTCGGTCCTGGTACTCGTCTCCCTGGCCGGTATCACCGCGCTGGCGCTTTGGCTGACCGCCAGGAGAAAACAGGGGGAGGTCTACGAGGAATAGAATCTATTCCTCGGCCCACTTGTCCTTCCCTCTGTTCAGAGCAAGGAATATGAGACCCGCGATGCCGATCAATCCCAGGATGCCGATCAACAGAAGCCACCAGGGAAAGGGATCATCTTCTCCATCCTCGGGTTCGACGATACGATCATCCGGGACCACTACAGTGAAATCGACGGTCAACTCGATCCATCCGGGAGGAGGTCCCTCCGTGGATACGTTGAGAACGGCAATGTAGCTCCCTGGAGCGAAACCGGATAGGGAGACCTCATCCCCTTCATAGAAAGAGCCGTTGATATACCAGACGAACAGTAGCGGACGGGCATCGACATGAACGGCTTTGAATGTCACCGTATCGTTCGTATGAAAACGCGTTCCGGATATCGGCAAGGTGATGACGACACCTGCCGGAGGTACAGGTTCGGGTTCTTCCGGTTGCACGGGCTTCAGGATTACGATCGTCCAGTTATACTCGTACTGGAAGGAACCCACCGTGATAACGACCTTCAATCCGACCATATCCTCCCTGGACAGGTCGAGAGCGATCGGATCAAAGGAGAAGTTCATCCCTTCCGACATCTCATTTCCCTCGATGAACCAGCCCACCGTGGCGGGATCATTGTCCGGGTCCTCTGCGTACACCTGGAATTCCAGCGTTCCGTTGTGCATGATGGTGATGTCACCCGGTGAGGGGAGGACATTGATGGAGGGTTCCCTGTCAAGGTCCATCACCCGTATCGTCCAGTTATGGGTCAGGTTCACCATCGGGTCCTCGGGATCACGGATCCTTGCCTCCACGAAGTAAGGTGAACCTTCCGACGAGTTGCTTCCAATGTATGTGGAATTGAAGAAAATCGAATGACCCGGGTACGAACCGGGAGCAGCAGGCTCGCCGTCAACGATCCATTCCACCATGGGAACGGTGAGGTCGGGATCGAACAGTTCCAGTGAAAGCTCGACCCCCTCACTTTCCATGAGCACCACGGTCTGGTTGGTTGGTGCGAAAGACAGGAGAACCGGTTCCCTGTTCACATTCAGAACAGTGAGGTTCCAGATCAAAGTGCCGTTCTCTCCCTCGTAAAGGAAGGATGGATCGGTGGAATATCCAACAATGTAAGGTGTATCCCTGGATGAGAGCTCCCCGAGGAACCCGAGAGTGAGATTCAGGTGTTGGTCACTGTCCACAAGGACCCCGTCGAGCGTCCAGTTCCACACATCCATCGCCTCTCCACCACGGTACGAATTGGCAGTGATATTGAACCATTCTCCTTCCTTCATGGTGATATCCCCGGGCTCAAGACTGGAGTTGACAAAGAGAGACGGTCTTTCCTTCACAGTGAAGTTCACCTTCACCGCGTTGTTGGTCTCATTGTATTCATCTATCTGCATCAGATGATCCACAAAGAGCTCCAGGGAATGGTCTCCCGGTGCGAGCTTTCCAAGTGGAACGGAGATCCTGTGATTCTCATGGGCTTGCAGACCCTCTACAAGATCCGAATAGACCTCGGCTCCTGTAGTGTTCAGGATGACGAAGGAGAACTCATCGATACCGTAGTTCAATGTATTGTATATGACCACCCCAGCTGTAAAATCGTCGTCCTTGGTCCCCTCATTTGTATGGGAGATCGTCAGGGAGCTCTCATTTACCATAAGGTCCAGTGCCTTTGTCGTCACCGTGCAGACATCGTACTCATCGAGGGTGCCAACCACGGCAAGTATGCCGAAGGATCCATGATCGAACCCTGTGGGGGTATCATCCATGTACATTGGAGCGGTGAGGTCCCTGTTGAACGAAAGCTGCGGACCTGCGAGGGGTATGGTGGCTGCAATCCGCCCACCGGGAAAGAATACCGTGACTATCGTGTTGCCGGTGTTGAGCTCTCCCTTTATCTGGAAGGTCTCCCCGGCCATTACGGGCTGTTCTGACCCTATCCAAAGTCTGATCCTTGTTTCCTCGGGAGCTCTTTCGTACTCCCTCAATTTCCATGGTATCGTCAACTGGACACCTTGTATATTGAGATCGAAGATCCGTTCCACGGTGTTTCCGACGGTACGGTTGTAATAGAGAACAGGGACATCCTCTTCGGCGATCGGATAGCATATGAACGAGCCGGCCGGAACAACGACGGGAACTGGATCGCCGCACGAGAGGTTCTCTTGGAAGTTCACAAGGTCACCGGACGCCCCGAAGGGCGCTCTGGCGGACACGTTCACCTTCCATTCCTCTTCCGGCACAAGGGGAAAATCATACTGCTCCAGCGGTGGTGAATATTCGTAACCGAAGGGATAGTATCCGTTCAGCGCGGTCAGGGTCCCGGTAACCGAAGCGTTGACGACCAGCCTGTACATGGAAAGGTCCTGGATCCTTTCCCATATGTAACCCGTGAGATTCACATAGATCGTCTCATCTATACCGAGGAGAGGGATGTAGAGGCGCCCCGTCAGGTTACCCGTGATATCGGTGATATATACCGGGGAATCCGAATAGGAGAAATCAAGTGTTATCAGTGCGGTGGACATGTTCATCCACCCGCTCACCGGTATATTGAATCCGAGATAACTTACGGTGAAACTCGTCGAATAGTTCCAATGGTCGCCCACCCTCCAGGTGGGAATATCCACTCCGAGTTCCGGATCGAAATCTGGATCGGGCACCATGGGATCATCAAATCGGATGCTTCCCGCCGTATTCATGCATCCTGCAAGGACAAGGAGAGAAACGAGAGCCGCAAAACGCTTGGAGAACATCATCATACCCTCCGACATCAATCAGGTTCACAGATAATTACCTTTTTTCTCCCCATCTGAGAGATCCCGACACCTAGAAGCAGTATTCCACCCGCCAGCAGCTGGATGGCGTCAAGTCTTTCTCCAAGGAGTACGAAACCCATCAGATAGGAGAACACGGGAAGCAGGAAAACGAAGAAGGTCACCCTTGAGAGTTCACCCGACCTGATAACTCCGTACCATATGAAGGCGGTTATTCCGTATAATCCGACGGAAACGTAAAAGAGAGCAAGCCAAACATGTATTCCTGAACCCAGGATGAGCGTCGGCTCCTCCCAGCCCATCATCCATGTGAACAATGCGATGGGGAAGAGTATTAATGTGGCGTACATCGCGTTTACGGAAACTAGATGAATCGGTTTTGCACCTCTGTTCATGGCATGTTTCAGAATCAATCCGGACACCGAGTAGCTGAGTGCGGTCAGGAGATTCAGGAACGCTCCGAGGGTCTCCCTCGAATCCAGATCGATCCCCTCCGAACCGTAGGTCGTCAGGACGGCTGTGGCGGGGATGGCGACAAGCAGGCCCGTCATCTTCCAGATTCCCAATCTCTCATTGAGGATGATCACTGCAAGTATGATGGTGAATACGGGGGAGACACCCTGGATCAATGCCGTCAGTGAGGATGTTGACCCGGGGTCCATCATGGTCATCCCAACATTTTGGAATATGTTCGGAAGAACGGTGCTGAATATCGCCAAGGAAATGGCCGTGGCGAAGCCGCGTTTCCCGCCGAGCCCCGCGGTAAGCAGGTTCCTTCCCCTCATCATCCACTTTCTTCCTTTAAACCTTCCCATTATGTAGAAAAGCGAGATCATGAAGGCTGAGACCAGGAAAGCTCTCAACAATCCCAAGGTGACGGGCGGGATCCGTTCGAGAACGATCACAAGACCCCAGAAACTTGTTCCGAAAAGCAACATGCACAACAGGGCCACCAGGGTCATCCTGTCCATGACGTACCTTCTCGGACCTTTTACGGTCCTTTCGGAACCCATGGAAGGGAAATGCACATCAGATAATTGAAACTTTCAAGTTCAGCTAGACCAAGGGCACCGAAAGGGTTTAATCCGGACATGGGCATGAAAGTGCCTCACTCCGTCTGGAGGAGGCGGGAGTTCCAAGAACCCCTTCGGAGGCAAAAAGGAAATCCCGACGGTGTGAATGACACTGCAGAGCGGGACGAAAGAAGGAAGACGGTGCTTTTCGATGAGTGAAGGTAAAGGCAGGTTCGGGGGACTCAGGGCAAAGGAGAGGAAACCTCTGAACGAGGCCCCAAGAAGATTGACGCCGTTTGGCTACATGCTCAGGGAAACCTGGAGGAACAGATCAAGGACCATAATGTCAATGGCCGGGATAGCTTCCCTTGTACTGCTCTTCGTGCTGTTCTCTTCGATGGACAGAGGACTAGATGAATATTTCGAGGAGGAATCCGAGGGAGTTCCCTCTGAGGAAAGCAAGGAGCTTTTCAAGGTTAAACAGGTCATGGATGACTGGGTATATCTCATATCAGTGCTTTGCTGGGCCCTGATGATACTTGTCATCGCCAATACCGCAATGATCACTGTCGTGGAGCGGAGGTTCGAACTGGCTAGCCTGAGGGCGCTTGGTATCAGCTCAATCCAGGTCTCGTTCCTCGTGGCAGGGTCAATCATGATGATCGTTGGAATGGGTGTTCTTGCAGGTCTTCTCGCCGCTGTTGCGGTCGTTCCTCTGGTCGACAATGCCAACCTTACACTTCTCGGAGGAGAACTGGACCTACCTCTCGTCTACGATCCCTTATCCATTCTGAACACGATCCTGCTGGGTCTAGGTGCTGGAGCCCTGGGTCTGATCCCTCCTCTGATCCGGATCATCAGGTCCTCACCCATGGAGGTGCTGAGGGATGCAGGATAGACCATTCATCGAGGCGGTCGACCTTGTCAAGACCTACAGGGTCGGAACTTCTACCGTGAAGGCACTGGACCATTTCTCGATCGAGATAGAAGAGGGGGAAATGGTTGCAGTTATGGGACCGTCCGGTTCCGGAAAAACCTCCCTCCTTAACATACTGGGCGGTCTCGACAGACCGGATTCTGGAACGGTTCGGATCAAGAACGCCGAGATCAACAGACTCAACGAGGAACAGAGGGCGAAGTTCCGCAAGCATAATGTCGGGTTCATATTCCAGTTCTTCAATCTGATACCCTCGCTTACTGCCGTCGAGAACGTTCTGGTTCCGGTGATGTTCCAGAAGGAGACCCCGACCGGCAGGGCCAGGGACCTTCTGGAAAGGGTCGGTCTCCGGGAACGCTTCGATCATCTTCCGGGAATGCTCTCGGGCGGGGAGAGGCAGAGAGTGGCCATCGCTCGTGCGTTGATCAACGATCCCATGCTCATCCTTGCCGACGAGCCAACAGGGAATATCGACAGCGAGACAGCCAGGGAGATAGTCTCCCTTTTCAAAGAGCTCAATGACGAGGGAAAAACACTAATCCTGGCCACCCACGACAGGATCGTCGCTGGCAGGGCAAAGGTCATGATCAAGGTCCGCGATGGAAGGATAATCAAAGGGAAGGCTCACTCCAGGGAAGGGATGGTGAGTCTATCAGCCAAGAAGGGAGGAGGATCCAAGGATGACCGATGACATGCCTTCCTTCAATCCGGCGACATATGCATTGTCACATATCAGACACAACCTCTTCAGGTCCGTCACGACAATTATCACTCTGAGCATCACGACCGCGTTCATACTCCTTACATCCTCCCTTGTTTTCGGTCTGATAAACGAGATCTCCGGGACAGACGAGAAGGCGAACCTTCTCAACGGCAGGATCCCCGGATCGATCTCGATGTTCGAGGAGTTCCAGCTTGAGGGAAACGAGCTGTCGGAAAGTGCGAAATCCTCGCTTGTAAATTATTTGCTTGTTACCTCGCTGTTCATCCTGCTTGTGGCATCCTTCATAATGTTCAACACGATGTCGATATCCATACAGGAGCGCAAGAGCGAGATAGGGATATTGAGATCCGTTGGATTCTCCTCAAGAGAGGTCATGAAGATCTTCCTGACCGAGGGTGGTGTCATGGGAATGATATCCTTTCTCACAGCTCTCTTCCTTGGAACACCTCTCATAGTGAACCTTGCGGCATACTTGATAGAGAGAGGAGACAAGGGTATCTTCTTCGTACAGCCGGCCATCCCGCTACAGCTAGTCGTGGTTGTGGGTGTTCTCGTGATGCTCCTCACACTGACAACAACCTATCTGGCTGCGTTCAGGACCCTCAGGGTGAATCCCGTCGACATGCTGAGACCCATGAGGTGACCGGAAAGGGTGGCGCAGATTCTCAAGGCTATGGTTATATACAAGCAGGGAATTGTTTATCAGATGTCCGATATCCAGCAACTGAGATCCTCTCTGACAAGGGCTTTAGATCAGGAGGAGAGGACCAGGGATGAGGCTTTCTCCATGTCAAGGGACATCATACGCTCTTGCAGGAAGGCCATTTCAGAACTGGTAATGGAAAGGGATGTCGACCTGGACGGGATCAGAGAGGATGTCGGCAGGATAACGGACATTGACGGATGGAATGTTCATAGGTTCGCGTTCGTTGAGGACGCACTTGCGGAATACTGCGAGGCCGAGATACTCAGATCCATCCTGAATGGAGATAGCATTCCCCACCCTGACCACCTGGGTGTTCCGGAAAGGGTCTACGTTCTTGGAGCTTGCGATACGGTCGGAGAGCTTAGAAGGGTCACGCTTAACAGATTGCTGAGATCCGAAATCGAGGGTGCGGTATCCGTCTATGAGAGCATGAAGGAGATCGGAGAGATGGTCGCTGGACTTGCATATCCCACAGGTATGATACCCTTGAAGAAGAAGCAGGATGTCGTGAGAAGCCTGCTGGACAGGACAGGCGGAGAACTCCTTATCGCTCTCCATTCCCAGGAAGGGAGGAACAAAGACAAGGTGGTGCAGACAGATGGTCGATAAGGAAGCGAAAAAGGTCAAGAAGAGCTCCGGAAAGGAGGAGACCAAGCTAGAGGATATGGTCGAATACTTCGCTGGCATCGGTCATTCCCACCCAATTTCGGATGTTGTCCAGGAACTGCGCCAGATGATGCTGTCCAGCGGATTCGACGAGGTACAGACCTCCTACTTTCTTCCTCTCAAGGACATCAAGCAGCTGACCGGGGACCTCTACCCTGCCTTCATGGACTCCATCTACCATCTCTCTTGGGTACGGCTTGAACCGGTGCCTCCCCAGAAGGAGGTGGAGATCAAACTTCTCGAGAGGTTCCCTGAGATCGACCAGGCCGAACTGTGGAACGTTCTCGACTCGATCGACGAGGATACCAGCGGTGAGGAACTGCTCAGGACCATCACCTCGGAGCTGAGTATCTCACACGAGGAAGCGATCTCCATCATGAACCTGATTCCGGACCTGAAGTACGGGGAGCCCGGGGATGATGATATGACCCTGAGGTCCTTCATGCCGACATCCTGGATATCCACCCTGGAGGCGACCTATGATCAGGAATCCTTCCCCATAAGGCTGTTCACAATCGCCACCATTTTCAGAAGGGAACCCTACCAGGACAGCAGGCATATCAGGACCTACAACGTTCTGTCATTGGCAATCCTCGATGACGACATCGATATAGAAAAGGGGAAGAGGATACTGAAGAAGGTCATAGACAATATGGAGCTTGAGGATGTCCAGTTCATTGAAAAACCATATCCCTTCCCGTATTTCGAGAAGGGGACCGAGATCGAGATCTTCGGTGACGAACTGGAACTCGGAACATGCGGTATGGTCTCCACCGATGTCCTCTCCGAGAGGGGCATAAATGCTCCTGTCTTTATCGCGGATATCGGGGTCGAGAGGACATTGATGTACAAACACGGTTATCCGGACATAAGGGAGCTCTTCTTTCCCCAGTTCTTCTCAGCATGGAACCTCAGCGATGAAGAGATATCCTCCTCATTGAGATACATCAGGAAACCGCAGACCGAGTACGGGAAGGAGATCTCAAATGCCATTCTTAAATGCTACAAGGACAACGCGGGGAACACCGAGAAGAAGAAGGAGATTGCATGGAGTGGATTCCTCATCGATTCTGAATACGGTAAGTTCCTGGTCTCCGATGAGAGGGCCTCCGAACTGAAGATGACAGGCATTCCTGTTGAGGTCGTACTCAAAGAAGCGGGACCCGGATACGGCCTGTCGGGACCTGCCGCATTCAACGAGATCTGGGTCCGCGACGGGAACATCATCGGCGCCACACCCGGAACGTCACAGAAGATGGAAGAATCGGGAGCCCTGAAGACCAGCAAGACCTTTGTAAAGGGATTCGCCAGGTATGCAGCTTGGAAGATCGAGAAGGCCATAGAACTTGGCCACACCAGCAAGACCTACGAGAAGGTCAAGGACCTCGAAGGTATCAACATCAAGCTCAATTCGAAAGCCCTACAATATCTCCTGAGCCACAAAAAGAAGATCGATATCCAGGGACCGCTTTACCTCAAGTTCTCCTTCAGGACCAAGGATCGGTCCGATTGAGGGAGCAGAATCTCACACTCAAGGGCCGAGTTTCTTTCGGACAACTCCCAGGGGACGATTTAAACGGCTGACCGTTGACTTGTAGATGGTGAAGGGTAATGGTTTCTCTGAAGACCCAGGAGTGGAGGTTCAGGAAGGAGGATATCGGTCTTGCACAGAGCATCTCGGAAAAACTGGATATCGACATGATCCTATCGAGGATTCTGGCGTGCAGATCGATAAGGGGTGCGGAGCAGGCATATGATTTTCTTCACCCGAATCTCAGGAACCTCCATGATCCATTCCTTTTCAGGGACATGGAACCTGCGGTCAATAGAATAGGAGAGGCCCTGGAGACTGGCGAGGGCATCACGGTCCATGGAGATTACGATGTTGATGGCATTACCTCCACTGCACTTCTGCTCACCGCTTTGAGCGAAAGGGCCGGGAAAGGGGCCTTGAACCATTTCCTTCCCTCGAGGTTCGAGGAAGGCTATGGGATCTCCAGGTCATGCATGGATGAGATGTCGAAGAGAGGGGACACACTGCTGATAACCGTGGATTGCGGCATCAAGGCGATCGAGGAGATAGAATCGGCGGGCTCTTCAGGTATCGATGTGATCCTGACAGACCATCATGAGCCGGGAAAGACTGTACCAGATGCTTCAGCGGTGATCGATCCGAAGGTCGAAGGTACGGACTACCCATTCAAGGAACTGGCCGGGGTCGGAGTGGCTTTCAAACTGGCAACTGCATTGCAGATGAGGGAACTCATCGGGACTGATGTGAGAGAGCTTCTTGACCTGGTGGCGCTTGGGACGGTATCCGACCTCGTTCCCCTGATCGATGAGAACAGACCCATGGTCCATTTCGGACTTGACCGGCTCGGCACCACAAATCACATCGGACTCGCCATGCTCATGTCCGAATCAGGTCTGGACCCCAGAAGGAAGATCAGATCGGGTGATGTCGCCTTCAAGTTGGGGCCCAGAATGAACTCTGCTGGAAGATTGGCCCACCCTGGACTCGCCCTCGATCTCATCCTCACGAAGGACAGGGTGGATGCGGAGCTCTTTGCCAGAGAACTTAGCACCCTGAACTTCAAGAGGCAGGCCATTGGAAAGAGGCTGGTAACGGAGGTTCTTGAGGAGATCGAACGGAATGGTTATGCCGACGACCCGTTCCTTGTCGTGGGGAAAAATGATTGGAATCCCGGCGTGATCGGGGTCTCGGCAGCCAAGCTCGTGGAAATCACGGGCAAACCAACAATCGTACTGACGATAGAAAATGAAATTGCCAGGGGATCGGCAAGGGCTCCGGGGGGATTCAACCTCGTGGAAGCACTCGGATCGGTCTCAGATCTGCTCTTGGAGCATGGAGGCCACGAAAGAGCTGCAGGATTGACATTGAGGTACGAGGAGATCCCGGAGCTGAGAAGGAGGTTGTGCCATCTTGTTGACGAACGGTACCCGGACCATAGCTTCATCCCCCAGATAGATATCGACCTGGACCTTAACCTAAGTGAGCTCGATCTCGATTCTGTCATATCACTTGAAGCCCTGGGCCCTATCGGAATGGGCAATCCCCAACCCGTGATATCCGTAAGGGACGTTTCTATAGGATATGATATCTCTGCGGTAGGGGAAGGCAAACACCTGAAATTCTCAATCGTTGATAAGGAGAGCTCGATCGGATGCATATGGTTCAATATGGGCAACCTGCTCGGCAGCCTTGGTCCCGGATCAGTTGTCACGGTTGCAGGGGTTCCGGAGGTCCATTCCTGGAGGGGTTCCAAGGATGTCCAGCTCAGGATATTGGACATATATTCCGATGGATGAGACTTCATTTGGATTTCGATGGTATGAAATACCTTGGTACATATCCAAATCCAATATCGGAGGCTGGGGCCTGGTGATACCATGAAGCATGTCAAGGTTATGGGGTTCGATCTGGATGGGACGCTGGTCAAGATGAAACTCGATTTTCGGGCCATCAGAAAGGACCTTGGTATTCCGGAGGGGGACTCCCTGCAATACATATCCTCACTTCCGGAGAAGGAAAGGACGAGGCTCCTCAGGGAACTCGAGGCAAGGGAGAGAGAGGCGGCCAGGAAGGCCGAGGTCTCGCAGGGGGCGAGGGAGATCATCTCACTTTGCAGGGATCTGGGAATTAAGGTTGTGGTCATCACCAGGAATTCACAGGAGGCGGCCGCACTCACTCTCGAGGTGCTCGACCTGGAAGTGGACATGATCATCTCCAGGGAAAACGCCGCACCGAAACCCTCTCCGGAGGCTCTGAACTTCGTTCTGAATCATTTCGGCATCGAACCGCATCAGATGGCCTTTGTCGGCGATTACCTCTATGATGTCCAGGCCGGTAACAATGCAGGTGTCAAGACTGTACTGCTCACAACCCAGGAAAGGGCCGATGAATGGGCGCCCTCCGCGGATTTCGTCGCAGTGGACCTCTTTGAGGTCATGGACCTTCTGAGGGACAACAGAGAGGTCGTTGAGCATGAGGACAGATGAGCTTGATAGACCCATACCGAGGATGAACCTTACCCTGATCCTCGTGGATTCCGAACTGGAGCTTGTCCCCGAAGAGTACTGGTCGCATCCGGCGGTGGTCCAAAATGCCAGGAAAAGGAAGAAGAAGCCCTCGATGGTCCTTCTCGATTCATCTCTCCACCATTCGGTCTTTAAAAACGATGAGGACAAGAACAGACGCGGCAGACCAGACATTGTGCATCAGTTCCTCCTTCTGGGACTGGACTCGGTGTTGAATTCACAGGGGTGTCTCAGGCTCTTCGTCCATACGAGGAACGATGTTCTGATCAAGATCGATCCCACCACCCGTCTTCCAAAGAACTACAACCGCTACAGCGGTCTATTCGAGGAGCTTCTGCGAACAGGTTCCGTTCCCGCTGGCAGGAATCCGCTCATCAGGACCCAGGACGGGATGGACCTGGGCTCAGCGATCGATATGATAATGAAGGAATGCGGTATGGACAGGGGCCGCTCACGGACCATCTGTCTGCATCCCGACGGGCCGGAGATGGATAGCTGGGAGTTCTTCGGGAAGATGAAAGAGGAGGATGACCTCGCGGATGTGATATGCCTGATAGGTGGATTTTCGAGCGGGGTTTACAGGTCTCCTGTGGAAAGATATTCGGATATCAAACTAACGATACCGGGGGGGACCCTGAAGGTATGGACGGTCGTCTCCGAACTCCTCGTGGGTTTCAGAGCTGGAATGTCATAGGAAACCGTATTTTTGAAGCAGCATCAGGTCCTCTGTGGATATCTTCTCGCCCTTCTTGAACTTCTCGTAAATCTTCTCTGCCTCGGCCTTTCCGGTCTGGGCCGGAGCGGGTGCTGCCTGAGCCTGAGCCTTCCCCTGTTTCCGTTCACTGACCTTCTTCCTCTGCTTGAGGGCGAATATGATCTTGTCAAGGTCATGCACCAGATGGATGAGCTCAATATGCTTTCTGTGTTCCTCATCGGCCTTGATCTTCGATTCAACGAATTTCTCCTGTGAAGTATCGGCATCCTTTCTGATCTTATCAGATTCTGTGAACCGCTCTATCATGGAGTCATGTTCCTTCTGGGCAAGGTCGGCGTATTCGTTCACCCTGTGGTGGGACTCATCCATCTTCTTCTTGGCCTCCCTGACATTCTGGATGAGTTCCCTTATCTCCTCGTTCCCCTCCATTTCCTTCTCTTTCTTCTTGATCTGCCTCTTTATATGGGATATCCTCTCGATCAAAGCCCTTTCCTTGTCCGTCTCCAGGACCGATGTCTGCTGCTTGAACTCTAGACCGTGTAATTCCTTTCTTAACTTTCCCAGAGAGTGCTCATCGTTGGAGGAGAGCCTGCTCTTCTTCATCTTGTCCAGCTGTGCCTTCAATGTCGTGTAGTCCCTCGTCAATGTATCCCTAACGGATTTCTCTTCCCTTACCTTGGTGTTCAGCTCGTCCCTCTTGTCCTTGAAACGATTGGCTTCCTGAAGCAGCTTCTTCACCTGGGAGTTCAGCTGATCACGCTGTTCGGCGAACCTCTTTGTCTCCTGGTTCAGCCTATCGCGTTTCTTCCTGTGAGCTTCCGCCTCCTGGTTCAATTTGTTCCTTTTATGATCGAGTTCCTCAAGGTATTCCGACATTGGACATCCCACGTTCGCAGTTTTTGGCCCAGAAAGGGAGTTTTTAGACTCCCCCAGCCCTAGGGGTAGAGCGACAGGCAATACAGGGGCTCCCTTTTAAGAGTTTCTCTTTTGAACCATGCGCGATGTATGGGAAAAGCACCATTTTTTCTCCATTGGAAGCCCAAAGGATTAATAATCGCCACCCGGTTTCCAGTAGGTAGGTTGATCCGGAGGTGTGGAGCTTGGATATGATCGAGATCGTGCTCATTGCTTCAATCATTGTCCTAGCTCTCATCCTTTTCATCTGGGCATTGTTCAGCTCCCTGATAATCATCCAGGAATACGAGATCGGCGTCTACATGAGATTCGGCCGTTATGTCAAGAATATCGGTCCCGGAGTGCATATCGTGACACCCTTCGTATCCAGGGTGTTCCGTGCCGACACGAGGATCCAGACCATGGACCTTGGACGCCAGGAGATCATGTCCAAGGACCTTTCACCGACCATCATCGAGGCTGTTGTCCATTACCGACTGGCCGAGCCGGACAAATGCATTCTCAAAGTCGACAAGTACAAATCCAATCTGACCCAGGTCGCCCAGGCCACGATGAGAAAACTGGCCCTTATGCACGACCTCGAGGACCTTATACGCCACCAGGAAGAGGTGAACGCCGAGTTCAAAAAACGGATGAAGACCGAGGCGGAGGTGTTCGGTGTTGAGGTGATCAGGACGGAGATCAAGGACATCGATCCAGTAGGACCCATTAAGGCCGCCATCGAGGACAGGATAGCTGCCGAGAGGGAGAGACAGGCCATGATACTGAGGGCTGACGGAAGAAAGAGGGCGCTCATGCTCGAGAACGAGGGTCGAAAAACTGTATAGGTATTTTCCAAGGTTTTTAAATGACAATTTTCTAATACCTGATGATTAGTTATTACGGCGCTATGAGGAAAAAGATCTCGCTCACGGTGGATGAAAGGGTGATCCTCCATCTTATGGAGTTCATTCCCAACGAGGAGGATTTCGAGGCTCCCGAGGGAACGACCCAGGCTGGAATAGCAACGGGAATAGGCATAGCCAGAAAGCACGTCCCGAGGGCGGTGAACAAGCTCCTTGAGGATAATCTGATCATATCGCGAGTGGCGCATGTAAAAGGGGCGAAACAAAGAAAGAAGGTCTATCATCTCACGTTCGAAGGCAAG